>NZ_DDKA01000019.1:58796-204441 GCF_002339225.1 Sphingobacterium sp. UBA2610
CTTTGGGGCTTTTTGTTTGACGGGAAACAACTATTGTTGGAATGCTTTGATTGCCTGTCCGCGCCAAGCGGCATCAAGCGGTGCACCAAGCAACCAAGTTAACGTAGGCGCGATATCATAAATCATCAAAGTTTCCTTGATTTCTTTTCCTTTTGGCACACCTGGTCAGGTCATTACCCAAGAAATCTCCACCTCGGCCAGCGATTTACCACCGTGTCCTTTTCCGGTACCACCATGATCCGCAACAATAACAAAAATTGTTTCGTCTGCTATTCCCCCATCTTTTACAGCTTGCTGCAAGGTACCAATACGTCTGTCGACCTGTTTTAGTTCGGCATAGTATTCCGGTGTATTATGCCCGATATTATGGCCTACGCCATCAGGTTGGTCGAAATGCACAAAAGTAACCGTCGGTTTCTCCTTTTTTATGATATCCACGGTGGTGTTCAAATAGAAATTTTACAGCATCTATTATGTTAAGTAAACATTATTTAATCTCTCTAACCAATATGTTACAGAACAAAAAAAAGACGCTGAAAAATTATTTTCAGCGTCTTAACCTTATACCGTTTTACATCGATTTTAATACCCAGCTTTTGCCAACCGTGCGTACATTTCGACAAAAGCACACTGATCGAGCAGCCATTTCGATTTATGCTGATCCTTCAGGGTCCAGTCTGGACTGAAAAGCCCTGCTTGATCGCGCATATGCTGCCAGGCAAATTCAAGATTTTTCGCAAAAACGGTGAGATACCTTTGGTCGCCATTCACCGCAGCGAGCTCGATGTAACCACGCATCATTACGGCATGAAACCACAAATTGCTATTTTTCAATTTTGGGAAATTCAATTTCGCATCCGTTTCGAAAAAATAGCCTAGACAGGCCTCAGCCAGCTGTTGTGCATCCTCAAGGTACCGTTTATTTTTCGTTAACTTATAAAGCAGGGCTGCTGCCTGCAACATTTGTCCGGCGTTGTACGAAAACTTAGCTTTTCCAATCTTTCCATTGAGCTGCATATTGTCCCAGTATAACTTATCTTCGGGATCCTGAAGATTTCTTTTTGTCCATTCATAAAGACGTTCCCCTTCTTGCAGATAGGACCTATCATTGGTTGCCATAAATAACTTAAGTGCAAATACACTTGCTGGTGCATTCGAACAGGTATTTTTAGATTCCTTTTTCTGTTCACACCAATAAATGCCACCGCCGAGTTTATCATCCTCCCCACTCTTTACAAAATTCCAGATCTCTTTGGCCGAAGACAGGTAGTTTATTTTTTTTGTATGGATATAGCTATCGGTAAAATCGATACCCAACCAGATATTATCGTCATAAAAACGATCCGAGGGAGGAGCTGTATTTAAATAAGAAGCATAACCAACCGGCGACCGACTTTCATCCCTATATTCCTGTAGCCCAACCAGGACTTTTTTGTCAAGTATGAACTGAAATGCCTTTTTTGTTTTTGGCAATTCCATCAAGGCATTTACAGCCGAGAAACTACCCGAGAAAGGCCATAGATAAGCATATTTCTTTTGCTGCGCTGCCTGTTGATTATTATCCAGATAATCAGCTTTAAAGTTTTCATCAAAGGGATATTTTTCAGCCAAGAGCTGATTCTTGGTATTTCCAAACTTGCTATAGATGCTATCTAAAGTTTGGATAGCATAGTTCTGAAAATTATTTTTCTGTGCAAATAAGGTTACACCAATAAAGTTCAAAAGAAACAACGTAAAATATCTTTTCATGTGTTTTAGGTAAAAGAATAGTAGATACCTATACGGCATCTACTATTCCTGAACATTAATAACCAGGGTTTTGTTTTAAATTGGGATTGATTGCCAATTGATCCATCGGTACCGCATATAGTTCTTTATTCTTATCGTTCGTAGCTTTATGATCCCACCAAGATCCGGATATATATTTTCCGAATCGGATTAGATCTGTCCGGCGCTTTCCTTCAAAAATAAATTCACGTCCCCGTTCCGCCAGTAATTCATCCAGCGTCAATGTAGCGACAGTATACTGCGCCATAGGCCAGTCAGCCTTACTAAATGCTCTTTTTCTGGATTCATTGACCAACTCCACAGCCTCACTACTGGCTTTTCCACCATTCTTACGCATAAGTGCTTCAGCTTTATCGAAATAGATCTCCGTTAAACGATAAATAATATAATCATTCTCCCAGTAGTTGGCATCGTCCAAGGTACCTGATTTATATTTATTAAATCGAGCTCCAGAATTCTCTTCTCCTTTTGTCATACCACCTTCTGAAGTTTTATCACCTTCGCTTTCTCGGCGGATCGAATTGACAAACACCAGCGGTTTACCTGAATACTCTTCCGTTCCCAATACAGGTGTAGTGGTGCCGTATTTATATTGTGGTCCAAACAAAAACCATTCTTTCTTCCGCAAGTCATTTTCAGCATAGGCATTAAATGCGGTAGGGATAACAACAAATGCATTCCATCCACCGTAACCAACTTTGAGCACTTCCTTCATATAGTCATAACTCATATAGAATCCCGACCAATCGAATGTAAACCCCGCCTGTCTGCTATATTGAAATTGAAATAAGGATTCCGGATTCGCCGAATTGGTATTACTGAACAATGCATTCAAATCAGGGCTCAATTTAGGAGCCCCTCCAATGCCGCCAGCCTGTCCGGAAATAATCTTATCACAAGCAGCGATACATTCATCATTCATTGCCTTACCCGACCATTTTTCGGCATTGAGATAGAGTTCAGCCAGCATGGCATAACCCGCAGCCATAGATACCTGACCGATATTACTGGCCGAGGTTTTAGGCAACTTATCCACATTTTCTTCCAGCTCCTTCTGCACAAATGCAAAAACCTCTGTTCTCGGTTTGGTTTCGGGGTTAATAGGATCGGCTACCTTTGTCACAATAGGAACGTTGCCCCAAAGATCCATTATCTTAATGTAGTGAAATGCCCGCATTACTTTTAATTGCACAAGTATTTGCGTGCGTTCATCCTCTGTCAGATCCGCAATTTTAGCGATATCCAATTTCTCAATATCCTGAATAGCATTATTGACATAGCCAACGCCGCCCCACATCAACTCCCAGGCCCCACGCATTCGGCTTTCATTGCTTGTCCAGGTATGATAGTGCTGCCGGATATGGTCTCCACCGTCATATCCATGGCGTCCCTTTTGCGGCCAGGCCACCTGATCGGCACTTAATTCGGAATGATAATAAAAGCCATTTCCACCTGTAGGTGCAAGCCAGGCCTGCATATGTGTAAAAGGGCGGAGCGCAGCTTGCATAACCTCCCGTTTATTCTTATAAAAATTATCATCCTTGATCTTACTATACACTGTCTCATCCAACTTGGTGCAGGAACTAAAAGAGATACCTAAGGTAACAGTGCTCAGGATGGCGAATAAATATTTATTTGTTTTTTTCATAACCTTACTATTTTAAAATCCAACATTTAAACCAATTGTCCAAGATCTTGTTCTTGGATAGAAACTGCGCGAATCAATCCCTGCTTCAAAACCTGTATCCTGCAACTCTGGATCAATCCCCGTATATTTGGTCATGGTTGCGATATTTCTCCCTGTCGCATATACATATAGACTTTTGATATAATCAGTCTTTAGTTTAAAGTTATATCCCAATGTAATATTATCCAGTTTCACAAAACTTCCATTCTCAAGGTAGTAATCCGAATACTGTGGATCCTGTTTAAGGTCGGCATGTTTAGTAAAAGCACTTTCGAAAACATTATTAGGCAACCATTTTTGATTACCAAAGAACATATCCGCTGTATTTAAAATATCATACTTAAATTTCCCTCTGAAAAATACGGTCAGATCGAAGCCCTTATAGGCAAACCGGTTACCTAGCGACGCATTGAATTTGGGAACACCATTTCCAATATAGGCGCGATCATTATCATTTATATCCGCAATGGTAGCCTTGGAGCCGTCAGCTTTATAGAAGAGCCATTCTCCAGCATCATTCAGACCCGCATAACGTTTTCCATAGAAGGAACCAATTTCACCGCCTTCTTCAAGACGAATGGCATCTCCGAGATTACCTGGAGAGGGCAGACCGCCAAAAGTCATCCAATTACTCTTAAAGATATCATTGGACATGGTAACGAGTTTATTCTTTTGATAACTTCCCGCAAAATCCACCGTCCATTTAAAATCTTCTTTTTGAATTGGAACTCCAGACAATTGCAACTCAACACCTTTATTCGAAACCTCGCCTACATTGTACCAAATGTTTGTACTCACATAGGCTGGCTGTTGCGCCTTATATTGGTATAATAAATCTTTGGTTTTACGATTATAGACATCTAGAGACCCTGTTAGTCGGTTATTCCACAAACCAAAATCGAGCCCGATATTCAATTCGGCTTTTTGTTCCCATTTTAAGTCGGGATTGGGGTTCTGTGTCGGTCCATACGTTTGATAATAGATGCCATCCTGCGGATATACCCCACCTGTTCCCAACAAGATCAACGAATTGTAATTTGGGAAGCCCTGATTACCGGTTACCCCATACCCCACACGGAGCTTCAGATTGTTGACAAGGTCTTTATTGGAGAAAAAGTCTTCGTTTGTAATGGTCCATCCCGCAGAAATGGCAGGGAAATTACCCCATTTATGATTAGCACCAAATCGCGAAGATCCCTCTCGGCGAAGAATTGCACTCACAAAATACTTTTGGTCATAATTATAATTTACCCGTCCAAAAAAAGCAATCAATTTATTGTCTTCCTTAAATGAGCCCATCGATGGTCTTGGCAATTTGGTATTTGTCAGAGCCGTACCACTTCCCATGTCCCAATCTTGAAAAGCGTCTGTTGTAAAACCATTATTGGACATCTCAAACCGCTCATAACCATTATATTGAAAACTGTAACCGAGTAAACCCGTTATATTATGCTTGTCGTTGAATGTCTGGTTGTAATCAATTGTTGTTTCAAAGGTCTTGGACCAATTCAACTCATTTCTTTTCCAAGCATAGCCCATACCCTGATACTCAGAATTTTGGCGTTGGTCCCAATCTTTTATCGAACGAAATTGACGATCGTTCCAATTATTTCTAAGATAGGATCCGAAGGCTGAGATGCTCAATGGTTCTATAATCTTGAGTTTCATACGTGCGTCTCCCGAAAAAGTTTCCTGATTGCGTTGATCTACACGGTTGGCCATACGATCCAGCGGATTAAAATTATTATAACCCTGGGTTTGGTAAAAACTTCCATCGGGATTGTATAGTGGAGCAGTTGGATTACGCTGGATTGCCTGTTCGAAATATTCCGTTTTTCCACCCAAAAGATCTGCTTTATTGAAATTGGCAGCAATATTACCGGAGAAAGTCAATCGATCTTTTAATCCAGTTTGCGAAAAATTGACACGACCGCCAAATTGCTGACGTCCATTCTGTTTAGCAATGCCTTCGGCATTTTCATAGTTAATTGAAGCACGGTAGTTGGATTTATCGCCACCACCGCTGGCAACAAAATTATGGAATGTTGAGAAATTACCTTTATTGATCAATTCGTCATACAAATCTGTTGAAGCGCCAAGGTCAAGATCAGGTTTATTCTGTCCGTTGACCACATAATCTCTAAATTGCTGCGCACTCAGCATCGAAGGTTTCTTTGCGACAGACTCATGTTGACCATAGGTATAATATTCAAATCGTGGTTCTCCAGATTTGCCTTTTTTAGTGGTTACTAAAATTACACCACCATTACCCCGCGTCCCATAAATAGCCGCTGCAGATCCGTCCTTTAACACGTCTATGGATTCAATATCTCCTTGCTTGATCAAATCTAGATTTCCACCAGGAATGCCATCAATGACAATCAGCGGGGAGTTTCCGCCTTTCATGGAGGCCATACCCCGCAATTGGATATCTGAACCAGCATTTGGATTACTGCCCTGGGTTCTCGTCACGTTTAGCCCGGCAACTTTACCTTGCACCAGATCCATTGGGTTGCGCATACCACCTTGATTGAAATCCTTTTCTTTTACAGAGGCCACTGCTGAAGTCACTTCACTTTTCTTTTGCGTACCATAACCGACAACAATAACCTCCTCCAATTGGTCTTCTGTCGCGGATAGTCGAATATCAATCGGGGCATTTCCTATTACTTTGACTTCGTTTGTTCGATAACCAATAGACGAAACGACAAGGACATCTCCTATCTTGGCTTGCAGGGCAAAATTACCCTGACCATCCGATGTTGTACCTTTTACTGATCCCTTGACGGTAACCGAAACACCGGAGACCCCTTCTCCAGTCTTCGCATCCTGTACCTTTCCTTTAATTAAATCCTGAAACTTAGCGACCTTATGGGTAAAGGTCTCTTTTGGATCTTCCCTCTTGGCGATGACATGCGCATTTGCCTGATGTATCGTCCCTGCGATAATAGCCAACGAAAAAAACAGCTTGGTATTTTTCGTTAAGCGGGCAAATGATTCTAAATCGATTCTGCTCATATAATTAGTGATTTTGGTTTATAAAACGTTTTAACTTTGATAAGCTTAAACGGTCATGTTTAATTAGTATCATCTTCAATAATTAATACGAATACCTGATCCCCATCTCTATCGTAATAGATTAAATCTGGCAGTCTATTAATTATTTATAATAGTGATTTGGTTTATAAAAACGTTTTAGCAAAAAGATGCTTAGAACGCCTAGTTTAATTTAGTTTCCCTTAATTGATCGTTTTAAAATCGATCTGCTTTCTTAAAATTGCCTGCTATATTCCATTGCTTTCACTTAACAGAAAACGTCTGGGTTCAAATGTCTATGGTATTATTGCCGCATAGAATCTGCAATAAAGTCTGCTAAATCGCTTTTGCTTTTGTTGTAAAATTTTTTGGTTTCCCTATTTTGGTTTTTTAATTGCTTTTTTTTGATTACTTATTTGTTCATTAATTGTTTATTCGTTATTGTTTTCCTTTTTGGTTATTCTTCTTGGTTTTAGCGTGCTATTCGGGTGGAAAGATAGCACTTTAATTTTACAGAGGAAAGATTTATTTTCAAAACCTTTCCCCTGTAAACTAAATATTTCCTTTCTTCATCTCGCTAATCGCATAATCGACAGATCGTGCCGAAAATGCCATATAGGTCAATGAAGGATTTTGTGTTGATGTCGAGGTCATACTTGCACCGTCTGTGACAAAAACGTTTTTCACAGCATGCATCTGATTCCATTTATTCAATACCGAAGTTTTCGGGTCGTGCCCCATACGTGCACCACCCATTTCATGGATATCCAAACCTGGAGCTTGCCAGTGTGAATCCGGGCGAATGTTTGTGAAGCCAGCATCCGTAAACATCTCCGTCATGACAGCAATGTAATCCTTTTTCATTTTTTCATCATTCTCATCATAATCGACAGCAATTTTTAACAAAGGAATACCCCAGTCATCTTTCTTACTGCTATCCAATGAAACCATTCCCGATTCTTTTGGTATCGTTTCACCCATCATGTGAGATCCAACCTGCCAAACACCTAATTTAGGATTCAACAAATTGTTTTTCAGATCTAGCCCTAAGCCCGAACGATCGGACTCTTTACTACGCGAAGCTCCGAAACCGGCGGCATAGCCCCTTAAAAAGTCCGTTTCCTGTTTGTGCAAGTTTCTGAAACGTGGAATATACCCTCCACCTGCTGGATTCCGCCCTTCGGCCGTAAAATCCAACAGTCCTTCATACTCTGCATAAATTCGTGCGCTATAGTTGTGAAAAGCAACATATTTTCCGAGCACACCACTATCATTACCCAAACCATTTGGAAAACGGTTCGATTTAGAATTCAATAAGATCAAATTCGTATTGATTGCAGCCGCATTGACAAAAATCAGTTTGGCATAAAAATCAATTTCCTCTTTTGTATTGGTATCAATAACACGTACACCCACTGCCTTTCCTTTTTGTTCATCATAGAGGATTGAATGAACAACAGAAAATGGACGTAGCGTCATATTCCCGGTCTTGGCGGCCCAAGGAATTGTCGTTGCATTAGAACTGAAATATCCACCAAAAGGACATCCGCGCTGACAAAGTACGCGATTCTGACACTGTACACGTCCTTGTTCGATGTGAATCTGATTTGGTTTAGATAGGTGTGCACATCGTGCTGAAATAACTTTGCGCTCCGGAAATTTCTTTTGGACGCTTTCTTTAAAATACTTCTCGACAATATTTAAGGGGTAGCCTGGCAAAAACTCGCCGTCCGGCAATTCAGGAAGTCCATCGTGATTACCGGCAATACCGGCAAATTTTTCGACATAAGCATACCAAGGCGCCAAATCAGCATAACGTATCGGCCAATCTACTGCAAAACCATCTCTCGCTGGCCCTTCGAAATCAAAATCAGACCACCGTTGCGTCTGTCTCGCCCATAATAAGGACTTGCCGCCAACCTGATAGCCTCTGATCCAGTCAAAAGGTTTCTCCTGAATATAAGGGTGTTCCTTGTCTTTTACAAAAAAATGGGCCGCATCTTCATGGAATGCATAACATTTGCTGACAATCGGATTTTCTTCTTTTACTTTGAACGGCATCTCGTTCCGATGCTCAAACTCCCAAGGCATCATATTGGTGGTTGGGTAATCCTTGATATGTTGTACATCACGTCCACGCTCCAAAACCAATGTTTTCAACCCCTTCTCGCACAACTCTTTTGCGGACCAACCGCCACTAATTCCCGAACCGATCACGATCGCATCGTAGGTTCTGTTTTTTTCACTGTCAATATTTAGATTTGCCATGTGCTATTTATGCCTTAACTTTTACCGCACCATTGTACGGACCTGGAATAAGTTTATAGATCACCTTATTCTTCATCACGTATTCTGAATTCATATACCCCTGAATTGCACGCGATTTGAAGGTCTCAAAAAAAGCCCTCTCGTCGGTTTGGTCTTTTAACCCCGCCAAAGTGGTCTCAGTCGCTTTGCTATTTTTTAAATTCAACTGTTTTCGCAACTTGTTGAAACCGGCGACAAATTTAGCCTGATTTTCTGGCGACTCACAATCATCGACCATTTTAATAACGAAAAGATGCAGATTCAGCTCCTTTCCTCCTGGTGTATCCGATTTTGGAATCAGGATGTTCGCCAGATCGCCCAAAAATTGCTCATCTTCGGCCGAAATCTTCAACTTATTTAATACAATTGATGCACCTCCATCATTCAGACAGGACGACAAAATTGTCAGTCCGCCAGCTATAATGAAAAATTGTTTTATTGCGGTTCTACGGTTCATAATTCAGAGTTCCCTTTACAATTCGATAATATTACATATATCCGAATAAAAATACAAATGCTAAAACGATTAAATGATTTTACAACCCTCAAATCCAGTGCGCCAACAGGGCTTTCGCCTCGAATAAGTTTTCCACAATGTTATCAACAGCTGTTAGTCTAGCACGTTCTACCTCTTGCTTCGTAACTGCAATCAACTGTGTCCCTGCTCCCAATGCCGATGTACTTCCTGTTGACGTATCCTCAATAGCCACACAGCGGTCGGCTGGTAGACCCAGATGTGTCAATGCCAAACGATAAGGTTCCGGATCGGGCTTTGGCAGCTCCACACACTCACGCGTGACAAAAAACTCAAAATAATCCAAAAGCTCATGTTTGCCCAAAACAGTATCGACAGTGCTTCTATAACTTGAGGTCACCAGCCCAATACGGATATCTTCTGCTTTCAAAAAAGCTAAAATTTCTCGTGCTCCAGGCATCAATTCTATATCGCTCATGTTAGAATCGGCATAAGCCGCACGTGTACGCTTCCACATATGTTCTTCCGTCACGTCGTAGCCATAGTCCTCGGTAAGACGCTTGACATTATGTGCTAAAGTATGTCCAGCAAAATCGCGAATCCAATCTTCATAGCTGATCTGAAGGTTAAATTCCTGTTTTAATATAGGTGCCCAATTTTTGAAATAGAAATATTCCGAATCAATTAACGTACCGTCTAGATCGAACAATACCGCCTGTATTTTATTCATAGTGTTAAAGATACACAAGTAGGTGGAAAAATCCTATTAAATGACGCCACAATAGGTCGAATTTGAGAATGCACCATGATAGGTATCCCAAAACCCGATGTAGACATGATAATCAGCTTTCTGATTTAATTCAACTGGTACATTGACGAAACATTGACCATCCTTAGCAGATGCAACTGCTGGTTTTAAGGAACAGAAATCATTTAAGCTAACAAATGCTAGATTTAACTTATAAATTTCATCATCATACGCTGGGTTTGGTATCCATTCCAAAAATATACGTCCTTCACTCACACTCACCTTAGTACCCTCAGGCGGTATTAAATCCCCCACAAACACGTTCAAATTTTCAAAATTCACGACGGGATTATAGTCAGTATCAAAAGCCAACACATCATTGAAAACATGCTTTTGCGCAAGCTGAAATGCACCATATTTAGATCCATTTTCTTTTTTTAACTCATAGCCAAAATCAAAAACTGCTTTGTTCTCTGCACAAAATTTTCCGACAGCCTTCATTTTTTGGCGATGTAATCGCTGAGCTTCAGTCGGAGGTTTACTACTTTTCCTCCTTGCACCCCGAATAATCCATTGCCCCATACGATTGTATCCATATATCGATCCAACTTTACCCCGGAAACCACCATTTGGCCCATCTTCTAATATAGCCATATTTTAAGTTTTTTGTTTAATATCATCTTAATAACAACCTCCTAACAATTGATTTGGATTTATGTTTGAATTAAGTTAGGTATAACTTATTATTAGGTTAGATATAGTTTAGGTCTTAATTAGGTATAACCTATATTATACCTAACTAAAACCTAAACAAAACCTAACTAAAACCTATATAAATAGCAATCTTAATTTAAATTAAAATGGACTTGCTTCTCTTCATTTTTGGATAACCATCGGACATTTGCTAAGTTTGTTGTGGCAAGCGAAAACACAGGTTTACTGGGTATAAGTCCGCAACAAGCTTTAGGAAGATAGTCATATGATCTTCATGGAAGTTATATGTCTCCGCCACGTGTAAGACGCTCACATAAAAAGCGGAGCCATCTTTGGATCTGGCTTCAAACATCCTCGCGATGAACGTCGAGCTAAAGCGCTTGCCAAGAAATCTGAAAGCTTCATTGCCTTAAAAATTTATATCATGAAAATAATTGCAATCGGTCGCAATTACATCGACCACGCGAAAGAACTCAATAATCCAGTCCCAGAAAATCCCATTATATTTTTAAAACCCGATACTGCGGTATTAAAGGATAACAAAGATTTCTATTACCCCGAATTCTCCAAAAACATTCAGTTCGAAACCGAAGTTGTCCTCCGGGTCTGTAAAGAAGGAAAGCATGTCACGCCCAAATTTGCGTCAACGTATTATGATGCCATTGGTCTGGGCATTGACTTCACCGCCAGAGATGTACAGCAGGAACTTAAAGCGAAAAGCCTTCCCTGGGAATTGGCAAAAGCATTTGACCATTCTGCAGTGATCAGCAACTTGATTCCTAAAGGAGAGCTTGCAGATGTGAACTCGATTGAGTTCTCCCTGCAGCAAAATGGACAAACAGTCCAGCAGGGAAATACCAAGGATATGATATTTTCCTACGAAGATCTGATTGTATATACCTCCAAATTTATTACCCTCCGCAAAGGTGACCTCATTTACACCGGAACTCCAGTTGGTGTCGGATCTGTAGCCATCGGCGATTTATTGGAAGGTTTCATCGGCGAACAGAAGATGTTTAGCTGTAAAATTAAATAAGCTCGGACATCTTATGACAACAAAAAGAATAGCATTACTGGCCTTCCTCACTTGTACGGCAGGCCTAAGCCAAGGGCAAGATATTATCAAAAGTCGCAATTATCCACAAAATTATTTTGTACGCCCCATGGATATTCCTCCACAGGCTTCGGGATCGTTTGGCGAATTGCGCGCGACGCATTTTCATGGCGGAGACGATTACCGCACACAACAACGCATCAATATTCCTGTGCATGCAGCGGCGGAAGGTTTTGTATCCCGCGTCAGGGTACAGATAGGTGGTGGTGGTAATTATGTTTACATTGATCACCCCAATGGTTACACCTCGGTATACATGCACTTAGAGAGTTTCAATTCAGATCTTGCTAAAATCATCAAAGATGAGCAGTACAAGCAGAAACGTTTTGATGTCGATGTATTCCTCAAACCAAATCAGGTCCCGGTGAAAAAAGGTGAGTTTATTGCAAATTCGGGCAATACCGGTGGTTCAGCTGGCCCACATCTTCATTTCGAAATCCGGGATACAAAAGCACAATTGCCGCTCAATCCGCAATTGTTTGGACTGTTGTTTCCAGACGGTGTCAAACCGATTATCCGCGGTATGACGGTCTACGATTTGGGTTCCGAAATATTCGACGAAAATACACCTCGAAGACATCAGACGATCAAGTCGGCTGGCAATGGTACCTATAGCTTAGCGAGTACCGCGCCGATACCTGTGAATGGTACCTTTGGATTGGGAATCAACACCGTTGATAAACGGAGAGGAATCTCTTTTACATATGGTGTATATTCGATTGAACTATTTTTAGACAATAAAAACATCAGCACGGTACTGTTCGAATCCATTCCTTTTGATCAGACCCGTGCGATCCAGTCTTACGTAGACTACCCTTATTTAAAAAAATCAGGGGTACGCGTGCAAAAGAGCTTCAAAGATCCTAACAATCCGATCAACATCTTCAAAAACTTGGATAACCTCGGTAAAATCACGTTGAAAGACAATGAGGTGCATGAGGTAAAATATGTGGTTAAGGATGTTCAAGGGAATACGAGTGAATTGAATTTTAAGGTGCAGAATAACCCTTCACTTTCCATCAGCCGCCCAAATGCGAAGGGGCTTAAAATGTTTCACTATGCCGATGAAAACAAATATGAAGCGGAGAATGCTCGGGTTTATATGAGCAAAAATATATTGTATGACGACCTTTACTTCAATTATTCGCAGGGAGCAAAACCTGCAAAAGGCTACTCGGCAATGCACTATATCCACAACGCTTATACACCGGTGTTCGGATTTTATAAGCTCATGATCAAACCAGACTACAGCTTGTCTGAAAATCTTTATGACAAAGCCTTGATTGTTTCTTCTGATGGCGGAGCACAAGGTGGTCAATATGAGAACGGCTGGGTGGTAGCCAACGTACGCGAATTTGGTGGTTTTTACATCGCTGTCGATACCATTGCACCAAATATCACTGCGCGTAACCTGACCGACGGCAAGAATGTTTCCAATCAACGCTCCATCGATTTTACCATCAGTGACAATCTATCGGGTATAGCTACTTTTGACGCTTATATTGACGGGAAATGGGCTTTAATGAAATATGACCCTAAAACAAGACATATCTGGCATGACTTCGAACCGGAACTCAGCAGTGGCAGACACGACTTTAAACTTGAAGTGAAAGACAACAAAGGGAATTTGAAGGTCTACGAGGCTTCATTCTCCACATCGCGTTAACAGCTAATTTCAAACTTACAACATTTCTCCGACCTGATCTGCTACATTAATTGCAATTTTCGATTTTTGGTTCAAACAAAAGGGAAATGATAAAATGAGTAAAGGAAAAGAGTCCTGGAATTGGCGAGGACTCTTTTCCTTTACTCAACAATAATCAATGTTACATTTTTAATTGTCACAGTACAATAAGCATGATGCATTCAATATACACGCTATAGAACGATTATCGTGTAGATTAAGATACCTTATTCTTTAATAATGATTGAATGATCTGTATTCCCTGTTGCATTTCTTTAGTTCCAAAACGATACGATGGGCCTGAAATACCAATTGCTGCCAATAATTTATTATTACTATAAATTGGTACCGCTACGCAATTCATCTCTTTTTCCAAACGTTCATAATCTTCAGCATAGCCTTTTTCTATTACATTATCGAGTTGCTTTTGCAATTTGATTTGTTCTGGCTCGATGAGATTAACCATTAATTGTTTGGTCAAACTCGGTGAATGTGCCATAAAAACATTGCCCAAAGCCGAATTCATTACATCCATTTCTTTACCTACTTCTAGACTTATACGTACAGAGCGTTTGGGATCGCTTTTTAGTTCGTGCCGCATATAGGATCCTAGCTGTATGGTTAGATAAGCGGTTTCACCGGTGAGTTCGGTTATTTTTTCTACGATAGGACGATAGTCTGTCTTCAGTGTAGCGGTAGAATATTCCGTTGGGATGAGGTGATGCATTTTGCCTGTGAGGTAATATCGGGTAGAAAGTTCCTCTTGATCTGCATAGCCCATCTGCACCAAGGTTTTAACAAAATTATGTACCGTAGATTTTTTCATATCCAAACCTGATGCAATATCTTGTATACGCACCCGATTACCGTTTTGTACCATATAATCCATAATGAGAAATAGCTTCTCGACCGACTGTATCATGTTATGTTCATTATTACGGAACAAATTTACATTTTAATGCTCAATAGTCGTTTATAATAAAATAAAAACAGAATTTTGCGATATATAAAATAGAAATATGCAAGATTTAAAAAATAAGAATGCCCTTATCACAGGTGCTGGTAAAGGGTTAGGTAAAGCGATGGCTTTGGAATTGGCAAAAGAAGGGGTCAATATCGCTCTGGCAGGTCGTACAGAAAAAGATTTGTTACGGGTAGCTGCTGAAATCAGCGCCATTAACAGCGATGTAAAAGTGCAAACTTATGCCTTGGATGTCTCAGATTATACAGGTGTACAAGACACGGTAAAAAGTATTTTGGAAACTTTTGAAACTATTGATATTCTTATCAATAGTGCCGGAGTTTTGGCTGTAGGAGGTATCAACGAATTGCCAGTTGAGCAATGGGAGCAATCTTTCAAAATAAATGTATTTGGAACGTATTATATGATCCACGAGGTATTCCCGGAAATGGTCAAAAACAATGGTGGTGATATCATTAACATAGCATCTACCTCAGGTTTGAAAGGTTCTGCAAAAATGAGTGCCTACGGAGCATCAAAAGCAGCGGTGATCAATCTTACCGAGAGTGTGATGCAAGAAGGCCGCAAGTCCAACATTCGTGTATCGACCATCAACCCGAGTACCATTGCCACAGATATGACGGTGAACGCCAACTTCACCGATGGAAACGAAGAAAAAGTATTACAGCCGGAAGATTTGGCGACCCTAGTCGTACACCATCTGAAATTGCCAAAACGTGCTTTTGTAAAAGAATTTAGTTTGTGGTCTACCAATCCATAAGGTTTTTTATTGTCAACGTTGTAAGAAGAGGCTAACTGAACTACGGTTAATTTAGCCTTTTTTATCATCATTATTTTGATAAACCTTTTTATCAGGAGTGTAGATGGTGATAAAGTGACTAATTATTTCCCGCCCCTAACCCTTGTCAGTGTTTTTCTTGAAATACCTAGGTAAGAAGCGATCATATAAAGCGGAATGCGATTGTAGATATTGGGGTAATTTGATACAAAATCTTCGTAGCGTTTCTGGGGTGAGTTTTTGAGTTGATGCATAGTTTGCTACCATTCCCTCTCTGTGGAGCAAAGCTCCCTTTTTAATCTGTCTGTATTCGCCGTATTGCCCCATGAGTTCCTCGTCTTCTTGCGTCAAAGTTCCTTTTTCCATAATCCATGTTTAATTGGTTTATCACTTTTACAGATCTCGACCGGCTCTGACGGATTTCTCGGGAAACCTTGATCTTATGATAGGTATATTAAAGCTGAATAGCACATTGACAAAATTGGTATTGATATATTTCTTATTAAACAGATTTAAAGCGAGCGCCACTTGTGTAAGTTTATATCAAGAGCAAGCCCACCTATTGTATATACTTTTAGTAGTGTTGAGCGCGTGAGAAACTAGTTGTGCATAATATAGATTTTGTACTTGAAATCACTTTCAACCTGCGGTGTCACAAACGGTCAGCTATTCTTATATGTAGCAGACGTAAGACAGCCCCTTTATGCATACGTTATAAAGTTTCCTTATTAACAAGGAACGGCCTCAGTTGTGTATATTAGGACAAGAAGCCTTATCGCAGATCGTTGGTCTCCCGATTTTTCACAGCAAGGCCCACCCTTTGTATATACCGAGCTCTAGTTAGAGTTAGATTATAAAATTCAGTCTTAAAAGGCTGCATGCAAACTTTTAGGAAATAAAGAACAAAAACAAATCTTTACCTTTACAGGGGAAAAAAAACAACAAATTACCCCAATACTGATGATTACTGGAGAAATAAAATCCCAAATAGATAAAATATGGAATGACTTCTGGACAGGGGGAATTTCCAATCCCTTGACCGTTTATCGAACAATTTACCTTTCTGATTTTCTTAAAACAATTAGATGACAGGCAGATTACGATTGACAAAGAAAAACAATTATTAGGAAGCTCAAAAAAAGCAGATATCTACACCGAAGAGCAGAAATCACTACGTTGGTCTTATTTTAAAGACTTAGATCCTGAGCGCATGATGGATATCTTTCGTATACCACAAACAGATCTAGAGAACCTGACGGCATTTGACTTTATGCGTACGCTCGGTACTGCAGGAGGTAAATTTTCGCAGTACATGAAAGGCGCAACTTTCATGATAGAGAATCCAAGTTTGTTAGATAGCGTAGTACAACAGATCGACAAATTACCTTTGAGTAACAGAGATACGAAAGGTGATCTATACGAGTATATGCTAAGTAAAATTGCCGAGGCAGGTACCAATGGGCAGTTCCGGACTCCACGACATATCATCCGCATGATGGTGGAGCTGATGCAACCCCAGCAAGACGATACCATCTGTGATCCAGCAATGGGAACTGCGGGATTTTTGGTAAACGCTGCTGAGTACATCCAAGAAACGCATGAAGACTGGTTGCTCGAAAAAGCTTTCCGCGAGCACTACTACGGCAATATGTTCAACGGAATGGAAATTGACCCCTCCATGTTGCGCATCGCTTCGATGAATTTGCAGTTGCACGGCATTGAGAATCCGGTACTTTTCTCAGGGTCCGCATTAGCAGAGCGAAACAATGTCAATTCGCAATACTCCCTTATCTTAGCCAATCCACCATTTAAGGGCGCGCTGAATGCAAATGATGTCGAGAGCTCCTTGCTCCAAATGACAAATACGAAGAAAACCGAGATTCTTTTCTTGAGTCTGATGCTACGCATGATGACATTGGGAGGACGTGCTGCTGTGATCGTTCCTGATGGCGTTTTGTTTGGATCATCCACTGCGCACAAAGCCATTCGCAAAGAATTGGTGGACAACCAACAATTGCAAGCTGTAATCTCCATGCCTTCAGGGGTATTCAAACCTTATGCAGGGGTAAGTACCGCAATTCTGATCTTTACCAAAACCAATTCGGGCGGCACTGACAAGGTATGGTATTACGATATGAAAGCCGATGGTTATAGCTTGGACGACAAGCGCAATGCTATTGCGACTAATGATATTCCAGATATTATCACACAATACCATAACCAAGCTATCGAGCAAGATCGCAGCCGTACGGATCAGTCATTCTTCGTGCCAGCGCAGGAAATCCGCGATAATGGGTATGACTTGAGTATCAATAGATATAAAGAAGTGGTCTATGAAGAATTAAGCTATGAAAAGCCAGAAGTCATCCTTGAGCAGATAGCAGAGATTGATCGGGAGAGACAGATATTGTTAAACGAATTGAAAGGGCTGTTGTAGTATGTGGGAGAAAGTTAAATTTACAGATGTTGTAAAAGACGTTACGGGAGGGAATAAAAAATTAAATCAAGATAAATATTTAGAGAAAGGAAAGTATGCGATAATAGATCAGGGTGAAAAGTTTATTGGTGGATATTTTGATGACGATTTAACAGTTAAAGTTGTTAAGCCTGTTGTCGTATTTGGAGATCATTCTAAATGTATAAAATACGTTGATTTTGATTTTATTCTAGGCGCTGATGGTGTTAAAGTTTTGGAACCATGCCAAAAACTAGATTCCAAATACTTGTTTCATTTCTTAAAAACAATAAAGCTCCCCAATGTGGGATACAGCCGTCACTTTAAGTTTTTAAAAGAATCTATAATCCCACTCCCCCCATTCCCTATTCAAGAAAAAATAGCTACAATCTTGGACAAGGCGGATGAGTTACGTCGCAAAGACAAAGATCTACAAACCAAATACAACGAACTTGCGCAAGCTATCTTTATTGATATGTTTGGCGATCCGGTTAGAAATGAGAAGGGCTGGGAGGTGATAAAGATAGGTGGCCTATCAAATGTTTCTTCCGGTAGTACCCCTAGCAGATCAAATGATAGTTTTTATGTTGGCAATATTCCCTGGGTAAAAACTGGTGAAGTTAGAGGTACAACGATCTTAGAGACAGACGAAAAAATATCCGAAGAAGCTTTAAAGTCTTCCAGTTGTAGAATTTACCCTAAAGGGTCGATAATTATTGCAATGTATGGACAGGGGAAGACAAGAGGGCAAATCGGTATTCTGGGTATTGATGCCGCAACGAATCAAGCTTGCGCTGTTATATCTCCCTCAAAAAAAATGAATTATGCTTATTTGTTCGAATTATTAAAGCAAAATTATGAAGACTTGAGGAGTTTAGGCAGAGGAGGAAATCAACCTAACCTTAATGCTGGTTTGATTAAAAATTATGAAATAATTAATCCCCCACTCCATCTCCAAGAAGCCTTCGCTAAAAAAATAGAGCTTATCAACCAGCTCAAAGCCCAGTCCAATGCAGAGAAGTCCGAAGAGCTTTTTCAATCCTTATTGCAGAAAGCATTCAAAGGTGAGTTGGTAAGTTAGTCTCCGTCCATTTTTATCCAATATTAGAACAAAAAGTTTACATTATCTGTAAACTTTTTTAGTTATATTTGTGTTGTGAATATTATCGAAGTCGCTACAAGTCAGTCCCATTTAATCGAAATTGCTCTGGTTCGAAAGATCGATTTCAAAAACTTACCTGCCAACAGGTATTTCTTTGATTGGAATGAGGAAGCTGCTTTTGAAATATTTAAATTGACGATTAAAGGGAAGGACGATATATTGGGCTTGATTTCTTTTGAAAGAATCCCAGATGAGATGCGGATCCATGTGAGGTTATTAACCGCATCGGTAGAAAATGTGGGGGCAGCTAAAATATACGACAGGATTATTGGCAACTTATTGACATACGTAGCCAAACTTGCGGTACGTGATTTTGGTGAATGGGCCTGTATTTCATTACGCCCCAAAACCCAAATCGCACAGCATTATATCGACAAATATAAAATGAATATTACCGGAGTGACACTTAGTTTAGAGGTTCCGGAGATTTTTGAATTAATTGAACTTTATGACCATGACAACTAAAAAAACAACGCTTTTGGATACGGTCGAATATGGCGTAGACGCGAGGTATAATTCGCAGGAGGAAAAACAAAATGATGCTCAACTGTTAATGCAGGCGAGAAGGGATAGGATGGCTAGAACGTCCGAACAGGATATAATGCGCGCAAAATTGATGCAGCTAAAACTACAAATTGACGAGTACTTGAACTCCGCTGAAAGTGATGTGCAACATCAATTTACGTCATTTTTAAATACATATATTAATACCATATACGAAAAACAACAACAGTTTGCACAAGATTTGGATATTACACCTGTGTCTCTAAGTCAGATATTGAACAATCATCGTGAACCGAAAGAGGAGTTTTTTAAGAAGCTGATGATTCATTCCGAGCGTATTTTTAAGGCGATTAAAGGCTTTCATAAACAGAGTTGGTATCAGGTATACTATCGTGACAAAATCAATGAAACAATGGCACATCAGGATGAGTGGCGTGAAGAACTTGAAAAGAAAATAAAGTTTCCGGCATTTTCTTAATGATTTAAGGATAATTAGTGTATCTTCCATAGGTATCCTTTCATCCAGCGATAAAACCATATCAATATAGATAGAAAATTGAGTAGAAATAAATGGCATCAAATTTTGAATTTTTAGCAGAAGAGTTTCCTCTTATTTACCAAGAAATCACGCAGGCATAACAGCATACTTTTATAGCACCACGTTTTGCGGCGATGCTATGCCGCTCTACCTTAGAGATGTCGCTTTTTTGGCTTTACGAAAATGACTCGGATTTTGAAATGCCATTTGACAAATCGATCAATAGTCTGCTGCATACGGACTCATTCCGTGAAAATATAAGGTCCTCTGTACGGGAAGAATTGAATACTGTTCGTTTATTAGGCAATATCGCTTCGCACGCAGGAAAAGGGAATAACGTAAAAACAATTAAAGATACAGAGGCCTTACATGCACTTAAATGCATGTACAACTTTTTACATTGGATAGCAAAATTATACGCCAAAAGATTTCCGGGAGAAGCACAATTCGATGAGAATCTAATCCCTCGTGGTCTGGTCGATGATATCAATGTAAAAAAAGTTAAAGAATTAAATCAATCTTATCAAGAAGCGCAGCAGCTTGCAGATGAAGCCTACAAAGAAAAACAAAAGGCTTTATTGCAGAATGAAGTGTTGCGCAAACAGTTGGAAGAGGTACAATCACTACTCGCCAACAGAAAGGAAGAACGAGAACAAGTTATCGCCGCTTTCCCCGCGCCGCCCGTGCTCATAACTGAGCTGGAGACGCGTCGCTTGCTCATCGATCTTTATCTGAGAGAAGCTGGATGGGACAATCTACAAAAGCCCCGCGATCTGGAGTTTGAGGTAAGTGGAATGCCTTTATCAACGAATCCTTCGGGCAAAGGATACATCGACTATGTGCTTTGGAACGATGATGCCAAACCATTAGCAATTGTTGAAGCTAAAAGCACATTGCATGATGTGCATAAGGGCCAACATCAGGGCACACTTTATGCGGATTGTCTAGAAAAAAGCACCGGTCAACGCCTATTATTTTTTACTCCAATGGGTATGAAACGTATTTATGGGATGACCAGTTCTACCCGCCCCGACAGATTTATGGTTTCTACAGCAAATCGGAGTTACAGACGTTGATCAAAAGAAGGGAATCGCGAAAGGATATCAGGAAATTTGAAGTAAATGCTGCCATCGCGGGGAGATATTACCAGTTAGAGGCAATACAGCGGCTTTCGGAGCATTTTGTAACGGTGAAGAATGATAAACTAAGGGGAACAAATCGTCGTGCTTTATTGGTAATGGCAACAGGTTCTGGTAAAACACGTACTGCTGCGGCCATTGTAGATATGCTTACTAAATCCAATTGGGCCAAACGTATACTTTTCCTGGCGGATAGAAATGCGTTGGTCACACAGGCTAAAAATGCATTTAAGGAGCATTTACCACACTTGTCAGCAGTGGATTTGACCAAAGAAAAAGAAACAGGCCACACGCGGCTTGTCTTTTCGACCTATCCAACCATGATGAACCTTATCAATAACCAAATGGAAGGTGAAAGTCGCGATTATGGTGTAGGTCACTTTGATGCTATTTTCATCGATGAAGCACACCGCTCCATTTATCAAAAGTACCAATCTATCTTCGATTACTTTGATGGTTTATTGATTGTGTTAACGGCTACACCAAAAAAAGATCTTGATAAAAATACGTATTCATTTTTTCAATTAGAGGATGATATACCAACTTTTGCCTACGAATTAGATACTGCCGTAAACGACGGCTTCTTAGTACCGCCACGCTCGTATGCTGTCCCTGTACAGATGGTAAGGGATGGCGTGAAGTACAAAGATTTAAGCGATGAGGATAAGGCCGAATTAGAGGAAAAGTTGGGATTGACAGCGGTATCTGATGAAGCCCTTCAGGAATTTGAAGTTGGAGCTTCTCAGATTAATTCTTTCTTATTTAACGAACCTACGGTAGATCTCGTTTTGGATCACCTAATGAATAATGGGTTAAAAGTAGCTTCTGGTGATAAGGTGGGAAAAACGATTATTTTTGCCAGAAACCATCGCCATGCTGTTTTTATCGAAGATCGATTTAACAAAAACTATCCCGAATATGGAGGCAACTTTTGCCGGGTCATTGACAATTACAATGACAAAGCGCAAGATTTACTTGAAAAGTTCTGTTATGACAAAGAAGAACTAGAACCTCAGATTGCTATTTCGGTCGATATGATGGATACAGGAGTCGATGCACCTAGCGTACTGAATCTCATATTTTTTAAACCGGTAAAATCATACGCCAAGTTTTGGCAAATGGTCGGTCGCGGTACTCGTTTACGTCGTGATTTATTTGGACCCCATGAGGATAAAAAATTCTTCCTACTATTTGACTACTGCCGAAACCTTGAGTTCTTTCAGGAGAATCCAGACGGTTATCAAACGAATACGCAAAGACCTTTAAGTCAACTGTTGTTTCTGGAACAATTACATGTTGCTAACCTTATTCAGGAGAATGCCGAAGCTAATAGCCTTGATTTAGCTTTAGCAAAGGAATACATCGATGGACTACATGCCAAAGTAGCGCAGTTGGATACAGCTCGGTATGAGGTCAGAAAGCATCTCGCTGTAGTGCATCAATTTGCAGATCGAAGCAAGTGGGACAACCTCAATAAATCTGCCATCATTGCTATTGAAACCGAGCTATCTCATCTCATCCCTTACACAGAAGACAGAGATGAAATGGCTAAACGTTTCGATCTAAATAGCTGCAAGCAGCAATGATCAATAAATCTCCGCGGCAGACAGCCCTGATCCAGAACTTTATGGATATAGGAAAGAGACTGTTAAAAAAGCGAAACGTACCTGCCGTGGCAACTAAAGAAGTCTTCATAATGGAGATGGCCTCCATAGATTTTTGGCAAGAAATATCATTATCAAAAGTTGAAAATCTACGAAAGGAAATTCGAGATCTAATACACTTGCTCAAAGAGGAAAATAATATTAAACCCATTTATACAAAGCTTGATGATAATCTTTTAAAGGAAGAAATTGTCGGGTATGATATTATCGCAAATTTTAAAAATCTACAAAGTTATAAAGATCGAGTAACCGCCTTTATCAAGAAGAATAAGCATCATCTTGTGATCGACAAGTTGCATAAAAATCAACCGATCAATGCTTTCGAATTACAGCAGTTAGAACAATACCTCGTCGCGGAGGCACTAGGGTCCAAAGAGGAGTTTATAAAAGAATTTGGCGATCAGCCGCTAGGGACTTTTATTCGGTCCATCATCGGCTTGGATCAAGAGGCTATACAGGCTCATTTCACAAATTTTATTGGCGAAGCTAACCTTTCGGCCAAGCAGATCAAGTTTATGGATACTGTAATACGTTATTTCGTAACCAACGGTTATCTGGAAACCACCGATCTCATGGAACCTCCTTTCACCGAACTCGACGATAGCGGAGTTATTGGATTATTTGACGAAAACAATGTTGTCAAACTCATGAGTTTAATCAAGCAAGTTAACCAAAATGCAGATATCGGGGCATAAGCTACCTAGGATAGATTTATTTATATAATTTCGTATCTTAATCGACTAAATACAAGATAATATGGCAACACTAGAAATAGGACAGAAAGCACCGGATTTCAGTGCAAAAAATCAACATGGTGAAACGGTACATCTTTCGGATTTCAAAGGGAAAAAAGTTATTTTATATTTTTATCCAAAAGACAATACACCAGGCTGCACCACGGAGGCCTGCAATTTCAGAGACAATTATCAGTCCCTGAAAAAGGAAGGTTATGAAATCATCGGCGTAAGTGTGGATGACGAAGCATCACATAAAAAATTTATCACTAAACACGAATTACCTTTCCAGCTCCTTGTCGATGAAGACAAAAGTCTCGTGGAGGCTTATGGGGTATGGGTAGAGAAAAACATGTATGGTAAAAAATATATGGGTACAGCACGCACAACCTTTGTGATTGATGCAGATGGCATTATCCAGCATATCATCAAAAAAGTAGATAACAAAAATGCGTCCCAGCAGATCCGTGATTTAGGCATTTAAAGAATACCTCTTATCAAGAATCTTATATCTAAAATCTAAAACTAATATCTATATTTGCCACTTATGAGCAAACAGACAGACGACTTTTTCAAAAGTGTAGTATCACACGCGAAGGAATACGGTTTTGTATTTCAATCGAGCGAAATATATGACGGATTAAGTGCCGTCTACGATTATGGTCAATTGGGTTCGGAATTAAAAAACAACCTAAAGACTTATTGGTGGAAATCCATGGTGCAATTGCACGAAAACATTGTTGGTATTGATGCCGCAATTTTCATGCACCCAACAACATGGAAAGCATCTGGTCACGTTGATGGTTTTAACGACCCAATGATCGACAATAAGGATTCAAAAAAACGTTACCGTGCCGATCAATTGATCGAAGATAAGATTGCACGTTATGAAGCAGATGGTAAGACAGCTGAAGCTGTTGCCCTATTAGACGCTTTGAATACCGCATTGAATGCAGACGATTTAGCTGGACTGAAAACCATCATTGAAGAACATAATATCGTATGTCCGGTTTCAGGTACCAAAAATTGGACTGAAGTACGTCAATTTAATTTGATGTTTGCAACCCAAATGGGTGCTATGGCAGATGGAGCTGATCAGGTTTACCTTCGTCCTGAAACTGCACAAGGTATTTTCGTCAACTTCCTGAACGTTCAAAAGACAGGACGTATGAAAATTCCTTTTGGTATCGCCCAAATTGGTAAAGCTTTCCGTAACGAAGTAATTGCCCGCCAGTTTATCATGCGTATGCGCGAATTCGAGCAAATGGAAATGCAATTTTTCTGCCGCCCGGGTACTGAATTGGAATGGTATAACAAATGGAAAGAGACACGCTTGAAATGGCATTTGGCATTGGGTTTCGATCCATCCAACTACCGTTACCACGACCACGATAAATTAGCGCATTACGCAAATGCTGCAGTTGATATTGAATTCAACTTCCCATTCGGATTCAAAGAAGTTGAAGGTATCCACTCCCGTACAGATTTTGACTTGAAACAACATCAGGAATTTTCTAAAAAGAAAATGCAATATTTTGATCCGGAGATCAATCAAAACTACATTCCATATGTCATTGAAACTTCAATTGGATTGGACCGCCTTTTCTTAACTGTATTATGTAACTCTTTGGTAACAGAAGATCTTTCTACAGCAGAAAAACAAGATTCTCGTGTTGTATTGAAATTTCCACCAGCATTGGCACCGGTAAAAGCTGCAATTTTACCATTGACCAAAAAAGATGGTTTACCAGAAAAAGCACGTGAGATCCTAAATACACTAAAATTGGATTACAACGTTCAATATGACGAAAAAGATGCCATTGGAAAACGTTACCGTCGTCAAGATGCAATCGGAACACCAATCTGTATCACAGTCGATTACGATTCATTGGAAGACAACACCGTAACCATCCGTCACCGTGATACGATGGCACAGGAACGTGTTGCCATTGCCGATCTTGAAAAAATATTGAATGACTTGGCTGGTTGGAATACCTTGCTAAAAAAATTGATATAGCCAATATGCTATCACAGAAAAGGTGTCCATTGCTGGACACCTTTTTGTTTTAATAGATGTAGGGCGGCTAGATGCTAAGTACAATAACTGTGCTAGTATTCTATCACAATATGATCGTCCCACTGTTCATTCTTCACGATCTGAAAACCCAAATTCCCATTGGCAGTCTCCAGCAATTTGCCCTTAAACTGTATTTGAACATTATTTCGGATTTCGCTTTCCAGTTCAAATGTACGCAGCAATTTACCTTCCTTGAAAACTTGGAACTGATATTTAATAGCGGTATTGTTGAGATAATAGCCCATAAATTGGTTGAACGAAAAACTTTGATCAGCTGCCGTAAAATGTGGGATAACCGTCAAAAGACTTTCATCAACCTGGTCGTTACTATGCGTCATAAAAGGATAATAATGAAACACAGGATGAAGCTGCTTCACCTGAATACTATCAATTGCGCTCAGATCTTCGCTGTCTGTAAAAGTCAACTTGACCTCACTGTAGATCCGACTTAAGTTTAGGACCCGTTCCATAGCCCCTTTAACCTCAAAGGTATCCCGGCTAGCAAATAACTCTGCAGATTGTTCTGAAAAAGCATTCGTCGCATAAAAGTGCTCAAAATCCACCTCCCCTGCCAGGATCAGCGGCAATGTCGAATTTTTAGCAATCAGACTTAGGTAATAGGTTCCGTTCGGCAATTCAACATCGAAAGCTTCCTGCGAATTAAGTACGCCCGATTTGATCATAGCCTTCGATTTTGCATCAAACACATGGTAGTAAAATTTGCTAGGCAAAGCGGCCGGGTTGACTTGTCCGTAAACCATCAAGTTATCCATCTTGAATGTACCAGTCGTTGGGCTGTAGCCCGCTCCTCCGTCCCTGCTACCGGCAAATAATGAAATTTTCAACCAGAGCTCCTTGCTGTTGCCAAGCGAAATATCTGCCAATGATGCACTCACAGGGATTTTGGCTGAAAGTGACACATTCGATGGATAATTGATTGTATCCGAGAGCATCAAAAAACTATTCCCCTTATCCAGGGAATAACTCAAAAGCAGTGCCCTTGGTCCTGTACTCGAACTATTGCAATCAAAGGTCCAGCTACCCAGCGAATGAATACCTGTGGCAGGGATTTTGACTAGGATCTCTTTACCACCTTTGAAACTAATGGCTTTTCCCGTTGCAGGCCAACCGCCTAAAAAATCATAGTCTGTCTTTCCATTGTTGTAATCGATCACAACGGCATCATCAAGTGCATTTTCGGGAACAACATCGCTGTTATCAAAGGTCCAATGATACAGCAATTCGTTTTCGGAAGAAGCTCCGCTCAGCGCAGCTCGTTTTGCCGTGGTTGATTGTTTTTTTAGAGGAGTAACAATCGCTTCAAAATCCTTGACTTTGAATTTTACCGCATGAATTGTTTCATCGTTTTCATCGGGAAGTTTTACATGCTTTTTGCACGAAGGCATTGCGGCTAAAACCAGGATGAATACACATGAAAGAATTCCCCAAGTTGACTTGGATTTTCTTTTCATAAATATAAATGATTTATAAGTTAATTAACCGGCAGATTAAAATTAACTTATAAATCATTTCACTCCAATAGTATAACTAAAAAGTTACAATCCTTTTTTCACTTTTGCCAGTGGTCTCTTTATCTATTTTTTGAACGTATATCTTTCCAGAAGAGGTTGTTAATTTCATTTTGAGCACATTATTCATCCCTGTTGGACGTACATACTCGCCATTAAATTCGTCCCATTCATAGATCGGATTACCTTCTTCATTCATCCAGATATAGCTATAATGCGCATCGACTTTATCTTTTACCGTCAACTGTACTGTGTTTTTCTTCTTGTCTATTTTAACCTGAATATTCTTTGGCTTATCAATTTTGTCCAAATACCAACTCCGTCTTTTCCAAGCCAGCATTTCCAGTGGACCTGCTTTGCATCTGCCGATTGCGAGCGGTTTACAGACTCAATAGCATATGGATTACCAGTCCAATACTCATCGGAAAGCTGGGCAAAGGAATGTCCAATTTCGCGCATCGCGATGTCATTGCTCTTAAAATTAACAGTGACGAGTCTTTTTTCGATATTGTCAACAAAACCATTATTCCGATTTCCGCGGAGGGGAGCATACCAAAAATCAACGGCATGAGGACCCAGCTATAGATCGGAAACCCCCATAGACTATTCCATTAAACGGCATAGTAACATCCGCCAAACAACCTAGTAGCGCATACGATGTTCCTGTACATATTCACTCGGCGACAGTTTGGTTATTTTCTTGAACACCCGATTGAAATTGACAACATTGTTAAATCCTGTTTTAAAAGCGATATTAGAAACACTTTCCGAAGATTCGTCAATCAACATTTTACAGGCACGTTCAATCCGGATTTCATTGAGGAAGGTCACATAGGTTTTCCGGGTATGTTTCTTAAAATACTTGCAAAATGCGTGTGGTGTCATGTGTGCTACCGCTGCTATATCTTCCAAGGAAATCTTGTCTCCAAAATGCTGGAAAGTATATTGGAATATTTCATTGATTCGCAATCCTTCGGCATCGGAAAACTTCTTTTGTGGAATACCTGTATACAGCGAAGTCCATTGATCTACTTTTTTACTTAAAAAATTAATCAACTTCACAAACGAGAGGAGGCGATCTATGCCCGCACTCACGTTAATCTGTACAAACTTCTCTTTCAACGCAACGGAGTGCTCCGCATCCAATTTTTTACTGACGTTGATGTGTTCCAGAAAATATTTAACATCATCAAATTCAGGAAAATCCAGAAAGGGTTTAAAATGCTCGTAGTCGAAAAAAATATGGATGGCATGAATGCCATCCCTTATATCTTCCCCCGTTTTGAACATATGCGGTTCATCCGCATCAACGATATAGATCTCGTCCTCTTCAAAACTATGTGTAAAGTTGCCAATCATAAAGGTTCCCCGCCCTTTCAGGATATAGGTCAGCTGGATTTCCTTGTGTCGGTGGTAGTTGCTATAGAATGAAGGCAGAATATCTTCCTGCACACAAATAGATCCTTGGTAAACTACCGGAACTGTAAATTGAACGACTTTCATTACGTATTGAAATAACAAATATTAAACAGTTAATTCAAATGTAAGATTTTTTAAGACAATAATCGTTAATTTTTAGCAAGAAATTCCTTTACCTTCCCTAAAAACTGTGGCATCGCTGGGTCCTCACCACTCAAGGATAAAATTTGGAAAGTCCGTGGATTTATCCATAGATAACTTGGCGTACGATCTATACCAAAATCATTTTCCATCGTTGCTTGGTCGTTATAATTGAAAAAATAACTCTGCTTGCCCAGTGCAAGCTCTTTACTTGATTTGATCCATTTATCCAGATCCTTATCCAGCGAAAAATAGATAACCCTTACCCCCATAGCGTTCAATTGAGATTCTTTTTTCCGTAACATCTCCATATCGGCCTTGCTATTGGTATTGGAAGTTCTCCAAAACGCGGCAATCAGCATTTTAGCCTTTGAAATATTCTTTAAATTCAAACTATCCCGTTCTACATTCATCGGGCTAATAGCAGGAAATACAGGCATATTTTCATAGAAGTCTTTCACCCTATCGACCTTTTCGCGGGCAAATTTAACATAAGGATGCTTCTGCAAATCCGTATTAAAACTCAGCAATGCGGCATCGAATTTTTTATAATTCGTCTGATCCAAGGAGATGTATTTAAAAAAATAAGGCAATACTAAGGATGAACGGTGGGTACTATCGAGAATAAAATCGGCGTATAGTGTGCGTGGATTAAATGCGGCATTACCACTTAAGCGCTGTATTTCATCGACTGTTTTCTCATAGGAACCATCATTTCTTGCAGCCATCGAAGGCAACTGACTCTCCAGCTGCCTTACCCGTTGGCTTTTATTTGCCGTTTTATTTTTTTCCTCCTCTTCACGCTGTTTATAGTTCGCATTGAACTGTATGAAATCCTTGGCATTCTGCGAAGAGGTTGTCAAGGTAAACTTGCCCTGGTTTTCACTCAGATCATAGTCACTCCCGCCTTCGACAAATAACGTATAGGCCTCCATACCCTTAATCTGAATATCGTAAAATCCGGCCATGGCAAGTTCGCCTTCCAAAACAAATTGCCCATTAGCAACCTGTGTTTTTACAAATTGCTGCAGTTTATTATCGTGATCGACGAGGCTCACCTGAGTCCCATCCCCGGCAGTGGTTTTTCCGGTAATCTTATAGCTAAAGCTATTCAACAAGGCGGCTGTCTTCGCCGATTCGGACTTTTGGGTACAGGCTGTCGTCCCCAAGGCCAGCACAGAAATCAAGCAAAAATAGTTAACGAACTTCATAATCTTTATAGTTTCCGTTTTCAAATAGACGAATCTTTCCTTTTTTACCTTTAATCTGGAGGTCGGAAACCTTTCCATTCTCCCATTTCATATCCACAGTGTAGTTTCCTCTGGTTTTGAGACCGCTAACTTCACCCTTTGACCAGGCTTTGGGTAGCGCAGGTAATAGATGGATATAACCATTGTGGCTCTGTATCAACATCTCGGCAATCCCGGCTGCACCGCCAAAGTTTCCGTCTATCTGAAAAGGCGGATGCGCACAGAACAAATTAGGGTAGGTACCTGCCCCGACTCCCTGATAGGTTGTTTCATTGGTAAAAGCGGGCTTAAGCAACTGCCTTAGAATTTCGAGTGCATGATCACCGTCCTGTAATCTCGCCCAAAACAATATTTTCCAGGCTCTAGACCAGCCCGTTCCTTCATCGCCACGTACAGCTAAAGTCTTACGTGCTGCGTCAGCCCATTCAGGTGTCGTCTGTGGCGAGATAAATGCTGCGGGATACAGACCATATAAATGTGATACATGTCGGTGTTTAGGTTCAACTTCCTGATAGTCCTCGAGCCATTCCATCACGCGCCCCGATGGGCTAACGACTACAGGCGGAGGGACATCCTTCAGCTTCGCTTTCAAGGCGCCGGCAAAACTATCGTTCGTCGTAAGGATAGAATCAGCTTGAATCACTGCCTGGTATAATTCCCGTACGATCTGGTTATCAATGGTAGGTCCCATCACAACCGCAGCAACTTTTCCATTGGCCATTCGGAAAGCATTTTCCGGCGACACCGACGGTGAAGTGACCCACCATCCTGTTTTAGGGTCCTGAACCAATGTATGATCGTAGAACTCTGCCGCTCCTTTGAGTATCGGATAAATCTCTTTGAGGTAATTTTTATCCCCGGTAAACAGATAATGTTCCCAGAGATGGTTACATAGCCAGCCTGAGGCCGTACTCGCTCCCCAGGAAGCCTGCTCACCCGGAGCGGAATACCCCCAGATATTCGTCATCATATAGACCACCCAACCCGGTGCGTTATAGTAAGCCTTTGCTGTCTGCTCGCCAGTTTTTGCAATCCGCTTTATCATTTCAATAAAAGGCTTATGATATTCGCTCAGGTTATTGACCTCCACGCCCCAATGATTCATCTGTGCATTGATATTGAGATGATAATCACCATTCCAAGGTGTATTGATCTGATTAGCCCATAGTCCCTGAAGGTTTGGCGGGAGCGCTTTTGTATTTTTCGGGGCAGCACTTGAAATATTCAAATACCTTCCATATTGGTAATAAACCGTTGCCAAATCGGGATCAGCAACCGGATTTTTATAAAAATTAGCAATGCGTTCATTGGTCGGAATAGCGTTATTCGCTGTATTTCCATACAGATTAAGACTTACCCGATTAAAGATTTTTTGATAGGCAGCAAGATGGTTTTTATATATTTTCTGTTCTTCAGCAGTTTTTGCTGCTGCAACAGCCGCTTTGACAACAGGTAAAGGATCCTTCCCATAATAGGAAGTACTTGCTGAGAAATAGACCGTGAGACCACCTTTTGCAGACACCTCTAAGGTTTTATCCTTTTTGCTGATCTGCAGATTTTTACCTTTAACCTGAATTAATCCAACGAATTTCAGATTTTTACCTCCTTTTCCATCAGGCAAAAATCCCTCGATCAGAATCCCATCGTCCAACAAGGTGTAACGGTCAATATTTTCCTGCCGCTGGAATGATATGCCTAACTGCTGTACCTCATCGTTATGTTGGTTCAATTGGATAATACCTACATTATTGTCAAAAGAAGTATAATAACGACGTTGGAACTGTTGTCCGTTTATCTTGAATGAAGTTTGTGCCGAGGCAGTCGCTAAGTCCAAGGAACGCTTGTACTCTTCGATCGTTCCCGCGGGCAATTTATAATCCAGCAAAAGGTCACCGAATAACTGATAACAGCCATAGGGAACCTTTGCACCATTACCAAAACCAGATCCCTTGCCTTTGGTCACAAAAGTTTCATTGACCAGTTTTTCGGCTTCATCATTTTTACCGGCCTTAAGCAGAGCCTGAATAGCTTCAACATTTTTATAGGCTTCATAATTATTGGGATCCTCTGGACTGCCCGACCACATACTAATCTCGTTGAGTACGATCTTTTCATGACTAGGATTTCCATCTGGCATCATGCCGATAAGTCCGTTTCCTAATGGCAAGGTCTCTTCCCAAACCTTCGCGGGCTTATTATACCAAAGTACGAGTGGATTTTGTTGGGCAAAAAGCATTGTGGTATGACATATACATACCACGATAAGCATTAAAAATCTATTTACCATACAATTCAAATTCCGCTATGGCCAATTCATTGCCATCAATAAATTGTTTTGGTTCAAATTTGATAAACTTGGTTGCGCTGTTCGTATCGAAAAACACCTGTTGCAAAATCGGATTTGCCTTAATATTGGAAAACTCGCCCTCTTTAACAAGGGTCCATGTTTTTCCGTCGGTACTGGTTGATATTTTATAATGTGTTGGTGTCCCTACGTTCTTTCCATCCTGACGAGGAAGGAAGCCGATACCAGAAACAGGTTTGTCTGTAGCGACAACGATTACACCTTGATCGGCAACAGTCGCAAAAGTACCTGGTTTTCCGTCAGATAAATAAGCATTATTATTGGATCTACCTGTCGAAATCTTAAACCCTGTCAGCTTTTTCACCTCTTTGGTATTAAATGCAAAGGGTTCGTTGTACTCCTTGAACAGTCCAAAATCACTGAGCGTGATTGCTACCGGAGCATAAACATGAAGACGTAGTTTACTTGCAGTTTGAGGTTGCTCGAGTTTGATGAGGCGGTTTGCGCCGATACTTGTTGCTTTGGCCAAAGGTTTCCAGCTGTTATTTTCCCAACGTTCAATGGAGACACTATCTATACGTTGTCCCAACTTAATATTCTCTCTTAACTGAATAAGATCAAATTTCGCAGGGGATTTTAATTTTATTTCCAATGTAGCCGATGTTTTGGAATCGTCTGTTGCCCAATAGCTATAGCGGTCGTTATCTGTAATAAAGGAAGTACCATAGGATTTCGAATCACTATTACGGGTATTGGATGCCGTGATGGTCGCTCCTTTGGCTAAATTGGTACGGAAAGTTTCCTTCACTTTTTTTCCAAAAGCCTGCAGCGACTTCACATCATTCTCATGTAATGTACCAGAAGGCATCGGTGCTAAGCCAAGATTCATGCATGCTCCTCTTCCAACGGATTTTAAATAGATCTCAAAAAGATGATTTGGTGTTTTTACACGGCTATCTTGTTCTTCATGATAAAACCATCCCGGACGTTGTGGCACGTCACATTCAGCAGGTATCCAATATTTACCATTACGGTCACCTGTTTCGGCATTATGTGATTCTGTCGCTCCGGGTACAGCGACTTTTCCGTTTAAGCCAATTGGCGTAAATGTTGCCCATGAAGTTTCAGCAGCAAATCCTTTTTCATTACCCACCCAACGCATATCGGGACCGATATCTGAGAAAATAACCGCTTCAGGCTGTAATTTTCGTACAATTGGCCAGGTTTTTTCATGCCACTCATAGTAAGTTGTTCGATCGATGATACGCTTTCCTTCATGGCCACCATAAAAGCCATCACCACCATTTGCTCCATCATGCCAGGATGTAAACAAAGGGCCATAATTGCTCATCAATTCAGTCAGCTGCTGTCTGTAGGCTTCAGCATAGGCCGGAGTACCGTAACGTTCATCGTGACGATCCCAAGCAGAAAGATATACACCAAATTTCATCCCATTTCGATGGGTCGCTTGCATAAAATCTTTGACCATATCACCTTTTCCATTTTCCCATGGCGAAGAAGCGATACTATAGGATGTTGTCTTGGTTGGCCACAAACAGAATCCATCATGGTGTTTTGCCACACTAATTAAGCCCCTGAAACCACCCGCTGCCGCTGCCTTAGCAATTTGATTTGCATCAAAAGCCGAAGGATTAAACAATGAGGGCTGTGCATCACCATAACCCCACTCCTTATTTTGGAAAGTTGTCGGCGTATAATGAATCAAACAATACGTTTCCATCTCTTGCCACTTTAATTGACGCTCGGTTGGCAGAGCCCCGTAAGCTTTTAAAGTATCTGATTTGGCTACAGGCCCGCTGGAAAGTAAAATGGAGGATAACAAGATTGTCAACATAGTCTATATTTATGTGCTAGAAAATTAGGTTGTAAAGCCCTAAGATAAGAAGTTTTGCAAAATGCTGTATGTAACATTTGCGTACAAAACCGATCGATGCTCAGCTCCAACAGAATTTATCCCTAGGTCAAATCGTATTCTTTGTTTTAATCAATCGATTGATTAAAATATGCAAAACATGAATGCTGTAATAATACTTGGCACTAGTAGAACAATTGTTCAGCACATGTGGCCCGGCCAGTTTGAACCCGCTCGCCAGTTTCAGAAATCGAAACTGTATTTTTTCTTAAATAATTGTTTGTCGACAAGGCTCGGGGAGAAACTCTTCCAGCACCATAACTCCTTTGATCTCATTAGGCTTGGCATCATAGTCACTAAATATCTGAACAGTTTTAAAAGCTGAATTAGGATAACTTACAACGAGGCTATCTAGGTTCTTCGCTGAATTAAAATAGAACGTTTTTTAGGACCTGAGTTGCTCGTCAACGTAGCTGTATTCCCCTTTTAGCAAATCACCTATGTATTGATAAGTTCGACAATTTTCCCGCCCTCAAATAATAACTTCTGTCTGTCTGAAAATATAAGTTCCTTATTAAAACTCTTTTTTTCAAGTATCATCCGATTTCCGTTTAAGTACACCTTATCCGTAAAAAAGGGGGCAAATCCGTTCGTGGTAGGTATCTCTAAAAATCCTCCTATAATGCGATCCAATTGTTTCCCACGATAACTCAATTTCATTTCGTTCACGTTAGACATAAATAATTCAGCGGTAGATGACTCTAGATACAAGATCGGAATTTGCATTGGTCTTTGTTCAAAAGTTCCTTCCTCATCCTTTGAACAGGAAAAGCAAAGCACTAGGAATATAGTACAAGGCAAAAGCCATATTTTTTTCATAAAATGGGTTATTTCATTGCTAATTATACAAATATAAAAATTTCATCTCGTACCTTTACACATCATGAAACAAGATCAATCTAAAATCATACGTGAACAGGTCGATCGTTCAGCACTTCGCGAACATTCGACTCCTTTATACCTTACATCAAGTTTTATCTTCGACAGCGCTGAACAAGGTCGGGCGGTCTTTGCTGGCGAAGAGGATGCAATGATTTATTCCCGCTATGCTAATCCAAATACTTCAGAATTCATCAACAAAGTTTGTATTCTTGAAGGTGCAGAAGCAGGATTGTCTTTTGCGTCAGGTATGGCAGCAGTATTTGCCTCCTTTGCAGGAATTATCGAAAGTGGAGACCATATTGTCTCTTCACGTGCAATATTCGGTTCTACACATCAGTTATTTATGGAACTCTTCCCACGTTGGGGCGTTACAACAACTTACGTAGACGCCGCTAATCCCGAAGAATGGGAAAAAGCAATCCAGCCAAATACGAAAATCATCTTTTTAGAATCGCCATCCAACCCAGGTCTGGAATTGGTTGATTTGGAATGGTTGGGTAAATTCAAGGAGAAATATCCTCATATCATTCTGTCGATCGACAACTGCTTTGCCACACCTTATCTTCAGAAACCGATTCAATATGGATTTGACCTGGTTATCCATTCGGCGACCAAATATATGGATGGACAGGGTCGTGTTTTGGGCGGTATTGTTGTCGGAAAACAAGAGCTTATCGATAAATTGATGTTCTTTATCCGTCATACAGGCCCCGCATTATCGCCTTTCAATGCCTGGATCATATCAAAAAGTTTAGACACGTTGGGCATCCGTATGGATCGCCATTGTTCTAACGCATTGGCTTTGGCCGAGGCATTGGAAAATCATGCGGAAATTGAGGATGTAAAATATCCATTTTTACCAAGCCATCCACAATATGAGCTGGCCAAGAAACAAATGAAAGCTGGTGGCGGTATTGTAACCTTTGTTGTCAAAGGTGGTTTTGAGCGAGCAAAAGCCTTTGTAGATCATTTGGAAATGATTTTATACACCTCTAATTTAGGAGATTCAAGATCAATCGCAACGCATCCAGCTTCAACGACACACTCAAAATTGTCGGAAGAAGAACGTTTGAATCTGGGCATCAAACCGGGCAGTATCCGCCTGTCTGTGGGTCTGGAAGATCAACAAGATATTATCAACGATATCTTGCAGGCTTTAGAGAAAACAAAATAAACATTCGCTTTGTTATAGTTAGCGAATATACATTAACTAAAAAAGCCTTTGCATAAGCAAAGGCTTTTTTTATTCACTCTTATCCTACTTAATTCAACGATGCGATCGCTGCAGCATAATTTGGCTCATCAGCAATTTCTGCGACTTGCTCTTCGTACAATACTTTTCCATTTTCATCCAATGTGATGACAACACGGCTTAATAAACCTGCCAAAGGTCCGTCCGCAATAGCCAATTGATAAGCATCTGAAAAGTTTGAATCTTTATACTCTGATAATGTCACTACGTTATTTAGCCCCTCTGCAGCACAAAAGCGGCCTTGTGCAAAAGGCAAATCTTTCGATATACATAACACCACAGTGTTATCCAACTGAGAAGCCTCTTTATTAAATGCACGTACGGAAGCGGCACAAGTTCCGGTATCTACACTAGGAAAAATATTTAATACAATTTTTTTTCCTTTGAAGTCTGTAAGAGACTTATCGGAAAGATCGCCTGCAGTTAATTTAAAATCAGGGGCTTGCTCGCCAACCTGTGGTAAACTGCCTTTTGTGTTTACTGGATTGCCTTTAAAAGTGATTGTAGCCATATAATATGATCGTTTAATTTTTAGTATCCTTGCACTTAAAGGTACGAGCAAAAAAAATATTACACAACATTTATTAATTTTAGTCAAACATTTATTATGTTAGCATTGTATTTGAAAGAGGAATGTTAACCAAAAATAAACACTAGTATGAAGAAACTGCTATTTTCAATACTTTGTGCAAGTCCGTCACTCCTGTTTGCACAAGGATCTCAAGTGAATCTACAAAGTCCCAAAGCTGTGGGAATGGGGGGAGCAGGTTCTGCTTACTTTTTAGATGAGTCTTCCATTTTTTATAGTCCGGGTGCTTTAGCAAAAATGGACCATAACGCTATTTCAGTTGCCGGTAATGCCGTGATGTACAAATCTGCCTTTCAAGAGGTCGGCAGTACAGTTGTTTATCATACTAGAAATCAGATTTCAACTCCTTTTTCATTATTTGCTGCATTCGGCCCTAAAAACTCCTGGTGGAAAGCCGGTATTGGAGTATACACACCTTACGGTGGGGCCGTCGATTGGGGGAAAGATTGGGTAGGTAAATTCAGTTTGGTCAGCCTTTCGCTACGTGCAATCTATATTCAGCCCACATTGAGTTTCAAACTGACTGAAAATTTTAGTGTTGGGGGTGGTTTTGTATACAACGTTGGTACCGTAGACCTCGAAAATTCTGTTCCGGTATTCTATCCGGACGGTCACGCCGGACTGGCAACCCTAAAAGGAACCGGAACTGGAACGGGGTATAACGTGGGTATTCATTATAACTTAGAAGACGACTTCGCTATATCGGTAAGTTACCGCTCTAAAGTCGTCACCAAACTTAAAAATGGAGATGCAAATTTTGACGTGCCTGAATCGGTAGCAAGCAACTTCCCTGCGGGCAACAAATTCAGTGCTGAATTACCGCTACCATCCACATTTGCCGCGGGCGTTGCCTTCCCTATTTCGGAGAAATTGAAGATGGCTCTTGATGCAACAATCATCAATTATGACATCTATAAGGCGCTAGATTTCGATTACAAAGAAAATACGCCGGTATTGCAAGATACGCATTCTCCAAAAAAATACGATAAAGCAGGATCCGTCAAAGCAGGATTGGAATATATTGCTTCCGACCGCTTGCAATTACGTATAGGTGGCGGTGTGATCGCAACTCCAGTACAGCAGAGTGCTTATGTTTATCCGGAGACACCAGATAACACCAGGTATTTGATATCAGGAGGTTTTACAATAAAACCATCACCAAAATTTGACGTCACAGGTTCCTTTGCATACCAGCGCATCGTGGCTCGCCAATCAACCAATGTGGAGAGTCATCTTTCGGGTACTTATGCGACAAATATTTTTGCTCCCGGTATTGGTGTAAGCTATAAATGGTAATTAACAGCCAAATTTGACTAAGATGAAAAAAAACAAACTTTATATAGCTGCGGCGTTAGCACTTTTAGCGATCGCCTCATGTAAACCTACCTTGGACGAATATACGCCTTCGGCTGGATCGCTTAATTTTTCAAAATATGTTGCCATCGGAAATTCATTGACTGCTGGGTATGCGGATGGTGGACTGTATCTGGAAGGTCAAAAGGTAGCCTATCCAAATTTAATTGCCGAACAGTTAAAGCAAGTCGGTGGTGGTGAATTCAAATCGCCGTTTTTCAGTGAAGATCAAGCCAATGGTTCTGGTTATATTACACTTACAGCGCTCGTCAATGGCCAGCCGGTAACGGCACAGGTAACGGATAAATTGGCCTACCGCTCAGCTTCACCAAAATTATTGACAAAATATACCGATCCGATCAACAACCTTGGTGTACCGGGCATGCGTATGGATATGGCTTTTGTAGCTGGAATAGGATCACAGGCTGGAAATATGTATTTCGAACGCTTGCTGCCTGATGCTGATGCAATGAAAACGTATTTTGCTTATTCCACAGCGCAAAATCACACATTTTTTAGTTTCGCCCTAGGTAACAACGATGCATTAGGCTGGGCTACAAATGGTGGCGTAGAAGATGGACCTACATCAACATTAACCTCCACTGCGCTATTCACATCATTATTGGGCAACTATGTGACGACATTAACCGCTGGCGGACAAAAAGGAGTACTAGCAACAATTCCAGATGTAACAGCAACACCTTATTTTACGACGGTAACCCGTGCTGCTTTATTGGCAGCTGTGAATGCAACAAATCCGCCGACACCGGTAACAAATATCTACATTGCAACAAAGTCAGGTCCTCGTGCAGCTACTGATCAAGATTATTTTGTGCTCCCTTTCTCTTCAACAGGATTATTGGGGAAACCAAATGCGGCACAAATTCCGTACGGCTTACACCCACTGAACCCCGTGGAAGACAAATACGTGCTTGATGTAAGCGAAACAGCAACGGTCGTACAACGCATCAACGAGTATAATGCAGCCATCAAAGCTGCTGCAAATTCAAAAGGTCTAGCTTTAGCTGATGTGCATGAATTCTTGAATAATGTAAAAGGAGGTGTTCGTATCAACGGACTAGCGGTGAGTGCAAAATACATTACCGGAAATGCATTCTCTTTAGATGGTATTCACTTAACACCAATTGGAAACGCCCTAATGGCGAACATCTTTATCAGCGCCATCAATTCTAAATATGGCTCAAAGATTCCACAGGTTGATGTAGCGAAATATCGCGGTGTCAAACTACCCGATACCGTCACAAAATAAAGAGTGATCTACATACTGACAAAAGGCAGACGAATAATCGTCTGCCTTTTTTGTATATTTCCTCTATAAATAAGTTCCTCAATAGGCAGAGGAGAGATCGATAAATTACTTTTATATACTACGCAATTATATTGCATATAAAAGGTAATTTATCTAAGTTTGTTTAGTATAGATTGAACAGAAAAAAACTCGTTTCACGTTCCACAGCCTAAACGAGCAAAAAAGAATAAAATAGAATAAGATGAAAATCAAATTAAACCGTGTCAACCAAGCTGTGCATTTCGAAGCCAGCAGTGAATTATCCCCCGTGAAAGTCAACATCGATGGTTCAGAAGCTATCGGCGGCGAAGGAAAAGGTGTTCGTCCAATGGAATTGGTTTTAATGGCACTGGGTTCTTGTAGCGTCTTTGACCTCCATAGTATACTGGTAAAACAACGCCAGCAAATTGACGATATCCAGGTTGAGGTGGAAGGAAAACGACGCGAAGAAATTCCACAGGTCTTTACAGATATTCACATCAATTTTTTCCTAAAAGGTGAAATTGATGAAGTAAAAGCAGCCAAAGCAGCTGAATTAGCTGTTAAAAAATATTGTTCGGTACACGATATGCTTGCCGCTGGCGGTATTAATATCACGTATTCACTGAAAATAAACTAAGAAATACTTTCCTTGCATCTGATAATCCTCCACATCGCATGTGGAGGATTATTGTTTTTGATCCATGCGGTATTTATTCTCTTTTACAGGCGTATGGAGAATATAACCAAGGAAATAGAATCTCCAGCAGGATTTGACTTTGCCAAAATTAACCGAATTACAAGCGATTCTGCTCTTCTGTTCTTGTTGGCTGATTGCTGCTCTTGACCTTCTGGTTTCCAAAATGATACCGCAGCGTCAGATTCACCTTTCTAGTATCGCGGTAATCTTTATAAAAGTTGTTTTGGTCACCATATTTGGATGATATCGTCATTTTTTCTGTTTTGAAAATGTCCATAAATGAGAGATTCACTTCAAATTTCTTTTTAAAGAATTTTCGATTTGTCATCACATAGGTACTTGAATACCCTGTAATATGAAATGGCCCCTGTATCGTGGGCGATGTAAATGTATTAACCAGTTCAAGGTTCCAACCGGCATCCTTATTCAGCACATAGTTGGTGCTTACGTTTCCGTTGCCGATATACACATCATTCTTGTGCAATACGTCATCAGTACCCATAAAGTAATTCTGGTTATACATCCCCTCTAGCTGCAGATTCAATCCCCAGCGCCCGGTCAGCTGAAAACTCTTTCCTAAGTCTATCCCTGCCCCTTGTCCTTTCTTGATATTGGTATATTGGAAAATAAGTTGGTGATTGTTGTTATCTTGGCGGGAAATTTCCATATTCGGCCACTTCTCAAATCGGTAGAATAAATCGATATTCCAGTTGTTTTTTGTCCAGGTCAGATTCAGGTTATGAACGATCGTCGCCCTTAAACGTGGATCTCCCTGAAAATAGGAAAAGCGATTATAGTAGGACTTAGCCGGATTAAGCCAGGAGTATGCTGGGCGACTAATACGCTTTCCATAGGAAAAACCAAACTGCTGATCGTCAGTCAAGGCATATTGCATGTAAAATGTCGGAAAGAGCACAAAATAATCACGCTTATTGATATCAGCTGGTTCGGATACAATACCTTCCAAATCGGTATATTCTCCCCTTAGACCTGCTTTCCAGCTCCATTTTTTCCAGGCATAGTCCAATGAGCCATACAAAGCCACATTACGTTCTTTGTAATCAAACACACTACTCTTATCAGGCCTTTGCTCGAGCTCTCCTGATTCATCATCAAAGAAAGCAAGGGTACTCGTCGTTTTCACATCGCTAAATTTTCCACCAAACTCCAGCCCCAGCTTCTTTATTTTTCCGGTGAAATCTATCTGGGAAGAAAAAAGCCGATTTTTATTTCCATTATTACTGATAAATCGGGTATATGTGGGTTCCTCCCCCTTAAATCGCAGTGCCGTCAGCACGTCTTGATCATTTGTCGAATGATTGTCAGTGAAGTAGGATGACCAATTTATGCTCCACCTGGAATTAAGCTTCTTTGTTACCTGAAGGTAGAGGTTATTCGTTTTTGTCGATCGTTGATGATCATTGGTGGTAAAATAACTGGACTCCTGTACATGATTTTTATCGTATATAACGGTTGGCACTTCATAAATCCCATAGGTTTTCGGTCCATAATATCCATTTAGTCCAGCATTAACCGTCCAGGTTGTATCGGGTGTATAGTCTATCGAAAACACATAGCTGTTCTGACTGTTATTGGTATCAAATCGATCCATGACACCTTCCCATGAGGTTTGCTCATTTGGATAATAAACATAATTCGTTTCATAGCGTGCGTAAGTCCCTCGTCCGAAATTATACGTACCTCGAAGATTGAATTTTTCATTTTTATAATACTGGGTTAGTCCAAACAGTTGCTTCCAGGTACTGCTTTTTTCGGCCAATGCAACCACCGTGCCTCTATAGCCATATAGGTTGGATTTGGAAAGTTTAATATTGATAATCGTACTTCCCTCAGCTTCATATTTTGCAGGTGGATTGGTAATAACCTCTATCGATTGCACGTCGCTACCTGCTGTATTCTCCAGATAGGCTTTCAGTTCGTCTCTCGTGAGCATCACTTTTCGGTCATTAATGAGGACAACAATATTTTTGTTTCCACGGACCATTAAATCCGCACCATTCACCATCACTAAGGGCGTACGCTTCAAAATATCCCAGCTATTCAATGCTGAAAGATTGGAATTCTGAACGTTGAACTCTAAGCGATCCAACTTACGGATCAATCGGGGAGCTCGACCCACGACCTGCGCTTCTTCAAGTACCTTTGCTTCGGGAATAAGTTCAAGTAACAAAGGGCGTGAAATGGTATCGCTGCGAAAAAAAAGTTCCTGAGACTTGAAGTTCAGATAGCTTGTCCGTAGATAGTATCCACTAGGATGATCCAGCATAAGTATAAATTTTCCAAAATGGTCCGTCTTTACTTCCCGGATCTCCTGATAGTTGCTATCCAATAGCATAACGGTCGCTCCCGCCAGCACAATTTTGTTTGCATCCTGTACTTGCCCCCCGATTTGTTTGGTCTGTGCCGAAAGCAACAAGGGGAAAGCCAGAAAAAATAGGATCAATTTCATGTACAAATAATTAGTCTTTTAATTCTAGTATAGCTTATCCGCATTATTCTATTTGACAATCGCGGCCATTTCATACTGATATGCTATGCTTCAAAAGTGTCTATAGTGACGGCAAATAATGGTTAATAAAGGGTTAATACTGGGTTAAGGTACATTATCTTAGCCCTCAGCAGTTATATTTGTGTATGGAATTGAAACCCAAAAGTTATATCGTCCTATTCACGTTATTTTTTGCCGTACTTATTGGCATACAGGGATATCAATTGTACAATACCTATCAGCTCAAACAGCGTGATATTTTTGCCACTGTAAAAAGTAAGCTAAGTAAGCTTCATGACAATGACAAGCTTTTTGATGATGATTTAATGAGCAAAGACATTGCTAGAGATTACTACATCAAATTGGTTAAACATGAGATAACGGCCGAAAAATTAAAGGAGTTATACCATGCAAACGCCCATAAAACATCCCAGAGGCTAACGCAATATGTCGACAGTCTATTTCAGCCACTTGGAATGGATGTCATTCTGAAAAAAGAAATTTTGGGCATCTATTTCAAGAGCTTAGAAAAACAGATCGCAGCGGGTCCCATTACCATCTACACAACGTCTGGAGCTTTTCGGCGGCCCGTTGAACTTTCCTCAAGCGAGTGGATAACAGAAAAAACAGAAACACAGAAAATCGAAAACAGCATCCAGAGCAAAGAGGTCTTATATACCTTTCTTGTACATAGGAAGACATCCTTTGAGGTGACGAATCTCAACTGGATATTGTTCAAAGAACTTACTTCGCTCCTATTGAGCACCTTATTTATTCTAGCCGCTTTTCTTTGGCTTTTTTATAGAACCATTCAGAATCTCCGAAAACAGCAGAAACAGATCACCGTACTGCACGATGTCGTCGACAATATTTCACATGAACTCAAAACACCTATTGCAACCCTGAAAATTGCTGCTAAAACACTTCGGAAATCAACAGGCGAAAGCATTATAACCGTCATTGAACGACAAGTAAATCGCTTGGAACAAACCCTTGATCCACTTAACGAAAATCTTCAAACTATTGATCAGCCTCCTGTTAAAAGCACAGAACTACAAGCTATTTTCGACGATTTTCAACTGACCAACTGCGCTATTGCATTCCAATTAAGTCTCTTGCCTGACGGCAAACTATGCCTGAGCCCAAATGATGCGACAACACTATTTCAGAACCTGATGAACAATGCCGTAAAATATGGTGCAACTTGGATTAATATCTCTTTTGAGGATCAGAAAGGCAAACTCTCGGTTTATATACAGGATAACGGTTACGGCATGGAGGAGTCCGAGCTACCCTATATTTTCGACAAGTTTTACCGCATCCAAAAAGACAATATTCACGACACCAAAGGCCTGGGAATAGGTCTTTTCCTTGTAAAAAAAATCGTCGATCGTTATCACGGACAGCTTACTGTAACCAGCGAACCCAATGTCGGGACTACGTTTAAAATCCAGCTACCGCATGCGCTTGTCCCATCATCGGAAATATGACCAAAAACAAGGATAAGCTGTGAAAAGACAATAGACGGCCATAGACTAAAGTATTTATATTAACTCAACTACTGAAAACAAAAATGAATAAAATATTACTCGTTGAAGACGATCCCGATTTTGGTTTTATGCTTAAGCAATACCTTGAGCTATCCACATTTGCCATAGACTGGATAGCACAGCCCAATGATCTTACGGAAAATTTCCAGCAGCTAGCCGATTACGATCTGGTTATACTGGATGTTATGCTTCCTCAAATCAGTGGTTTTAGCCTCGCCAAAGAAATCAATGCACTATACCCTACTTTACCCTTTATCTTTTTAACAGCCAAAGAGCAAAAAATAGATAAGCTCACGGGACTAAAAATCGGTGCCGATGATTATGTCACTAAACCTTGTGATCCCGAGGAACTATTGCTTCGCATACAAAATATATTAAAGCGGAATCAGAAAAATAGTACTCCAAAATCGATCGCCATCGGGAGCTATCTATTCCATCCTGAACAATTATTATTAAGCCATGCTTCGAAACAATATAAGCTCACTGAACGTGAAGCCCAACTTCTCCTCTTTCTATGGCAACACAATGATCAGCTTGTCACGCGTGAAGAAATCCTTGAAAAAGTATGGGGAAATGCAGATTTCTTCACAGGAAGGAGCATGGATGTCTTTATTACCCGGATCCGCAAATATTTAAGCCTGGATCCTAATCTGAGCATCAGTTCGAATAGAGGTGTCGGATTTACGATTCAATTTTAAGAGTTATCCAGCAATCTCTTCCTTCCGTTTGTTCCATAATTTCTCTGCCCAACGGCCGACAAACCAAAAGGACACGGCCAAAATTAAAAAGAACACTGCTCTATTGATATTATCCCAGAGATACTCGACATAGCGGGTATAGATATTGAGCACTAAAAATACAAAGCCTACTTCTCTGCTGACGTTATCTTTCGCTTTTAAGCCGTAGACAACCAGGAATACCGACACGGCAGTGGATAAAATACCCCAGTAGAACATATGGTATTGACGTACAGTCGTCCATTCATAGAAATCAGCATAATTTCCAAAAATAGAAAGGGTCCACAAGGAGACCATCAGGTAGATCAACCCTACAATATAACTGATAGGCTGAAAGATTTGCAGGCGTTCGAACCGCGGTTGAACCCAAACGGCCAAAGCGGTGAGCAGCGCTCCGAAGATGGTAAAACGAAGTGGGTAATTCATTCCCCAAAACTTAAAGCCCCAATTGCTATGGTAGGCGGTCTCGGTCGCAAACCATACGCCCAAGGCCAAAAGCATAAACGTCCAAATCAGCTTACTCTCGAGCTTGACGGCAAGAAAGCCATAAATCGCCACGGAGAGTAAAAATAACAGCGAATAGTGCATCGTATCTTTGTCCAATACTTTACCCATAAACCCGATACAGGCCGCAGTTCCGAAAACTCCAATCAGCATCATGGTTTCCGTGGATAGATTTTTATAAGGATAGCGTTTCTTATACCGAAAACCCAGCGTATAGAATAATACAGCCACGGCAGCGAAAAAGAAGCAAAATAGGATATTAGGTGCTTCGTAGAGTGTATCCACAAAGGCCAAGAATGATGCATCTGTAAACAACGAAAAGACAGCGAAGACCAGAGATGCCAAGGCAATCCAAAAGGCATATCTAGCCAGTTGTCCCCAATCAAAACTTTTCACGTCTAAACTATCCATCAGCTCGTTCGCTTTTTGCTCATCTAATAAGTTCTCTTTCTTCCAAAATTGGACAATATCGTCGATCGATTGTTTCTCTTGTTTGCTGACGTCGTATTTTCGCATAAATTTAGATTTACTGTGCAAGGTACATTATTTTTTTAAATCACTTGTATATCACATTTTGTTCCAAAAGTCAGAAATGCTCGCATAATTCCTTTAAAATCTGTAATTTTGCATGTTTTGCATTTAATCCCTAACACGGGACCTTAAGGAGTTTTCATGGCAGTAAAAAGAAGCCCAGATTTGGGCGAACAAAGTGAAGTTCAGGTATTTGGAGCGCGTGCGCATAATCTAAAAAATATAGATGTTTCTTTTCCGAGAAATGAATTGGTTGTTATCACAGGTTTAAGTGGCAGCGGAAAGTCTTCCTTGGCTTTTGACACCATTTATGCCGAAGGACAACGTCGGTATATGGAGACATTCAGTGCCTACAGCCGTCAGTTTTTGGGCGGCATGGAACGTCCGGATGTGGACAAGATATCGGGCTTAAGTCCAGTGATCTCCATTGAACAGAAAACCACCAGCAAAAACCCGAGGTCCACTGTTGGAACCATTACTGAGGTGTATGACTTTATGCGTCTACTATTTGCCCGAGCAGGAGAAGCTTTCTCCTATGTGACTGGGAAGAAAATGGAGCGTATGTCGGACGATCAGGTTATCGAACGGATTTTGACTGAGTTTGAAGGACAGGCACTGAACATCCTGGCACCAGTGGTTAAAGGGCGTAAAGGCCACTACCGGGAGTTGTTTGAACAAATCCGTAAGCAAGGTTATGTGAAGGTACGTGTGGATGGAGAAATATTGGACCTTGTTCCAAAAATGCAGGTCGACCGCTACAAAATACACGATATTGAAATCGTCGTAGATCGTCTGAAAGTAGAGCGTGAAGATAAAAAGCGCTTACAAACTTCCGTGATGCAGGCGATGAAAACAGCGAAAGGTATCATCAAGGTCTCCACGAAAGATAATCAGGAGCAATTCTATAGCCGTTATCTCATGGATGCCGAATCGGGGATCTCTTATGATGAGCCACAGCCAAATACCTTCTCATTCAATTCCCCATACGGTGCGTGTCCGACATGTGATGGTTTGGGCTATATTTTTGAAATTGATAAGAATGCCGTTATCCCGGATAAAAAACTAAGTATTCAAAAAGGTGGTTTGGCTCCTTTGGGACCTACCCGGGAAAATTGGACTTCGGAAGTCTTGAAAGCTGTCGCAAAAAAATTAGATTTTACCATTACAACACCGCTTGAAAAACTAACTGAAGAACAGATTGACCAGCTTTTATTTGGCAATAAGGAAGAGCCTATCGTTGTCACGGTATCTTATGGAAGTTATGGCACACGTGAATATCGTGTTGAATTTGAAGGAATCTTTAAGATGCTGGAAGAGTTTTCGGGAAAATCATCGGATGAGGCACCTTCTTTAGATGACTTCAGAACGAAAGTGACCTGTCCAACCTGTGCGGGAGCTCGTCTGAAAAAAGAATCGTTACATTTTAAAATTGCGGATAAAAACATCCATGAGCTCTCAACGATGGACATTACATCCATCAAAGAATGGTTTGATCAGGTAGAAAGCAAACTTGATGAACGCCAGCTCATTATTGCAACGGAGATATTAAAGGAAATCCGCGCACGTTTAGGCTTCCTGCTGGATGTCGGCCTAAATTACTTGACCTTGGACCGTACAGCTAAAACACTTTCGGGTGGTGAAGCACAGCGGATCCGTTTGGCCACACAGATTGGTTCCCAACTGGTGAATGTACTTTATATTCTGGATGAACCGAGTATTGGGCTCCATCAGCGGGATAACGAACGTTTGATCAATGCGCTTAAAAACCTACGCGATATTGGCAATTCGGTCCTTGTTGTGGAACATGACAAAGACATGATCCTACATGCCGACCATGTTATCGACATGGGACCTGCTGCAGGCGTTCATGGTGGGACTGTGGTTGCCGAAGGTACACCAACAGAAATCCTAAAATCGAACTCTTTAACAGCAGCTTACCTCAACGGGACAAAAGAGGTTAAGATTCCCGAGAAACGCCGTGAGGGCAATGGAAAAACATTGTCATTACATGGAGCAACCGGACATAACTTAAAAAATCTGTCTGTCTCTTTTCCATTAGGAAAACTCATTGTTGTATCGGGTGTTTCAGGTTCGGGTAAATCAAGCCTAATCACAGGTACTTTATACCCGATTTTGAATAAACATTTTTTCAGAGCCAAAGCAATTCCACTTCCTTTCAAAAAAATTGAAGGGTTAGAACATATTGACAAAGTCATCGAGATCGACCAAAGTCCTATCGGCCGTACACCACGGTCCAACCCTTCGACCTATACCGGTGTATTTTCGGATATCAGAACTTTGTTTGTTCAACTTCCAGAAGCTAAGATCAGAGGCTATAAACCAGGAAGATTTTCCTTTAACGTCAAAGGTGGTCGTTGTGAAACCTGTCAGGGAGCCGGGCTGAAAGTCATCGAAATGAATTTCCTTCCCGATGTACAGGTTCCTTGTGAAACATGTCACGGAAAACGCTACAACCGAGAAACTTTAGAGGTACGCTACAAAGGAAAATCCATTTCCGATGTACTTGATATGAGCATCAACGATGCTGTGGATTTCTTCGAAAATGTACCGAGTATTTACCGAAAGATCAAAACACTGCAGGATGTAGGTTTGGGTTATATCACCTTAGGACAGTCCTCCACAACCTTATCGGGGGGTGAGGCACAACGGGTAAAATTGGCTACTGAACTTTCTAAAAAAGACACTGGAAATACATTCTATATCCTTGATGAACCGACAACAGGTCTTCACTTTGAAGATGTCAATGTCCTTATGGGCGTTATCAATCGTCTGGTCGAGCGCGGGAATACCATTTTGATTATTGAGCATAACCTTGATGTCGTTAAATCGGCCGATTGGGTCATTGATATCGGTCCCGAGGGTGGCAAAGACGGCGGGCAGGTTCTATTTGAAGGAACACCTGAAAACTTAATTAAAAATAATAAAAGCGAAACAGCACGTTTCTTAAAATTGGAAATGTAATGCCTTTGAAACGGCAGCCGCGAAGTATTATATTTCGTGACTGCTGTTTGCTCGGGATGGCTCGGTTATTGCGCAGGAATGTTTTCCAACTCCTTGAGCTTTGTCTTACATGGGGCAATAGATATCGCACACTGACTTTGACGGCCGAGGAATAGGGCGCAACTATTTATCAATGCCATCCATTTCATTTGTATAAATGAACACATTAAAGGTTTTTGCTTTTAAAGAACATACGGAATGTCCAGTTGATTTTCATCAGTGTTTATACGCTGTAAATATGGATATTTCTTAACTTTGTATTATATGTCGGATATTATTCAATTACTTCCAGATAATGTTGCTAATCAGATTGCGGCGGGAGAAGTGGTGCAGCGACCAGCGTCTGCCATTAAAGAATTGATTGAGAATGCTATTGATGCTGGAGCTGACAAAATAAAACTTATTGTTAAAGATGCAGGCAAGTCATTGATCCAGGTCATTGACAATGGCTGTGGCATGAGCGTAACTGATGCTCGTCTTTGTTTTGAACGTCACGCAACATCGAAAATTCGTAAGGCTGAAGACTTATTCGCTATCCGTACGATGGGTTTCCGTGGTGAAGCAATGGCATCCATTGCTGCGATTGCACAGGTAGAGCTCAAAACACGCCGCATTGAAGATGAACTGGGTACAGTTGTTGAGATAGAGGGATCAAAAGTTGTCAACCAATACCCGGAAGCTGTTGCTGCCGGGACAAATATTTTAGTTAAAAATCTTTTTTACAATATTCCTGCACGGAGAAACTTCCTAAAGAGCAACTCGGTAGAAATGCGTCATATCATTGATGAATTTCAACGTATTGCTTTATCAAATCCACAGATTTTCCTAACCTTACATAGCGACGGAAATGAGATCTACCATTTGCCGGCTGAGACGCTGAAACAACGTATTGTCCATATTTTTGGCAACAATTACAATCAGCGACTTGTCCCTGTGGAAGAAGATACGTCCATCATCAAGGTAGAAGGTTTTGTTGGGAAACCTGAATTTGCAAAAAAAACACGTGGTGAACAGTTTTTCTTTGTCAACAAACGCTTTGTACGTGATCCATACCTGCACCATGCAGTCATGAATGCTTATGAAGATATTTTACAGGCCGAAACATTCCCTTTCTATGTATTATTTATCGACATAGATCCTGCACGCATCGATATCAACGTACACCCTACCAAGACCGAAATTAAGTATGAAGACGATAAGGCTATTTACGCCATTATCCGTTCAGCCGTAAAAAGATCGTTGGGACGGTACAATATCATGCCATCTTTGGATTTTGAACAGGAAACAAGCTTCACCAATCTTATTACAAAAAAGGCATTAGATGAAATCATCGTTCCAACGGTAACTTTTAATCCAGACTTCAATCCATTTGATACAGACAAATCGAAATCCAATTCGAGCTACACCCGTTCAGAAAGCTACGCTGAAGGACTTAACAAGAAAACAGGTGGCATACCTAGCAATTGGGATTCCCTGTACCAAATCGTCGAAGAGGAGGAATCTGTTCAGCTGCCATTGCATGCGGAGCCGGAATTGCATACGGATAGCTCACAGGTCATTCAGGTCGAAGATAAGTCATCCTCAAAGCTCTTTTTTCAGCTCCATAATAAATATATTGTCTCTCAGATTCACTCTGGATTTATTCTAATTGATCAACAGGCTGCACATGAACGTATTCTCTTTGAGCAATTTCTTGCGCAACTGGACCAACATAAAGGGCTGAGTCAGCAAAGTTTGTTTCCACAGACTTTGGACCTAAATGCTGCAGATAATGAATTAATGAAAGACCTTTTGGAGGACATCAATGGCTTAGGCTTTCAAATTCGTGAATTTGGAAAAAATTCCTATATTATTGACGGAATTCCTGCAGACTTAGGGACAGGATTCGACGAAATAAAGATGATTGAGAAAATATTGGAGGATTACAAAAACAATCAATCTGAGTATAAGCTCGCTAAGCGCGAAAATCTTGCAAAAAGCCTTGCCCGTAATGCGGCCATTAAACCTGGTACCGCGTTGGACAATACAGCAATGGCAGAGCTTGTGGACAGACTATTTGCCTGTCACTCACCCAATATCTCCATCTATGGCAACCCTGTGATTGTAACATTTACATTGCAAGAATTAGCGGAAAAATTTGGCAAAAATTAGAAGATAAAATATATGTTTCCACAACTGACACCTGTTATCAAGAATTTATTGATCATCAATATCATATTTTATATTGGATCACAACTTGTACCTGTAGCATATGATTATCTTGCGGTCTATTATCCGGACTCCCCTTATTTTAAAATTTGGCAGGTGATCACGCATATGTTTATGCACGACAAGAACAATATTAGCCATATCTTCTTCAATATGTTTTCCCTGGTCATGTTCGGTCCTATGATTGAGCAGGTCCTTGGTTCAAAACGTTTTTTAAATTTCTACCTGGTTTCGGGAATCGGTGCCTGGTTTCTTTATACAGCTGTAAATGGTATACAACTCTATAATGCGACAGGTTCTTTCGCTCCACTTCACGGCATAAGCGGAAACGAACTTATTGCCATGGCCAATACCGGAAATAATGAAGCACTAACCTACCTCATTCCGATGTTGGGGGCCTCAGGAGCCATTTATGGTGTTCTATTAGCATTTGCCTACCTTTTTCCAAACATACCGCTTCAATTTTTGTTTATTCCTGTACCAGTCAAAGCAAAGTATATGATCGGTGGATTCATTCTCATCGAAATTTATATGAGTTTGTCTAGACCAGGGGATTCTGTGGCTCACCTGGCTCATGTCGGTGGTGCACTATTTGGCTATCTACTGCTTAAACTGTGGAAGATTAGAAAAGGAATTTATTAATATCGTGCGCAATGAATAACATCGGTTTAAAAGATTTTTGGAGACAAACCTATAAAACTGGCTCGCCCGTACCTTTGGTGATCAGTATTCAGGTCTGTTTATTTGTCCTCATTTATTTTTTAGACCTGCTCTTCGAATTAAAAATTGTACCACAAAGCTTTTTGGAACCTACGGTGCGTCTATTAAGTTTACCGAGTAATTTCTCAAGCTTTATTGCACAACCCTGGTCATTGGTTACATCGAATTTCGTTTACGTCAAGCTCTGGACCATACTTTTTGATAGTCTCTGGCTCTATTGGGTCGGTCAGATCTTCTTTACCTTCTTAAACAAACGGCAATTTCTATTTGTCTATATCGCCTCATGGCTGCTCGGCAGCGTGCTCTATATGGGCTTTGGGTCACTTATTCCCATGCCAAGTAACTTACAGCTTATGGGAGGTTCTCTTCCCCTGGCAGCGGTATTAGCCGCGATTGTGACTTTGGTTCCCAAGTACGAATTACGCTTTCTCCTTATTGGTACTGTTAAGCTAAAATTAGTGGCTATTATTTATTTTGGATTGGAATTCCTTACCCTTACGATGACCAATCGACCTGCTGCCATTTCGTATTTTGCAGTTATACTTTTTGGAATGGGATTCACTTATGCGCTAAAATCGGGAATGGACTGGTCTACGATTTTTCAGAAAAAACAACAGAAGCCTGCAAAAATGAAAGTCGTTGTAGGTAACAATATTCCGACAAATCGGAAACATCGTTATGACTTACCCAATCAGGACGAAATCGATGCTATCTTAGATAAAATTTCTGTTTCTGGCTACGACAGTCTAACGAACCATGAAAAAGAAACGCTCTTTAGGGCAAGCAATAGTGGTGACAAGGTTGATGGATAAAAGGACATTTTTAAGAAGAAAACTGGGCTTTATAAGTAAAACAATGTTCCTGGCAAATATGCTTGCGATCGTTGCATTGCTTATGAGCTATTCGGCTACCTTCATTAATCCCAAATCCTTTTGGCCAATTGCATTTATGGGCCTGGGCTACCTTCCAATTCTCCTTATCAATATTGGATTTATCTTTTACTGGCTACTCCGCAAACGAAAAATTGCACTTTATTCACTCGTTACAATCCTCATTGGATGGCCTTTTTTAACTAAGCATTGGAATATTCGCAAAGAGAATGCCCCTGTATCATCGGAGGTACGTACGCTTCGCATCATGACTTTCAATGCTCATCTGTTCAAGAAGGTAAACGATGAGAAAAAGAACTTTAAAGCCGACGTTGTCCGCATTATTGACAGCATCTCTCCTGATGTGATCTGCTTTCAGGAATATATTAGCAAGATTAAGGGAAAACATGTTTTCTCTGAGGAATTCAAAGATAAATTGGGATATGACTATTTTTTCTTTGAACCGAGCTCTAAAAACGATTATGAGGCGTATGGAATGGCTGTTCTTTCGCGTTTCCCGATCTATGATTCAGGAACCATCAGAGACAACGATTACGGAATCAACCGGATTAGTTATGTTGATATCAAAAAACAGGACACCCTGATCCGCATCTACAATATACATCTACGTTCTTTTGCGCTGCAAAATGAAGACAAGGAATTTATCCAAAACCTGTCCAATAATAATGAATCGGATAATTCGAGGACCCGTAAATTGAGCCGCAAACTTAAGAATGCCTTCGAGCTACGCAGCGAACAGGCGCATTCGTTAAAGAAGCACATGAATGAATGTCAATATCCTTATATTGCCGTAGGTGATTTCAACGATACGCCAATGAGCTACTCGGTCAATCTAATTGGAGACAGGCTGTATAATGCATTTAAGGAGAAAGGTAATGGCTGGGGAGTAACCCATCATGCCCTGCTTCCGATCTTTCAGATCGACTATATTTTTGCTAGCCAGAAATTTCAGGTAATGAATTATCAGATTGTCAAACAGAAATTATCGGATCATTACCCCGTGTGGTCTGATCTTAGGCTTAAACCTTAGGCATCTGATAACCCAATGTTTTAAGACCTATTTCAATAAATTTATCCCTTCGGTTTTTGATTTTGTAATATGCTTCACGACCAAAATAATAGCGACCGACCAAGGCCTCGATATCGGATTGAATCAAATCATGTAAGTTTTTTGCTTCTTTGGCGGTGACCGAAATCCGCTTCTGACTGTTGAGATATGAAATAAATAGATCAAATTCTGTTGTCGGTAAGTGGTAACCGCTAATAAAATTCTCGATAGAATATGCGGGCAAATGTTTCGTGAAGCGATCATAAACAAATTCTTCGATCGCATTGGAATGAAATATCTCGCGGTATTTGGCACTGGTTTCGTTGGTGTCAATCGGAATAGTAACATCCGGAAGAATACCACCACCACCAAAAACAAGTTTCCCTTTGCTGGTGGTAAACATTTCTTTTTGGCTGAATTCAGTGTCCATCGTCCATAAATCGAAGCCTGTCATGTATTTCGCAGCATCAAAATTGGCGCGTGTGTATTTTCGCTGAATGCATCTTCCAAGAGGGGTATAGTAGCGAGCTACAGTCAGATTGATTGCAGAGCCATCCGAAAAGTCAAATTGTTCTTGTACTAAGCCTTTACCATAGGACCTGCGGCCGACAATCGTTGCCCGATCCAGATCCTGAAGAGCACCGCTCAAGATTTCGCTTGCTGATGCCGTACTTTCATTGATTAGCACAATGACACGGCCATCACCAAAATCGCCAGCTTTCTCCGAATAGAAATCCTGGCGCAGCTCATTGGCACCCTCGGTATACATCAACAATCTTTTTTCTTTAAAAAATTGCCCCGCCAGATCAATCGCCGTATGGACAAATCCACCACCATTGTTACGCAGATCCAAAATAAGATCCTGCGCCCCACTTTTCCGTAAATCTATGAGCGACTGTCTGAATTCGTCTGCTGTCTTATGCCCAAATCTCCGAATTTTCACATAAGCTGTTTTCGGAGCGATCATATAGGATGCATCTAAGCTGGAAACATTTACCTGATCGCGAATGACTTTTATTGGATTGGCCATTACCACTCCATTACGTTGAATAGCAATCAATACAGCTGTTCCTTTCTTTCCACGGATTAACCTTTCAATTTCGGAATCGGTTACCTTTCTTCCGACAAGATCCTTATTCCCGATCTTTAAAATGCGGTCGCCGATACGCATACCTGCTTTTTCAGCGGGACCAGCAGCAACCATTCCAACAACAAGTAGCGTATCTTTCAGACGGAAATACTCCACACCGATACCATCAAATGTTCCTTCAAGCGTTTCCTGCTTTGCAAGCACTTGATTCGGCCTTAAAAAGGTGGAGAAAGGATCTAAACGGGATACGACATGTTCAATGGCTTCGTCTTGAACGGTATCTATACTGACATTATCAACGTAATTCTCAGCAATTAATTGAATGAGATATTGTAATTTGTCCGAGTTGCCATTCGAGCGTAGACTCGAAAAGGTTGTTTTTTGGTTGCTTCCCTGCTCCTCGGCATAATTTTGCCCCAACAGCAAGCCAAGAAGCAATACTGCAGCATATGTAGCGGCTACAAAAATATTTCGTTTAATACTTTCTGCATGGGAAATCTTCATGAATTATCGAAGATGAGACAAACTATTCAACAATTAATTACTTCATCAAAAATAGCAAGTTTATTCGGTTAAACGAGCACCTGAACCCATATTTTTACATTAAAAATAAAAAGTTCCCTTCCTTGTTTTCAGGCGGAAACAGCGTCTTCCATGGCTAGAAGTCTTTGTAAAAAATTAAAAAATAACAACAGAACAGCCGATAAGGGCACCGAACATTTAATTTCAACAGATGAAGATGATGTCTATAATTTAACTTGCAAATGCGCGTAAATTTATCTTAGTTTGAATTGAAAAAGATTCCACTTTATGCACGAAATCGAACCTTATTACAACTGGCGGGACTATTACATTGCCGCTGAAGATGAACAATCCCCATTTTATGGTACAATCTATAGCGAATTCGATTTTGACAAGCAGATCTATAATTTTCTTTTGCACCCACAATGGGACGAATTCGGTTCGCTTACCTTATATCTAAAAATACTATTTGTGGACTATGAAAAACAATACTGTATTATCGAGCTGATTGGTGAATGGAATGATGCGATCTACAATGATATTATGTTGCTCAAGCGAGAAATTATCGATGTATTGATCAGTCAAGGCATCAAGTATTTTATTCTAATCGGGGAGAATGTACTGAATTTTCATGCTTCAGACGACTCTTACTATGAGGAATGGTTTCAGGATATCGATGATGGCTGGATTGCTGGCGTCGGTTTCCGTGAACATGTGATCGAAGAGTTCCAGCAACAGAATATAGATTATTACATTAATTTCGGTGGCGCATTGAATGAGCTACCTTGGCGGGCATTAAAACCGAAACAAGTTTTCCACCATGTGAATGATTCCTTAACAAAACGTCTTGGTTTTTAGATCTGCTTATTGGGTTTTATTCTCAATCCTTATTCTTTAATCCTTGCTCTTTACTGTATTATCCTGTAACTTTGTAATTGATGTATTAGGTGCTTCGCACATATACTTATAATTTTTACGTTTTACTTATACTTACATACTATGTCATTCAGAATTGAAAAAGACACGATGGGTGAAGTTCAAGTCCCTGCAGACAAATACTGGGGTGCACAGACAGAGCGTTCACGCAACAACTTTAAAATCGGACCGGCAGCTTCGATGCCACACGAAATCGTCGCAGGCTTTGCTTATTTGAAAAAAGCAGCTGCTTATGCTAACCACGAGTTGGGGGTATTACCTGTAGAGAAACGTGATGCAATCGCTACCGTATGTGATGAGATCTTAGCGGGCAAATTGGATGACCAATTCCCATTGGTTATCTGGCAAACGGGTTCAGGTACACAATCCAATATGAATGTAAATGAGGTTGTCGCAAACCGTGCACAAGTATTGGCTGGACATAAGATCGGTGAAGGCGAACCTGTGTTAAAAGCAAATGATGATGTAAATAAATCGCAATCATCTAACGATACTTTCCCTACAGGAATGCATATCGCGGCGTATAAAGCTGTTGCAGAGGTTACAATTCCAGGTGTAGAAAAATTGCGTGACACATTAGCTAAAAAAGCTGAAGAGTTTAAAAATGTCGTAAAAATTGGCCGTACACACTTAATGGATGCTACTCCGTTGACTTTAGGTCAAGAGATTTCAGGTTATGTCGCACAATTGAACCATGGTCTGAAAGCTTTAAGAAATACACTTTCGCATTTATCAGAACTTGCATTGGGAGGTACTGCAGTAGGGACAGGATTAAATACTCCAAAGGGGTATGACGTTGTCGTTGCTAAATATATCGCCGAATTTACAGGCCTACCTTTCGTAACCGCTGAAAACAAATTTGAGGCATTGGCAGCTCATGACGCAATCGTTGAAACACACGGTGCATTAAAGCAATTGGCTGTAGCATTAAATAAAATTGCAAACGATATCCGTATGTTGGCTTCTGGCCCACGCTCAGGTATCGGTGAAATCCTGATCCCGGAGAACGAACCAGGATCATCGATTATGCCAGGTAAAGTTAATCCAACGCAATGTGAAGCATTGACAATGGTCGCGGCACAAGTGATGGGTAATGATGTGGCTATTACGATTGGTGGAACGCAAGGTCACTATGAACTAAACGTGTTCAAACCATTGATGGCGGCAAACTTCTTGCAATCTGCTCGCCTATTAGGGGATGCTTGTGTTTCATTTGAAGAGCACTGTGCAGCTGGTATTGAGCCGAACTACAAACGCATCAAAGAATTGGTTGACAACTCATTGATGCTGGTAACCGCTCTAAACACAAAAATTGGTTATTATAAATCGGCAGAAATCGCGCAGACAGCGCATAAAAATGGCACTACGCTTAAAGAAGAAGCAGTGCGTTTAGGTTATGTGACTCCTGAAGATTTCGATGCTTGGGTAAAACCAGAAGATATGGTTGGAAGTTTAAAATAAGCTGTGACTTTTATTTCAATAAAAAATATACGAACAAAAACATACCTATTGGCGCTTGCCATAGGTATGTTTTTCTTTTTTACAGCCTGCAAATTCAATTCGGATATGCAGAGCGAAGGTGCCCCCTTTTTACAGGGAGAATGGGTCCAAGACAGCATTCCTGGACAGCAGCAGATGATGCAATACACCTTGACCGACTTCAAGTTTACCTGTGACTCTGTTTACGCGACCATGCACGTCAACAATAAAGTACAAACCATACCAGATAGCTGTTACAAAAATGGCTCCTGGACAGAACATGCAAAAGGTATTTATGTTTTGCGCGGAGACTCCATCATTGTCGATGGTATCTATACCAAGGAGAATGGCAAACAGAAGATTTCAGGTTGCTATCTTTCCGGTCAGTATATCCCCCGCTTTAAAGTCGTTTATCATACTGCAGATTCGGTGGTACTGGAAAGCAGGTTAGATCAACGTCAGATCATCTTAAGAAAGACTAAAAATATTACTTGTGTCCCTCAAAAAAGGTATCAATAATTTTTAGTACAATCTATTTACTATCTTCGTACCATTATCGTACAACCTCAACCTTAAAATACAATGAACAAAGGAATTATCGCTTTGGCATTTGGCGGACTTGCCATCGGAATGACCGAATTCACGATGATGGGCATCCTGCCTGACATTGCCAAAGATCTTCATATCGAAATCCCTACCGCTGCTCACCTGATTGCACTCTACGCACTGGGTGTCGTTGTAGGTGCCCCAACATTAGTGCTATTTACAGGAAAATATCCTCCGAAGAAGGTATTACTCTTTTTAATGCTGCTCTTTTTTATCTTCAATGGCCTTTTCAGTATTGCACCGGGACAGTTTTTGATTAGTCTCTCCCGTTTTATGGCCGGACTTCCCCATGGAGCATTTTTTGGTGTTGGGTCTGTCGTGGCAGCAAGACTGGCTCCGAAAGGAAAAGAAGCACAGGCTATATCCATTATGTTTACCGGAATGACTATTGCCAATTTGGCTGGAGTACCACTCGGCACCTATTTAGGCCATCATTATTCATGGCGTTTAACGTATGGTATTATCAGTATATTGGGATTAATCACTTTTGCAGCAATTTATGCATGGATGCCAAAAATTGAGGCCGCCAAAGGAAATAATATCTTTAGTCAGTTAAACTTCTTCAACAAAAAAATTGCCTGGTTATTAATGGCTATTATTGCCATAGGCACCGGTGGACTTTTCGCCTGGATCAGCTACATCGCGCCTTTGGTGACCAATGTGTCGGGCATCGCTGCTGATCGTGTCCCCTTGATTATGATCCTGATCGGTGTTGGTATGTTTTTCGGAAATCTTATCGGCGGAAAACTGGCTGATACAATCTCCCCAACCAAAGCGGCAATCGCGAGTTTCTCCGCTATGGCGATATGCCTTGTGATGGTCTACTTTATATCACCACTGGGCTGGACAGCCTATCCTTTAGCCTTTATTACAGGACTGGTGTCCTTCACTATTGGTTCGCCGACACAACTGATGTTGATCCGCGCCTCAAAAGAAGCAGCAACATTGGCCGCAGCAGGTGGTCAGGCAGCCTTTAACCTCGGGAATACCTTAGGTGCATTTTTAGGTGGAATCCCAATAACCTGGGGTTTAGCTTATAATACACCTTCCCTCGTTGGTGTGGGCATGGCGAGCATTGGAGCACTCCTGACTTTGCTATATTTGAAAGTCTACGACAATAAAACTCAATAAAAACAGCATAATCAAATGGCGCGAACAAGTTATATCAGTATACTACGTATTGTTGCGATATTCCTCGTTATCTTGATTCATTCCTCTTCGGGCTACTTAAACAGCAATGAATTTGAATCATTCGACTGGAGTTATGCCAATTGGCTCAATAGCTTCTCGCGCTTTGCGGTACCCCTGTTTGTCGTTATTTCAGGTGCCCTCCTGTTGCAGAAAGACGAAAGTACGGGACAATTTTATCGGAAACGTTTATTGAAAATTGTCCCGCCTTTTCTTTTTTGGAGCATCGTCTATCTTTTCTATTATTTTGTCCGTTATATCGATTTTGACTATATCGGTTTTCCACAAGTTATCAACATTGTGTTAATTCGCTTAAAGTCAGGAACGAATGCGCACCTTTGGTACCTATATATGATACTTGGGCTCTACCTTGCAGTTCCTTTCATACGCAAAATTGTGGGCAACTGCAGTAAGAGAGAGCTTGAGATCTTTTTGGGATTGTGGTTTGCAGCGTTATTTTTTACGAATAAATGGTTCAATAGTTACCTACCTAATTTTGACCTGACCTTTTTCTCGGGTTATGCAGGCTATTTGGTCTTGGGCCATTACTTACGTAATTACCCTATCCCAATGGTAAAATTGTCAAGTTTTACATTTTTTCTGATCTGCTGTTTAATTACAGCATCGGGGACATATTATCTAAGTAGCTCCCGAGGTGAATTTGATCCGACACTTTACAACTATCTTTCCCCCAACATCGCATTGAGTGCAGGCTTTTTATTCGTCTTCGTGCAAGGCCTTAAGCTCCCAGAACAACTCAACGCCTTCTGGGAATTTATCGACATCCACAGCTTTGGCATTTACCTTTGCCATATTTTGCTGCTCAATTATATTCATCCTTTGCTTCCTTTATCCACTTTGTGGAAAATCCCGGCAGCAACGGTGCTCACGTTGTTGGCTAGCGCCCTACTGACCTATTTATTACGAAAAGTTCCATACGGTAAATACATCAGTGGCTAATTCCGTTATCGGAGCTTCGTTTTACAATTTCTCGCCTTCGACCTTATTGTATACATAAAGATGCGCATTGGGGCCTTCAATCGCATGGCCTTCCTGATCTAGCCCAATCAGCTTGTTTTCACCCACCTTCAGTTTCATATTTGTTTCCTTCCCTGTGAGATGAACAACGGATCCGTTGTCGTGCCACATGACTTTACCACTATCTTCGACCTTGGTATTTTTATTAATATATTCACTGACGATGGCAAAGGTATTATCATTTTTTAAGGTGATATTTGTTTTGATACCTTCACAATCAGCACAGGGAATAGTAGCTTCATAGGTACCGGCCCAATCCAACGAATTCTGAGATGTATGGGCAGTATCCACCGCCACAGTCTCATGTGCAGTGGAATCTGCGGTTGTATGCTGACTATCTTTTGAGGTTTGATTACATGCACTTAGCGAAATCATTGCTAAGCAAGAGAACAATACGGTTAATTTCATATCTGTTGTTTTTGATGTACGATACCATATAGCAAGCAATTTCAGCGCCAAGAAAAATCAGGCACGCCTACTGGATTCCAAAGAAAAAAGGCTTCTTGAGGAAGCCTTTCTATCGTAAATAACTGTATTGCGAACAGTTTAAATAATCTATTTGCTACCGCGTGGCGATAGGCTATACAATCCTATTCAGATTAAAATGGTAGATCGTCATCATCTGATGAACCCGCCAAATCTACAGGGGCAGGCATATCTGCGTAACCTGGAGAAGATGGAGCTGGAGCAGCATTACCTAATTTTGTAACACGCCATGCTACTAATGAATTGAAATAAGTTGTTACGCCATCTTTATTAGTCCAAGGACGACCACGAAGATTAAAAGATACTTCTACCTCTTCACCAATTGCAAGGTTATCAAAAATTGACGTTCTGTCTTGTGTTGCCTCAAAACGGATATACTCAACAAATTGTGGGTTTTCGGCATAAGCTACAATCATATCGCGTTTTTTGAATGATTCTGTCACTTGTTGTGTCGCTCCTATCTCGTGTACTTTTCCTCTAATTTCCATAATCAAAAAAATAAATATTAAAGCGTAAAATTAAGCAATTTTTGAGGAAGAGTTTAATTAACTTTGTACAAAATATGATGGAAGTTTTCAACACCCCCAATAAAGTTATTATAACGTGCAATAAGCGCTTATCACCTTATTTGCAACAGGAAGTTAAAGAGTTAGGTTTTGACATTGTCAGGGCATTCCCTACAGGCGTAGAATTAAAGGTCAGTATAAACGATACGATCAAGCTTAATCTGAACCTACGCACAGCCTCTCAGATTTTGTATTCGTTAAAGGAGTTTACAGCCAATAATCCGACGGAGCTCTATGAAGAATTGAGTAAAATTGCCTGGGAAGAACTTATTCAATTTGACGGATATTTCTCTGTCAGCTCTAATGTTGATAATGAGACAATCAGCACGCCTTTATTTGCAAACGTAAAGGTTAAGGATGCAATTGTGGACCGTATAAAGGAAAAAAAAGGTCTGCGCCCTAATTCAGGTCCGGACAATAATAAAGCGGTTGTCCACTTGTACTGGAAAGATGACCGTGCTGAAATTTTTCTCGATACCTCAGGCGAGACACTGGCAAAACATGGTTACCGTAAGATCCCTGGAAAAGCGCCAATGCTGGAAGCTCTTGCAGCCTCAACAATTATTGCTTCCAAATGGGATGGTAATTCACCTTTTGTAAATCCGATGTGTGGATCCGGAACTTTAGCCATTGAGGCGGCACTGATAGCAACAAACAGAAAACCAGGGTTGCTGCGCATGAACTATTCATTTATGCATTTCATCGGTTATGATGAAACAGTTTTCTTCCAGGAGCGCCGACTACTCAAAGATCAGATCAATAAAAAAGCGGCTCCACAAATTATTGCAAGCGATATTTCAGAGGAGGCAATCAACGTCTCAAAGATGAATGCAAGAACTGCTGGTGTGGAGCAATTAATTTCGTTTGAAGTATGCGATTTTGCCGAAACACACGTTCCTAAAGAAGGTGGTGTCATTTTATTCAATCCTGAATACGGTGAACGTCTGGGCACGCACAGCAAGTTAGAGATTACCTATAAGCGTATGGGGGATTTCATGAAACAGGAGTGCAAAGGTTATAGAGGCTATATATTTACCGGAAATCCAGATCTGGCAAAGAAAATCGGGCTACGTGCGTCCCGACGCATAGAATTTTATAATGGTAAATTAGATTGTAGATTATTAGAATACGAATTATACGAGGGTACTCGCGAAAAAACAAAAGTATTGTATGAATAACATTATTGAGCGCACAGTAGCATTTGTGCAAGATCGATTGAAATTTGCAGAAGCAGGCCACGATTGGTCGCATATTCAACGCGTATGGAACAATACGAAGTTAATTTTAGAAGATGAAGAAGCGGATGTTATGGTCTGCGAATTGGCGGCACTGTTACATGACATCGCTGACAGTAAATTCCATGATGGTGATGAAACAATAGGCCCTCGTGTTGCCGGAGAGTTTTTGGCAAGTCTAGAAATTTCACCTGAAATCATTGACCATGTGAAGAAAATCATCTTCAATATGTCTTTCAAAGCAAGTTTGGGGGAAGTGTCATTTCATTCAAAAGAGATGGAAATCGTGCAAGATGCAGATCGTTTGGATGCTATCGGTGCAATAGGCATTGCCCGTGCGTTTAGCTTTGGTGGTAATAAAGGCCGTGAGATGTATAATCCGAACATTCCTGTTCAAGAATATAAGGATAAGGAAGCGTACAAACATTCGGAAGCTCCTACAATCAATCACTTCTACGAAAAGCTATTATTGTTAAAGAATAAGATGAATACAGAGGCTGCAAAAAAAATAGCAGCACATCGTCATGACTATATGCTCAACTTTCTGGATGAGTTTATGGCTGAATGGAATGGTAAAAAATAAATTACACTTAACAATTCCTAAATATAAAAGTGGTACTTTAGATCTTGTACATCGAGATAAAAAGTACCACTTTTTTTGTTCCATGTAAAATCAGCTTTTAAACAAATTTGTAAGAAACGATCCTGTCACCAAGGTCGATTTTTACTGCTAGTATCGTAATCGGTATTATAAATACGTAGAATAGGAATAAATCACCGAGTGAAACGTGCACATTATGCCGTTGAAAACAAACACTCATACATAATTATAGCATGAAAAAACATATTTTTAGCTGTCTGACACTGGCTATGGTAATCTCATCCTCCGCATTATTCGCACAAACGAAAGCCATTGCACATCGTGGCGTATGGAAAAACAGCCATCTTCCGCAAAATTCCATTGCTTCCTTAACAGCGGCCCACGAACTCAAGCTCTTCGGATCCGAGTTTGATGTACATTTGACCAAAGACAATATTCTTGTGGTCAACCATGACAATGATTTCTATGGCATTGATATCGCAACGGCAACCTACAAAGAGCTCTTAGAAAAGAAACATCCTAACGGTGAATCCATTCCCACGTTGGAAGAATATATTAATGTTGGAAAAAAATTAAAGGGTTTACGCCTTATCCTTGAGTTGAAAATCAATAAACTTGGGGTCGAGCGTACGCTTGAAGCGACCACAAAAACGGTTGAAATGGTCAAAAGCTTAAAAGCTGAGAAAATTACGGATTACATTTCCTTCAGCTTTGAAGCTTGTCAAAAGATCCACGAATTGGCTCCTAAGGCTAATATCCAATATCTTACAGGAGATAAATCTCCTTCAGATGTAAAAGCTGCTGGGATTAATGGGGTGGATTATCACTTTTCCGTCTTTAAAAAGAATGCGACATGGCTGAAAGATGCGCATCAACTTGGTATGAAAGTGAATGCATGGACCGTAAACACAGAAGAAGAAATGACAAATCTAATCGATCAGAAAATTGATTTTATTACCACTGATGAACCTGAGTTGTTGCTCCGCATATTAAAGAAATAAGGACAAACCGAGTGAACAAAGGACATTTATAGCGATGAAACTAAACACTCGTGTCGCCCGAGGCAGCATGATTGCCTTTATATAAAGAATAAATGATGAACAAATAACCGAGTGAAACGAGTTCATTTAAACACATGAAGATCACTCATAAATAGCATAAATAATTCAAATAAATGAAAAAAAGTCTTTTTCTCGTTATAGCACTGTGTTTATCTTTCCTATCGTATGGGCAGGAATTTATTGCAGGCAGTTATAATATACGCCAAAGAAATACCGTCGATGTCGATAACATGTGGAACGACCGGAAAGTCCCGCTTACCAATCTGATCAAATACCATGGTTTTGATATCTTTGGTATCCAAGAAGGTTTTTTTGATCAGGTTCAAGATCTCAAAAAGCTCCTTCCTGGATTTGATTACGTGGGTGTAGGTCGCGACGATGGTGCACAAGAGGGCGAGCACTCGGCGATTTATTACAATACAAATCGCTTTAAAGCGATAAAGAGTGGAACTTTCTGGCTTTCAGCCTCAGATACCGAACACCCGAATAAAGGCTGGGATGCAGCACTACCGCGAATCTGTACCTGGGGTATCTTTGAAGACAAGGCCAACAAAAAACGCTTTATCTTTATGAATACACATTTTGACCATATCGGTCGTACTGCACGTACCGAAAGTGCAAAATTGATTCTGACAAAAGCAAAAGAGTTTGCCAAAGATCTACCGCTCATTTTAACCGGAGACTTCAATGTGGATGAACAAGATGAGGCTTATTTTACACTTGCCAATAGCAAAGTAGTTACCGACGTACATGAATTGGCTCCTTTCAAATATGAACCGAATTCTTCCTTCAACGGATGGGGCAAAAGCATCAGACCAACAGGCCGCATAGACCATATCTTTATCACCAAACCTTTCCAGGTAAAAAAATATGGTATCCTGACCGACACCTACATGAATAAATTTCCGTCGGATCACTTTCCAGTAGCAACGACACTCTCCTGGAAATAATGTCTTGTTAATAACAACAACCCTATAACACAAACAGCAGGTTCGCTTAGGATCTGCTGTTTTATTTTGTGGGACAGCTTTTATTTACACCGCATCAGGAATAGGGACTCAGCACGCTGTAGCGTATCTGCTACGATTCCAGACAATAGCTATGTTTCCTGGCAATTGGTTTTAACTTTCACATAAATTAACAGTCGATATGTTTAATTTTGACAGCAAAATAAAAACATGATGAAATTTCCACTATTATATTGTACACTATTTGTCTCCGGATTACTTTATTCCAATGCAAGCGAAGCACAGATTTTTAAGAAAATCAGTGAGACATTGGCAAAAGCAAATCAGGGCCAGACCGACAGTACCAAAACAACGACAACAACAAATACGACCGCAATAGCATCAAAATCGAATACCTTGGCATCTTTGTCCAATAAGGATGCATCGTTGGGAATCAAACAGGCTTTAAGCAACGGCTTAAATCTGAGTATCGAATCTCTAGCCAAGAAGGATGGTTTTTTGGGAGATGCAGCAGTAAAGATTTTGATGCCTGCCGAAGCACAGAAAGTAGAAAAAACGCTTCATGCTGTTGGGATGGGGAAATTGTGCGATCAGTTTATACAGAGCATGAACAGAGCTGCGGAGGGAGCCGTTAAAGAGGCTGCCCCAGTATTTGTCAATGCACTTTCGAAGATGACGATTACAGATGCAACCAACATTCTTTTAGGCAGCAAAGAAGACGCCGCGACAACGTTTTTTAAAACAAATACATCGACCGAATTAACAAACAAGTTTAGTCCTGTTATCAAATCTGCTATGGGTACAAACAATGTGGACCAGTACTGGACCCAATTGACAACAGCTTACAACAACCTTCCTTTAGGCAATAAAGTGGAGACAAATCTTACGGCATATGTTACGCAGAAAGCAATAGATGGTCTATTTATCAAAGTTGCCGACCAGGAGTCAAAAATTAGACACAACATAGATGGCAGTAGAAATACCAATATCCTGCAGAAGGTATTTGGTTACGCTGATCAAAAGAAATAGAACACGATTTACATGTAAAAAAAGGACCTGTCAATAATTTTATAGGTCCTTTTTTTATCTGAAATTGTCTGGTCTTATTGGCCAGGAAGAACCTTCAGTTTGCTTTCATTGCTGTTGGTGTCTGCGAAGTCATGAAGGTTTTAATTGATGCAGGACCATCATGATTTCTTTTTTCCTATCCATGGATAAACCAAACAGCTCAAAAGATCTCCAGCACAATGCTATCTAGCGATACATTTTCTTTAGCGGTACATTCTCTTTAGGAAAATTAGGATTCTATCCGCTCCGATCCCTTTCTGTTATTGCCCATTTGTTACAATAGCGTCAAACGCATGTATGAAGGGTAAATTGTTTGTAAATGCAACCAAATTAAATTGCAAATAAAAAGCAATTTATCTAAGTTTGACCACCCTTATCACATTAGGGCTATTAGAAAATGAGCACATTTGAGATCAACAACATAAGTGATTTTTCGGTATCCGAAAGATTTCAACGCTATGTACAGATTGACACACAATCTGATGCAAATTCACCAACATGTCCTTCTACAGAAAAGCAAAAGAACCTAGGAAAGTTACTTGTAACGGAGTTGCTGGCATTGGGTATTTCAGACGCGGCAATGGATGAAAATGGATATATTTACGCAACTATTCCATCCAATACCACAAAGCAAGTTCCCGTTATCTGTTTCTGTTCTCATATGGATACATCTCCGGACTCTTCTGGAAAAGATGTAAAACCACTGGTTCATGCTAACTATCAGGGCCAAGATCTTGTGCTTCCTGACGACAATAGTATTATCATCAAATATGCCGAACATCCCGATCTAGCCAATCAAATTGGCCATGATATCATTACAGCGAGTGGCATTACTTTACTCGGTGCAGATGACAAAGCAGGTGTGGCCGAAATCATGGATGCTGCCCGTTTATTAATGAAACACCCTGAAATCAAACATGGTGACATCAAAATTCTTTTTACGCCAGATGAAGAGATTGGTAGAGGTGTTGATAAAGCAGATTTAAAACGTTTAGCAGCAGATTTCGCTTATACCATGGATGGTGAAAGAGCCGGAACCATCGAAGATGAAACATTTTCCGCAGATGGAGCTACATTAACTATTCATGGCGTATCGGTGCATCCAGGTTTTGCTAAAGGGAAGATGCAAAGCGCCATCAAAATCGCCAGTGCTATAATTGAGGCGCTACCGAAAGATAGGCTTTCACCTGAAAGCACCAACAAAAAAGACGGTTTCGTACATCCTGTTCATATCAGTGGATCTGTGGAAAAAGCAGAAATTCAATTTATCGTACGTGATCACGTTACGGCCAATCTCAAGAAACATGAAGATGAACTGGAAGGTATTGCAAAATCAATCGTGGAGCAATATCCAAACTGTACTTATACTTTTGTTGTAAAAGAACAATACCGTAATATGAAAGAAGTGCTGGATCAGCATCCTGAAATTATGGAAATCGGGATGGAAGCCATCAACCGAGCAGGAATGGTAGCCGAAAGAAGAAGTATCCGTGGTGGAACAGATGGCTCCCGTCTTTCGTTTATGGGGCTGCCTTGTCCAAATATTTTTGCCGGAGGGCATGCTTTCCATGGAAAACAAGAGTGGGTAGCTGTACAAGATATGGAAAAAGCCGTCAAAACAATTTTGCATGTTGTATCTTTATGGGAAGAAAAAGCATAAAGGAAAAATAAATTATAATGAAAAACGACGTATTAAAGGCAATACACTACAGAAGATCAGTATTTCAAGCTTCCTTTACTGAAGAAGAAGTCAGTAAAGAAGATATCTTGAGTATCTTGGAAGCGGCCAATGCTGCTCCAACACATAAAAGGACACAACCTTGGCGTTTTGTCATCTTCCGCAAAGAGGGATTGGAACGTTTGGGCACGGAGTTATCACGTATTTACAAATCGGTAACACCAGCAGAGAAGTACACTGAGGCAACAGAAATAACAATGGGCAAAAAAGCAACACAGTCAAACGTTGCGATCGCTATTGTTGTCAATTATACAGGTGAAGTTCCCGAATGGGAAGAATTGGCCTGTACAGCTGCAGCAGTTGAAAACATGTGGTTAGCTGCACACTCGCTAAACATTGGTGGATACTGGGCGACTCCCGGTTTAATCAATCATTTGGGTGGTTTCTTAAATCTCGAAGAAAATCAAAAATGTATTGGTCTATTCTACTTAGGACACCATCAATCTGAGGCGCGCGAACCTATCCGCACACCAATTGCAGATAAAATTCGTTGGGAAGAATAAATCTTCTCAACTTTATAATAAACAGCGAGCGGCTTAGAGGTATCTGAGCCGCTCGCTGTTTATAGGTTAATTAATTATGCATGACGGACCATCAAAACCCATTTTTATTAAATATTTCATAATGAGATCTTAACCATTTAACAATCTTGCAGAGATAATTTCGCAACATACTTGTGACAGACGCTAATCAACTAAAAAGTGAAATTATTATGCAAAGAAACATCGTTTGGTTAATGGTATTAACCATTATTACATTTCTCCAAATTCCAACCAACAGTTGGGCTCAGGGTACCGAAGCGACGATTACAGGTCGGATCATAGACAACAATGGGCCTGTAAAAGGAACATCTGTATCGGTAAGGAATGAATCAACAGGATTTAAACAAACGACACTGACCAACCAAAATGGTGTCTATACCTTTCAGCAATTACCTTTGGGTTCGCCATACAGCATCACAATCAACCACGTTGGCTATGCAGAACAAAAAAAGACCGACTATAAATTGAGCTATGGTGACGAACTCAATGTGGATTTCACCTTATCGTCAGCTGAAAATAAATTGGATGAAGTTATCGTTCAAGGCACTGCGGCTGACCTAAAAAACAAGATCAAGACATTGGGTGCATCTACCGCCATTACGGCCAATGACCTCAAAAAAATGCCTGTAAATGGACGTAATTTTTCCTCTCTGATTGATTTATCGCCTGTCAGCAGTGGTACAAATCTAGCTGGACAGCGCGCTTCATCGACCAATTTTACGGTAGACGGAATGAATTCGCGCAGCACAGTGGCCGGTGGAAATAGCGGCGGAGCTTATTCAATCTCCATGGAAGCCATTCGAGAGTTCAAAGTAGTGACCAATGACTACGATGTCACATTCGGTCGCAGCGGAGGGGGCAGCATTACCACCGTAACCAAATCCGGTACAAATACGTTAACTGGAAGTGCATTTACTTTTGCCCGGGCAGGTTGGCTTTCGAGTAAGTACAACCTCAATGGAACAGCCCGAAAACAAAAATTCTCCACCTATCAATATGGATTCTCACTTGGAGGTCCAATCATAAAAGACAAAGCTCACTTCTTTGTAACTTGGGACCGTCAGATGGACACCCGTCCTCTTCAGATCGCAGACATTCAAACAACGGAGGACATTGCACGTTACAAAGTAACCCAGGCTACATTAGATGAGTTTACCCGCATTGCTGTAGGTAAATATGGTGCAAGTGCCGATCGCCTGTTTGGTTCCTTTGACAAGAAGAAAAAGACCGACGCGGCCTTCGCCCGCATTGATTGGCAATTGAACGATAAAAACTTATTGACTATTCGGAACAACTTTGTCTACGACATGGACAATCAACAAGAGGGAGACAATACAGGCATCAATGCTTTTGAATCCTACACCAACAGAAGGTATATTAACAACAGCCTCATGGCCTCCTTGCGCACGTCGATCAGTTCCAAATTGACCAACGATTTGAAGGTGCAACATTTTTATGAGCGTTCTGAAGCACAGCACAATGTAGCTGGATTTGATCAGTCACACAGTATTCCACGTGCGATCGTTGAATCTGTTCAATCGGTGGACGGCACAAATAAATATACCAATTCAATACAGCTTGGTGGTCAGCGTTATGCACCAGAATGGTTCAACGGAAATATGTTACAACTGGTCAACAACCTCTATTATAACACAGATAAAATCAAATATACCTTCGGTGCAGATGTCATGTATACGAACATGGATTTCCGCTACGGCAGCGAAATGAATGGTCGTTTCTATTTTACTGGTCTACAAAATTTCGATAACCTGACTTCTTATCGCTATGCCCGTGATGTATATATGACTGACAAAGAAAACACCTTGGTCAACAATCTAGCTGTAGGTCTCTATGGACAGATGGAAGCTAAAATCGCTAGGGGTCTTGATGTTGTCGGCGGCCTACGTCTGGACAATACGAAATACCTAAAGAAGGCTACATTCAACCAAACAGTCTATGACGAACTGGGCCTTTCAACCGATAATGGTATCAACACTTTTCAGATACAACCCCGCGTGCAGTTCAACTGGGATATCAATGAAGAAAAGAAAAATATAATCCGTTTTGGCGCTGGTATATTCGGTTCGGCCCTCAACCCCTATTCTATGTTAAACAATATGTTGTTTGATGGCTCACGCATTGCCGGTGTAGATATTACTGACCCTACTTTAATTCCCAAACCAAATTTTGCAGGATATCGCCAAGACCCCGATACAGCTCCAGGGCGCGAACTGCTGGACAACCCGAAGATCGAAAAACTTGTTACCATCAATACCAATAGCAAGGATGTAAAAGTGCCAACTGTATATAAAGCGAATATTTCCATCAATCACTTTTTCACACCTTCGCTACGCATCGGTTTAAGCGCTTACGGAACCTGGGGGCGCAACAATTATATGTATGTAGATCGCAATATGGTGGAGGATCCTTACTTTAGGCTGACCGCCGAAGGTAACCGTGGGGTGTATGTTCCGGCATCAAGCATCAATACGACAAATGGTGCCGCCAACTGGACCAATAGCCGTAAAACAAAACAAATAGGCCGCGTACTGGAAATGAACAGTGAAGGAAAAAACAATTCTTATACGGTTGTGCTGGACGGAACTTATCGTTATTATAAAGACGGGCAGATAACCGTATCTTACACCTGGAACGACACAAAAGACAATACCTCCTACAACGGCAACGTCGCAAATTCCGCTACCCTTTCGCTGATGGTGAAAGATGATCCACGCGACTTGAGTACGATGACGTATTCGGACAATCAATTCCGCCATAAAGTTGTTTTTTATGGTACTATGCCATCGCTATGGGGTGTATCTATGGGTTTACGTTTTAGCGGAATTGCAGGAACGCGCTATTCCCTAGCGGTTAACGGGAATGTTAATGGTGATTTTGTAAATTCCAACGATCTTGCCTTCGTTTACAACCCCAGCAATAAAAACACACCCGATTACATCAAATCGGGCATTCAAGCCATTTTGGATGATCCAAAGGCAGAACAGAGCATTAAAAAATACATCAATGGTAACCTCGACCGCATCGCCGAAAGAAACGGCGGCATCAACGGTTTTTACGGCGTATTTGACTTACATTTGGCTAAAAATCTAAAAGTTTACAAGAAACATGGCATTGAAGCTTCGATAGACATTTTCAATGTAGCCAACCTATTGAAAAAAACTTGGGGTGTAGGACACAATCTGGGTAAGCAAAATCTATATGCCATCAAAAGCTTTGATGCAACCAGTCAACAATATATTTATAATATGAGTTCTGGTGTGGGAGTATCCAATTTAAATGGTAATCCTTATCAAGTACAATTAGGCCTGAGATATGCATTTTAAGTAATTCAGACTATATAAAAAAGCAGCGAGCCATTTCCTATGAAAGAAATGGCTCGCTGCTTTTTATCACTATTATTTTTTTTCGATTCCAAAACAATGCGGCGGTTTAATTACAATTACTTGTGCCGAGTTCCGTTCCTCTTTGACGGGGAACACAATTTTCAGACGCCCTTTTGTTCCCTGCCATTTTGGCCCAAACTGCAAAAGTCGAACCGCTTCATCAACGAGCGACTGATCTGGTTGTCCTTCAGCACTGATATGAGTAGGCACTCCATTTTTGTCGATTGTAAAATTGACAATAATTTCGCCTCCTCTTACAGATGTAACGGACTTCTGATTGAGGTACTGTTCAAAAATTTTCCATCCTTCACGCGGCGTTGCATCACCTCCATCCAACAATGGTTCAACAGACACCTTATTTTCAGGCTCGCTCAACTCTACATCCGTTGTACGCTCCGCTTTACCGCTAAAATGTTTAAAATAGAGCAAGGCCAATAAAGTCACAAAAAGTACCCCTGCGGTAGCACCTATCGCCAGACGCTGCCAAGTGAAATATTGGGCATGTCTTGTCGCAACTGTATCTTCTACACGACGATTGAGACGTTGCTGCAATAGACTCAATTGTCGGGCATCCACACCATTTTGTAATCGATAACCATCGATAGCATCTTGTAAAAAGGGATCTTCCAATGCTTCTCGTTCCAGTTGAAACATGTCCTCCTTAGTCATCAAACCATGGATGTAATTATGAATCCGTGATAATTGATAATTATTTTCCATTTTCTTTCCTTTCCATACAGATTTTTAGATTGCGCTTTCCATTTTGAATAGCACTCTTGACCTTATTCAAGTCATATCCGGTCAAATCTGCAATATCTTTATAACATTTTTGCTCGAGATAGAATAAACGTACACATTCTTGTTGTTCGTGGTTTAAAGTCTGCATACATCCCTCCAGTTTCTCAAAGTCTTTTTCTTCCCATTTGACTTCACTGGTATCATTTAACTTTTGTTCACTTTCGAACAAATTGTCTTCAATATCAACCTGTGTTGTCCGCTTATCTTTACGTAACTGCATCAGGCAATAATTTTTGCTGTAAACGTGTAACCAGCTCTTAAAATTATCGACTTCATATTGCCGAAGCTTCGTGATAAGTTCTTCAAATATCTGCATCACAGCATCCTGACTACGGTCGGGGTCTTGTAAGTATTTAAAGCACACACCATAAAGCAAGGACATATAGGGCGAATATAGTTTCCCCAGCGTAGACAAGTCACCGCTTGTTTTATAGTGTTGTAAAAGCTCTTTTTCGTTCATGCGCAAATCATTCACCTTAATGATGATTTAAGATACAAATTTCCATATATAAAAAAAGGAGCTATTGAAAATTAGCGCAAAACAAAAACCGTCCCCATAACGAAATGGAGACGGTCGATAAAAATATAATATGAATTACGGATTTAATTTCCTTGTTTCCAATTGTATCGCAGTGTAACACCGTAAGTCCGCGGATCGGCAACTACTCCTGCATACTGTCCATAGCTTCCAGGTGCTGCCAGCAATTGTTCGTAATAATCTTTATTGGTTAGATTTCTACTCCAAACAAACACCGAAATACCATTCGATCCCCTGAATCCTAGCCGAGCGTTCAATACCGAATAGGCATCAATGTTTAGGTACTGTGATGGTGAGGAACTGGATGAGAATTTAGACCGGTGAAATAGGTCTGCGCCCAAAAAGTAAGATCCATTAATTCCGATCAGCTTCCCACTTTTATTCGCTTCGCCGCCCAAGGACCAGGACCATTTGGAAACACCAGGAAGGACGCCACCAGAGATATCTTTAAAAGCTTGCGCTCCGCCAACCTCTTCTAAGGGAACAGGTGCGTTGGTAAATTTAACATATTTGGCATCAGTATAGGCCAATGCTCCATTCAATCGGAGAAAATGTCCGATGTTGATATTTCCATCCAATTCAATACCCTTTACACGTACCTTTTCGGCATTGGCCAGATAACCACGGTTTACCCCAGGCTCGGGTGTCTGCACTTGCGTTTGATAGTCTTTGATATCCGTTTGGTAGACGGTCAGATTGAGGAGTGAATTGCGTGTTGGATTTGTCTTCACACCAATTTCCTTATGACGGACAGCCTCAGGTTTTACTTCGGCGAGATCCAGCAACACCGCTCCATTGGCTGTGGGCAATCCGCCGACGTTGATACCGACAGGTTTATAACTGATTGAATACGTTGCGTAAGCATTTATCTTCGGATTGAAGCGATATCTTGCGGAGAGTTGACCAGAGAAATTGTCTGCATCCGCATTGACATCAAAAGTCTGATTGGTATATACACCGTTCTTTAAGGCAAGCAGGGCGGGATCTGAGGTCTGCAAACCACCATAGGTCTGTCTATCGTAGTTAGCCACCTTTTTATCGTAGTTGTAGCGCAGCCCTGGGAGGATATGTAATTTTGGCGTTACAGCCCAATCAATCTGTGTATAGGCTGCCAAGCTTGTGCTTTTAATCCCGTAAACGGTCTTGATTCCAAAATTATCAAATAATCCCGGTGTCTGCCACAAAGCACTGGTAGAGCTTTTTTGAAAACGCCAAAAGGCAGATCCTGTTTCTTCGGTATGTACAGGGTCTGTGCCCAGATCCTGCCAAAGACCAAATAAACCAACAACCCCGCTGACCTTTTCACTGATTTTACCAGAGTATCTGAACTCCTGTGACCACTGGTTATGGACGGAATTACCTGCTGAAACGGTGTATACCGGAAGTCCTAAATAATCGCGGTCATTGAGCGGAACCCATGTCCATGTCCGCCACGCAGAAGTTGAGGTCAGTGTCCCTTCTCCAATCTTGATATCGGCATTCAATGCGACCCCACCCAATTTATTATCAGCTTTAGATTGAGTATCCAAATCTATCTTACGTTCGAAAGCACTTTTATAGGGCAACTCGTAGCCAAGATCTTTAATAATTGCATCAAATTGTCTGTAGTCCGCACGCTGTGTTTTTACAACTCCGGCAACCGCCCAGCCATAACCGTCCGGTTTTTGTGATGACACGTCCCCAGAAAGTACGAGTTTGATATTTTCGGTTGGGGTAAACAGCAATTGCCCTCTAAAGCCCAGGTTGTTGATATCATTGATCTTCCTATTGGTATGTACATTAAACAAGTTTCCATCCCGCTGTGTACCAGAGAAAGAAGCTCTCGCAGCCAAGTTTTTGGCCAATGGTCCTGAGATTGAAGTCTTCGCCTGAATAAACCCCTGGTTTCCATAGCTGACTTCCACATTGGCCTCGGGTGTAAATTGAGGCAGACGTGAGGTGATATTGAAAGCTCCCGCGGTTGTATTTTTTCCAAAGAGGGTACCCTGTGGTCCCCGTAGTACTTCAATCTGATCAATATCAATGAAGTCTAGCCAAGTTGCGGCAGGACGAGCAATATATACGCCATCAAGATAAAACCCAACACCAGGATCAATCCCATCATTGGTGAGGCCATAGGTGGAACCAAGTCCGCGTATGTTAAGTGTTGTATTACGTGCGTTCGATGCATACAACTGAACAGTTGGCACCAGTTCTTTCAACCGGTTAACATTAAAAGCACCTGCATCTTCTAATGCTGCTCCACGAATAATTGATACGGGAATAGGCACGTCCTGCAATTGCTCTTTACGGCGACGTGCGGTGACGACCACTTGATCCAAAGCTTCCAATCGTGGCGTAAGTTCAATCACGGCCGGAGAATGATCTACCACGATGTGACGAGTTTGATAACCGACGATGGATACGATCAATGAAAATGGTAATTTTTGTCCAGTTACAAACTGAAAAACTCCTTTACTGTCTGTTTTTACTTGGTGCGTAACAGCTTCCAGCTGAACCGTTACCCCCTGTAATGGTTCTTTTGTTACGGCGTCAATTACGGTACCTGTTAATGAGGCATTTATAATAGGTTTAGGATTTTCTACTTGCGCATAGCTGTGGTAAGAACCCGTTAAAAGCAAGCTAAAAACGACGCTAATTCGAAAAATAGCATTTTTTTTCATAAATTTATTCAGTTTAATGGTGAATCTAAACAAGTGCCAACGCCAATCGATACTTGCTTCATTGTTAAAACTTTGTGAAAGGGAAGCCTCGGCTTCCCTTTTCTAATATAAGAGAGTGTAAGAGAGAAATTTTAACAACACATTCGTTTCTTGTCACTTTTTAGGGTAACAACAGATCCTTCTACCGAAGCAACCAATAAACTTGTTTTTGGAGAGTAATTTTGTTTCATTCTTTTTATCTTGTTATTTTCTTTTATTTCCTGCTGCATAAACGAATCAGTATATGCACTTATCAGGCGGCAATTTCAAACAACTTTCATCACATTTCTTTGTTATAAAATCAATTTCATGGCTAGTTCGATTCATAATCAAGTCAGTCCTTTTTGCTCGCCTTCCTATTTACCTGTAAATCAGATAACGATACAAATATATAAATATTTTTTAAAAGACTACTAATTTGATAGATTTAATGATATTTTTTTTCAAAAAGCCATTAAACCTTAATTTTAAGACACTTAAAGCAAATAAAAAGCGGCTCAAATTTCTTTCAGCATGAAAAAAATCGCGAAGGCAACCATCCTAATCACCAACTACCCAGCGAAAATCAAGAAGCAAGCGATTGTATAAAAAACGAAGATCTGTGCTACGAATCAGAAAAAAATTCACGCATAAACCCTTGATGAAAAAGCATAAAAAAGGCCGTCCTAGTTAGACGGCCATCTTTACAGTCATATTTTAACGATCTATTTCACCTTGAAACACTTACCGTCTTAGCGAAATAGCACCAGAGCAATCAATAAGGTAATAATAACATTAAAAGTTTGGGCAATCAGAAAAGCATATAGCGGTTTCTTATTGTCTTGAGCAAAAAGATCCTTAAAGTTCGTTTCCAAACCAATGGATGTAAATGCCAAGGTAAACCAGAGGCCCTGTAAGTTTTTCAAACTTCCTTTGACGGCATCAATCTTCTCAGGAGATATCACGAATGAAAAGAGCAACGATGCAAATACAAATCCCAACACAAACTTCGGGAAACGTTCCCATATAATTTTCAGCGTAGGCTTATCCCGCTTGGTTTCATCATCAACCGATTTCGCATAAGTCCAATAAATACTGATGGCAAAAGCAGCCAGCCCCAACAATACGTTTTGGGAAAATTTCACAATGGTACTGATTTTCAACGCTTCTTCTCCTACCAGGGAACCTGAAGCCACGACAGCACCAGTTGTATCAATACTCCCGCCGAGCCAAGCACCGGTAACTTCTTGCGACAAGCCCATCCACTCCGCCATATAAGGCATGAAAATCATCATTGGAATCGCTGTAATAAGGACCAGTGAAATGACATAGGAAAGCTTTTTGCTATCACCTTTAATTGCTCCCGAAGTTGCTATCGCTGCGGAAACACCGCAAATAGATACTGCACTCGACAGCATCAGCGACATCTCCTTGTCAATCTTTAATTTTTTACAAATCCAGAACGCAAAGTACCAAACAGACAATACGACAGCCAGTGCTTGAATAAGCCCCAAGGATCCCGCTTTCAGGATATCCCCGAAGATCACGGTAGTCCCGAGCAGAATTAGGCCTATCTTGACATACAGCTCGGTACTGAGCGCCTCTTTAAACCAATTAGGCAGTTTAAAGCAATTGCTGATGACTAAACCGATAATCAAACTAAAAATTACAGCTTCGAGATTGTATTCTTTAACTGTTGCATTCCCTGCCAGCACCAATGCAAATACGGTAAGGATAAATACAACAGGAAATACAACGAATAATTGTCTTACAGATTTCCCCAAAAGAAAGGCGCCCAATATCGCGGTAACGAATACAAAAATAAACTGCTCAAAAAGCTTCATTAAATTTGTCGGGTCGAAAACCGTTGCGACGAGTTCGGCGGAATTACTCCACGAAAAACTAGGTACTGGCGCAACAATTCCTGAGAGTGCGAGAAATATGGTAGCGATCCCCAAAATGACGACTACCCAGTCTTCTGTAAATGTAAATGATCTTGAAGATGTCATATAATGGTTAGGGTTTAAAAGGTTAAATTTAGCATAATTACAGTGACTTTCTAGGATTGTAACACAAAAATGGCCGAAGATTTCTCTCCGGCCATTAACCAAAACCAATAATCTATTATCAATCAAAAACAATATTTATTCTCATCTATCAATTTCTTTGCGATTCGCTGACGTGCATCTTTCACATTAAATGGCTGTGCTTTTGTGAATCTGCGCAAACCAACCAACATCATATTCAGTTCATCACCTTCACCAAAAGAATATAATGCTTCTTTACCGGCAGCGCTGATTTTATCAATAGCACCATACAGATAGATCTTAGCCATATCTTTTGCATAGTCTGCTTTATCAGATCCTGTATGCAGCAATTTTTCCGCACGCAACAAGACTGACTCGGTGATATAAACATACCCGATAATATCCGCAATATTCATGAGGATTTCCTCTTCTTTGGAAAGAGACATCATCAATTTTTGCACTGCTGCTCCCGCAATCAATAACCCAGCTTTTTTAAGGTTTGCCACAATTTTCTTTTCTGCAGCGAGAGGTGCATCGTCCTCTTCACCAAAATCTGGAATAGCTAGAAGCTCTCCAGCTACAGTTTGGGCAGGTCCCATCAGATCCAATTCACCTTTCATGGCCCGTTTTAACATCATGTCAACGACAAGCAATCGATTCACTTCATTCGTACCTTCAAAGATCCTGTTGATCCGTGAATCCCGATAAGCGCGTTCCATTGGCGCATCTGCTGAGTAACCCATTCCACCATAAATCTGTACCCCTTCGTCAACCACATAATCCAACATCTCCGAGCACCATACTTTGATGATAGCGCACTCAATTGCAAACTGCTCCACAGACTTCAATTTTGCTTTTGCTTCATCCATCCCGCCAGCAATCAATGCATCGTAAGCATCATCAATATTTTGACCGGCACGATACGATGCCGACTCCACAGCAAACAAACGTGTTGCCATCTCAGCCAGCTTATAACGAATGGCACCAAATTTAGAAATCGGCAGATTAAACTGCACACGTTCATTGGCATACTGCACCGCATGGTTGATCACCATACGTGCCGAACCGATCGTGGCAGCGCCCAGTTTTATACGACCAATATTCAGGATATTTACAGCAATCTTAAATCCGTTTTCACGATCAGAAAGCATATTCTCTACAGGAACGGCGCAATCATTGAAAAAGATCTGACGTGTTGAAGATCCCTTGATACCCAATTTATGTTCTTCGGGATTCATCGTGATGCCACCAAAATCTTTCTCGACAATAAATGCCGTTAGGTTTTTATCATCATCGATTTTTGCAAATACGATGAAGATATCTGCAAAACCACCGTTTGTAATCCACATTTTTTGTCCGTTGATCAAATAATGTGTCCCTTCGGCATTTAATTTAGCAGAAGTACGACCCGAATTTGCATCCGATCCAGCATTGGGTTCTGTCAAACAATACGACGCCTTCCATTCACCAGTAGCAAGCTTTGGAACATATTTTGCCTTTTGGGCATCATTACCATAATACAAAATAGGCAGCGTACCGATTCCCGTATGAGCAGACAATGCCACAGCAAAAGAAAACCCGCCACCTACCGCATCGGCAACAAGCATAGAAGTGTTGAAATTCTTGCCGAAACCACCATATTCTTCGGGAATAGAAACACCCAACATCCCCAGTTCACCGGCCTTATCCATCAAACTAGGCATAAGTCCTTCTTCTTGCGCATCGATACGGTCCAGCTTGTTCAATACTTCCGTATCCAAGAAATCCAAGCAGGTCTGACGAATCATTTTGGCTTCTTCATCAAATTCTTCCGGAATAAAAACGGCTGTATAGGGAGTCTCTCTAATCACGAACTCTCCGCCTTTAATTGCTTTATTTTCGCTCATTGTCTTTCTAGATTTATATGGACCAGGAAATCACTGCTTAGTGATGCTGCTGTCCACCATGTTTTTAAATACTTCTATGCGTTATGAGATCAGAGATCCATATTTCGTCTATATTGCTATTCCTAGCGGCTAATTTTAGTCCAATAACTCAAAAATACCAGCCGCTCCTTGACCAGTTCCGACACACATCGTCACCATGCCATATTTTTTGCCTCTGCGTTTCAACTCGTTTAAGACTTGGACCGTCAATTTAGCTCCTGTACATCCAAGTGGATGCCCTAAAGCGATGGCACCGCCATTGACATTCACTTTCTCTTCGTCTAATCCAAGTTCACGAATTACGGCTAGCGATTGAGAGGCGAAAGCTTCATTCAGCTCAAAGAGGTCAATATCTTCCTTTTTAAGACCGGCTTTTGCCAAAGCCTTGGGTATGGCATAGATAGGTCCGATACCCATAATGCGCGGTGGAACACCTGCTACAGCAAAACTAACAAGCTTTGCAATTGGTTTAACACCAAGTTCTTTCACTTTTGCTTCAGACATCACCAAGACAAATGCTGCTCCATCAGAAGTTTGTGAGGAATTCCCCGCCGTTACTGAACCATTCGCTGCAAAGACTGGTTTTAGTTTCCCTAAAGCCTCCAGGGAAGTATCAGCCCGAGGACCTTCATCTGTATCAACAACATATTCGCGCGTTGCAATCTTACCGTCTTTCAGGTAATTTTCTTTTACAGTAATAGGCACAATCCCATCTTTCAAATGACCGTTTTGAATAGCTGCAACTGCCTTTTGATTTGATTTAAGTGCAAAAGCATCCTGATCTTCGCGTGAAACATTGTAATCTTTGGCTACGGCTTCGGCAGTCAATCCCATTCCCCAATACCAGTCAGGATGCTCTTTTGCCACAACAGGATTAGGCACAATCTTCCAACCTCCAAAAGGCATTCCGGACATCACCTCTACACCACCGGCAATGATAACATCTGCCATCCCAGTCTTAATCTTTGCTACCGCGGTTGCAATGGTTTCTAGGCCTGATGCGCAGTACCGGTTAACGGTTACACCCGGGACCTTATCCGTGTCCAATCCCATCAGTGAAATGAAACGGGCCATATTGAGTCCCTGCTCCGCTTCCGGCATGGCATTCCCAACAATGACATCATCTATATCTTCTTTATTTAAATTCGGCACAGTGGATACAAGATGTTTAATAACATCCGTGGCTAAATCATCGGCCCGCATAAAGCGAAATACTCCCCGGGGCGCTTTGCCTACTGCTGTACGAAATCCTGCTACTATATATGCTTCCATTATTTTTAATTTTTTCGTGAGTAGTGAGTTCTAGTTCCGTAAAGGCTTACCCTTGGTCAACATAAATTGAATTCTTTCAAGCGTTTTGCGTTCAGCACAAAGCTCAAGGAATGTTTTACGTTCAAGATCCAGTAAATACTGTTCAGACACTTCCGTCGGTGACGATAAATTTCCACCACACATTACCCAGCCTAGTTTCTCTGAGATCTTACGATCATAATCAGAGATGTAATTGCCTTCACGCATTGATGAAGCGCCCACATAAACGATTCCTAATCCTTGATTTCCCAAAACTTTGATATCATTGCGAGGAGCAGGCTGAACATAACCCTCATCTGCCAATTCTAATGCCTTTGCCTTGGCATCCGCCAGAAGACGGGCACGATTCATGGTGATTGCAAATTTATCTTTCTGCAAATAGCCGAGCTCATAGGCTTCATAGGCAGAAGTCGAAACTTTTGCCTGACCAATAGTCAGGAATTTATCTTTTAACGTATTTTGGACAATTTGATCATCTTTAAATTCCTCCGAGGCACGTAGCGTAAATTCTTTAGTTCCGCCACCACCAGGAATAACACCAACCCCCAGTTCAACCAAGCCCATATAGGTTTCGGCGTGAGCCTGCACAAAATCGGCATGCATGGAGAATTCACAGCCCCCACCAAGCGTCATTTGAAATGGCGCAACGACTACAGGTATTGACGAATAGCGTAAGCGCATGGATGTATTTTGAAATGCACGAACGGCCATATTCAATTCATCAAAATCCTGTTCGACGGCCATCATGAAAATCATTCCGATATTCGCTCCAGCAGAAAAGTTTTTTCCATCATTGGACACCACTAAACCGCGATACTCTTTTTCAGCAAGGTCAATGGCTTTATTCAATCCCTGGATAACATCCCCACCAATGGTATTCATCTTGGTATGAAATTCACAATTAATGATACCATCGCCCAGATCAATAATAGAAACACCCGTATTTTTCCAGATTGTCTTACTTTCCCGGATGTGATCCAATACGATCAGATCTTCGGTACCGGGAATAGCTTTATACGATTTGGTCGCAATATCATAATAGTGACGTACACCATTTTCTATTTTATAGAATGATTCACATCCGGCTTCCAACATCTCGTGTACCCAGGAAGCAACCTCCCCGTCCTGACCCGGAAGTCGTTTTTCTTCGGTCTTAATTTTAGCTAAAGTCTCGCGAACACCTAGCGCATCCCATACTTCAAATGGTCCTAACTCCCAACCAAATCCAGCACGCATGGCATCATCGATCCGGAAGAAGTCATCTGTAATTTCGGGAACACGGCGGGATACATATTCAAACAATGGATAATGCATGGCACGGAAGAGTTCCGCCGCTTTATCGCTCCCTTGTTCATATACTTTCATCCGCTTGCGGATATCCTCCACAGGCTTGGTAGCTTCCAAGGTAGTGGATTTCACTTTTTGCTGTGAACCAAATTCCAGTGTTTTTAGATTTAAAGATAAAATCTCCGAATTACCATCGGCAGCTTTTACTTTTTCATAAAACCCTTTCTTGGTTTTCTCACCCAACCATTTATTCTCGACCATCTTGCTGATGAATGCAGGAAGCTGGAAAACGCCTTTGGCTTCATCTTCTGGGGCATTCTGCGCCAGTCCATTGGCAACATTCACCAAAGTATCAAGTCCTACCACATCGGCTGTACGAAAAGTCGCCGATTTGGGATGCCCCATTGCAGGACCGGTATATTTGTCGACCTCCTCAACGGTCAATCCAAGAGGTTCCACTAAATGAGTAACCGCCAACATCGAATAAACACCGATACGATTACCAATAAACGCCGGAGTGTCTTTACATAACACAACCGATTTACCCAGCATTTTGTCACCAAAGTGAAGTATAAAGTCAACAACCTCTGGCTTAGTATGCGGTGTTGGAATAACTTCCAATAAAGGGAGATAGCGCGGCGGATTGAAGAAGTGTGTGCCGCAGAAATGATCTTTAAAATCTTCACTTCGCCCTTCTGTCATTAAATGAATAGGGATACCAGAAGTATTGGAAGTAATCAATGTCCCAGGTTTTCGAAATTGCTCAACACGCTCAAAAACAGATTTTTTAACATCGAGCCGCTCAACAACAACCTCGATAATCCAATCCACAGAAGCAATGTCTTTTAGATTATCGTCAAAATTCCCTGTTTTGATACGTCTTACAAATGACTTGCTATAAATTGGCGAAGGGTTTGTTTTTAAAGCCGTTTCTAAGGAGCTGTTGACAATTCGGTCCCGAACGATCTTACTCTCCAAAGTTAAGCCTTTGGCTTGTTCTGCCGGAAGCAGTTCGCGCGGAACAATATCCAACAGCAAAACTTCAACACCAATGTTAGCAAAATGACAAGCAATTCGCGAGCCCATAACACCCGATCCGAGAACTGCCACTTTTCTAATATTTCTGTTCATCATAACATATTTATCATGCACTTCTGTACATTTGGTTTAATTCCTAGATGATTACTTCTTCTTTGTAACTTGTTGCGAGCTCATTGAGTTTCGCTAAAGAAGCAATCAATTGATCCCGTTCATTTTCTGAAAAATTGTCCGCTAAATATTGATTGAAATTACGAACAACATCTTTAGCAATCCGTCTTTTCTCTCGCCCCAATTCGGTTAAATACACTTTTACGGACCTCTTGTCGGTCTCACTCGTTTCGCGGTATATAAATCCCAATGACTCCAAATTATTCAACACCCGAGACAAACTAGTTGTTTTAACTCCTGTCAAATTTGCAATCTGAGAAACAGGTGTACCCTCTTTATGGATGTTAATCAAAATATATCCCGCAGCCTGGGTAAAACCGTACTGCGAAGCAATTTGATTATATTTATTGGCTATTGTCTGCCACCCTGTTTTTAAAAAATAATCGATTGTCTGATTTTGGTTCATAAGCGTACCCACAAGCTATTTATTATGCTTGCATAACAAATATACCAGTTAGCAATTAGAATAACAAGCTCGAAATTATAAATTTTGTCATATGTTCGTCAGCATAATTCGGCACACATACCTAACGATACTTGTCGTCAATTGTGAAATGTGGAAAACTTTTAAACACTGACATACAGCAAAATAAACAGAAACACAAAACTTTTATTAACAGTCCCTGTTTAATAATCAAAATTAATTCCGTTAACTTTGTCCTGAACAAACATCAACACTGTATGGCTTTAGTAAACATACCTCGCTTGGACTTGCTACATTATACACAAGGAACCCAAGAACAACGAAATCAATTTATCCAAGATATTGGCAAAGCTTTCAATGAAACAGGCTTTGTAACGATTGCAAATCATGGCTTATCAAAAGAGCTGATTGAGGAATTATATCAGGTGGTTCCTGAATTTTTTGCTTTGCCTACTGAGATCAAGGAAAAATATGAATTTCCAGAACTTGCAGGTCAACGTGGCTATACCGCAAAAGGAAGAGAAAAAGCCAAAGACGCGAAAACACCTGACTTAAAAGAATTCTGGCAACGCGGTCAAACGATTGTTGGTGAAGAATATTCCAAAGCTGATTTTCCGGACAATCCTGAAGTAGCTGAAATTCCTCGCTTTAATGGCGTAACCGCTGAGGTTTATAAAAAACTAGAAGATACAGGCCGCGACTTATTGAAAGCGATCGCGACCTACCTCGATCTGGAAGAAAATTACTTTGAACAATATGTCATCAACGGTAATTCTATTCTACGTGCTATCCATTACTTCCCAATAAACGATCCTGACGCCTTAGCCCCTGACGCAGTACGCGCAGGCGCCCACGAAGATATTAACCTCATCACCTTATTGATTGGAGCTAGTGCGGATGGTCTTGAAGTGATGACAAAAGACGGGGAATGGTTTCCTATCAAAGCCAAGGGTGAAGATATCGTCATCAATGTAGGTGATATGTTGCAACGGTTAACAAACAATAAGTTGAAATCTACTACGCATCGCGTAGTAAACCCACCACGTGAGAAGATGGGTACTTCCCGTTTTTCTATTCCTTTCTTTTTACATCCAAAATCCGCCATGAGTTTGGCTTCATTGGATTCCTGCATCGATGCGGAACACCCGAAGGCCTACGAAGATTATACCGCTGGTCAGTACCTGGATGAACGCTTAAGAGAAATCGGATTAAAAATGTAAAACTCCGCATCATTTAAATGAGCATAACAGTATAAAAAAGAAATGGCCGATCCTAGGATCGGCCATTTCTTTTTTATGGATATTAAAGCTATTTCAATTTATAACCTATACCAACATTCATAAAGATATTATGTAACCCGAAGCTAATACTTTCAAATCCGGTTTTCATAATATTATTGAAGCCATAATCCAACTGTGCCAACGCAAAGAATCTTCTGTCGATAGCATAATGTGCGCCCAAACTCATACCAACATCAATACTTCTAACACTCTCCGAGAAATCATAATCAGCATTATCCACAACAATCTTATTTCCGGTAGGCTCCTCATGCCTAAGATAGCCGTTGTAGGCCTCGCCATAGAATTCCTTTTTTACCGCAAAAGAAATGTAAGGACCTGCCTGTACATTCCAACGATTTGAAAGCTGATAGGTAGCTTGGATCGGAACAGTCAGATACAGGTTATGTACTTTTGTTGTGATATCACCCGTATAATAACCTCTCAGCTCCTCTTTTGCATCATTCACCGCATTGAATGTCGTCTTGTATCCTTTAACACTCGCCTATGTATCCATTCCCTTTCCTTCGAAGACGATTCCCAAAGATACTCCCCATTGGGAATCAATATGATAGTTTGCCCTTGCTCCGACAAAAAAGGGAACATTCGGATTATAGCTTTTAATCTTTCGAATTTCACGTGGCAATGATAGGGGGGCTGCGCCGCCGATCTTACCGCCTACCGTCACATCAAAACCCAATTTACCCTCATCCGCTGTGTTTTCCTGCGCATTGGCAATAGATCCTATCAAAACCATCGCAGCCAGTGCGATTGTATATTTTATCATTTTCATTACTTCTTCGTTACAATTTTGAGATCATCCACCGTCAACTTACTACCGACAGCACCTATAAAATTATCACCATATTTACTCGAAGACATTACAATCGCAATGCTATAATCCAAATTGGCAACATCAGCTTCGTTTACTTTCGCCGTGTACTTAAATGGCAATGTAAACTTGACAAAATCACCAGCCTTGGTTGCGCCCCCATTTTCCAACCTGGCAATAGCCACAATACTTGGATCTTTTAAAATATTATGTCCCGTCAAATAGGAAACTTTCTTGTTGGGATCAGATTGCGAGTCCATAAGCTGCTTGCGATTATAGAAAACAGCATAGATATCACAGGAATCCTTGGTATTAACAGGTTTCATGTTTTCATCCGTCACCGTTGCGCCAGGACTATACTTATAGTAACCTTCCAAGGCCAGCGGTATCTGATTGAAAGGAAGGCCAAACTGCGTTGCCGATAACGAGTCTGTCAATACAGGTCCTGTATCAAACGCTCCTATAAAAAGATTTCCGGCAGCAATAGGTTTCTTGAACATCGCCCCAAAAGCACCGGTCAACTTCGTTTCCAATAAAGCCGCTTTCGATCCTGAATGTGCATCCGAACTCGTTTTAGTGGGGTATGATTCGGGATCCTTGGTACCTCCTCCTAAGCTCAATGTCAAGGAGAAACTTGGATTTCCGGAAGCCCAATTATAGAAATCCTGGCCATCAATTTTATTATAAAATATGGTGTATTTATCATCCTTATCAATCGCCGTATCTTCAAAACCATATGCTGTTGGAACAAATCCACCATCTGTTTTCACAATTTTAATCAGGTAGTTTTTTGTAAACTGATGATCTTCGGACGTAACTTTATAATATACGCCGTTTTTTAGGAATTCATCAATAATTACTTTATTCATATCCTGAGTTCCGGCAGGCATTTTCAAAGAATCCTTCAAAAGCTCAATGGAGGCACCAGGAGTCAGGTCAAAAGTCATATTCAATTTGGTAAGATCATGAATATTGGGCTGAAGGTAAAGTGTAACTTGCGTATTTGAGATGACCGGGTTCAGCAAAAAGATATCTTCATCGGCATGAAGAGCGATAATATCCGCTTCCATATTGAGCGCTTCTTCCTTTATACAACTTCCCAAACTGAAAAGAAGCATAAAACAGATTATCCACGAGTAACTTCGTGTTCGTTTCATAAAAATAATATTTAGTGTAAATTTATCGACCAATGCTTTGAGCAATGCACTGATTTTAGCAAAGCTACCAATCCTAGCCTCAAAAAAAAGTCATTTAAACGACTTTTTCTGAATAGACAACTAATTCTTTACACGCAAAGTCCGGTTATAGCCCTTTGACTTCCGATCTGATTTTACTGGGCAGACTTTCAACAATAAGCTGATAGCTGTGTAAAATCAATTCCTCCAGCTTTCTATCATCAATCTCTTGATTGGCAACCACGGTATTCCAGTGCTTTTTATTCATGTGATAGCCCGGCAGTACGGTATGCTCATAACGTTCCCGCAATTCAATGGCCCTTTCGGGGTTACACTTAACATTAAATCGTAATCCATCAACCTGATCCAGGCCTACCAACAAAAAAATCTTACCGCCTACCTTAAATACCAATGTATCTGGCCCAAAGGGAGTCTCCTCCATCACCGGCCCAATCGATAAACAATAATCTCTTAGATCCTCAATATTCATATTTTTTTAGTTTTAGTTGTCGCTCAAGCAAACTGAAAAAGCCACCATAAAAATGGTCCATAATTCATATAAAGCTAACAAAAACACTGGATCGTTTTACTTAAAATCTTTTGATCTTTCGCAAAGGCGACATTAGGTCTATTTGCCCTAAAGAAATTACGTTACGCCGAAAATAGGTCCAAAATAAGCTGGAACTAGACAATAGCAAGAGTCAGATAACTTCAGCCTTTACAGGGATTAGCTACGGACATGAAACGTAGCTTCAGCGTTACTTCTTCGCTTGCAACCGAAGAAGTAACGAACAAGTACCGAGGAAGCACCGAACAAGCTCCGACTAATCTCCGAATATCGTATACTTGTCTTATATTGAGATAGGTTTACATAGCTCCGGGTTTAACAGCAGTTTTTCAAACCATGCTCAGGAAAGACCAGGTCTATTCCTGAGATGATGATCCGGTTAAACTTAAAAATTGCCAGTTTATTATAAGGATGGAATTTTCTTATTTTTCGAACAGTGCCTGGATTTCCTTTTGGATTTCGGTTCCTTTATCGGCATTGTACCACTTTTGAATCTCCTCTTTGATTTCGGAGAAATCTGCCCCTTGCGCTTTCATATGCAAAAACAGCTCCTGGCAGGCTTGAGGTCTTGGGCCCCAGACAGCCAAATCTTGCCCCTGTTCGTTGCGTATTACCAGAATTGGAATAGATTTGCCTCCGTTTGTTAGATAAGAATCGATCAGAAACGGAGCACTATCACGCAGTTGGATATCCACCGTGATATTGGGATTTTTTGAGGCCATCTTCGCCAACATAGGTACCGAATGCGCCGCATCCCCGCACCAAGGTTCAGTAATAATGATCCATTGTTGCTTTTCAGTAATTGACTCAACAAATTGTTCAAAAGTCGACGTTGGTTCGAAGCGTTTTAACCAACGGCCCATTCTTGTCCAGTTCATTTTTGTGTACTGATAATATTCATCATCTTGATAGGTAGGGTGATTCTCAGGATGATTTAAGATATCTTCGAATTGTTGTAAGTAATTTTCAAACGTCATAATACCAATTTTGTGCAAAGGTAAATTTTACTTCCAACTTTCTCAAACAACCTTCCGCCAACAATCTGTATTGAATGCAATAAAAAATAGGATGCTCAAAAAGGACATGTAGAGCAAGAAAAAATGTGATTTCCTCTGCCTTATATACCAAAGATTTTACATTCAGAAGAGATGTTTTACATTTATTAACGATTAAGTAAATTATCTTTGAAAGATACAACCCGTACATGAAAAGATTAGTTCAATTAATACTTTTACTATTTATCGTCGTCAACAGTGCTTACTCCCAAATAAACATCAAGGGGAGGATTCTAGATAAGGCGGATGACAAGCCCCTGACCAATGCTTCCATTATTTTACTGAACCGCGATTCAGTCCTCCGTTATTTTAACCGAGCCAATGAAGAGGGAAAATTCCAGGTTAAAAATATCAAACCCGGGAGCTACATTATTTTGGCCACTTACCCTAAATTTGAACTATATAGTGATACGATCCAAATTGCAAACAAAGATCTCGATTTGCATGATATCAAAATAAATTCCCAAAGAAATGTTTTGCAGGAGGTGATTGTCACCCGACGTCTTCCAATTACACTGAAAGGCGACACCATCGAATATGATGCGGCGAGTTTTGCAACAGAAAAAAATGCGAAGCTAGAGGATTTACTACGTCGTCTACCCGGTTTTACGGTTACCGGAGATGGAAGTATCACGGCTCAAGGAAAATCTGTACAGAAAGTGTTTATCGATGGGGAAGAATTTTTTGGTTATGATCCTAAAATAGCCATTCGCAATGTACGGGCAGATGCCGTTGACAAGGTGCAGCTCTATGAGAAAAAATCGGAGGAGGCGGAGCTGTCGGGCATCGATGACGGAGTAAGGATCCAAACTGTTAACGTTGTACTCAAAGAGAAAGCAAGAAAGGGTGTCTTTGGAAACATGGAAGCATTGGCTGGATCAAAAGAATTGTATGCGGGAAATCTCTTTGCGGCGAAATTTAATAAGACTGAGCGGATTGGCATCACCGCGAGTCACAACAACATGGGCAGTTCAAGTGGTCGTGAAGGTTCTTTACGGATGAACAACCAGATTACGGGCGAACCACTGAATACAAATCTTGGAGCAAACTATGAAAATCAGTTCTTCAAAAAGGCCTTAAAAGTAAACGCCAACTATGGTTACGACAACAACAGCAACAAGAACCACTCGGAGACTTACAATAAAAATGTGCTGCCTGATCAATCCATTCAGGAAAAAAACAGTAAAAACGATAGCGAGAGACATAGCCGAAGTAATGGTTTCAGGTCAAACCTTAACATGCGACTGGATTCCACGCAAAATATGGAACTCCAATCCAATGCCAATTGGGCTACCAACGCTAATCTAACTTACACAGACAGCAAAACGGGCGATGGATCGGGCAACCCAATCAGTGACTTTAGGGAGAACAATCAATCGAACTCCTCAAGTTCCAACAATAATTTTCGCCTAAATTATAGAAAACGATTAAAAGCGGGGCGTTCTTTAAATGTGATGGTCGGCAATAATCACAAAGAGTCAGATTCAGAGAGTAAAGTCAATTCACGGACTTATTTTTACAAAACCGGGGATAGTACAATTATCAACCAAACGCGACATGGCCGGAATAAAGGCAATGACTTCAACTCTTCGATCAATTTCAACAACCGTATCAGTGACTATATCAATCTGGCTTTAGGCTACAGCTTCAATCATTCGAAGAGTACAAATACCCAAAATTCAATAAACAATATTACCCAAAAGTTTGATTCACTATATTCTCAAAACCAGATCGACAATAATACCAATCAAGGTGTGAACGTGCACTTTTCCTATCGCAAAGAAAAGTTGGAGATCAATTTTTCCAACCGTACGTTCTACAAGAATCAACAGTTAAATGATAGTTATAGATCAATTGATCTTGCCCGGAATTTCTGGGATAACAATTTAAATGTTGATGCCAATTATCGCCTTTCAAATAGCAAAAATATACGTTTAGCTTATCAAAGTTCCAATATCATCCCATCGTTTGATCAGTTACAACCACTGCAACCTCAGACCAATCCGTTGTTTCAACAAGTCGGTAATCCCGACCTAAAACGCGCGGTGAACAATAACATTTCGGCCAATTATAACGCGTTCAGTTTATTGAAAGGAACGAATATCAATATCAACGGGAACTTGTCATTTGTTAATAATCCTATTGTCAACAAAACAACCATACTAGACAACTCGGCTCAAATCAGTTCTTATGAAAACCTATCGGGTAAATCCAACTGGAATGGCGGCTTGAACATCAATCATATGCAGCCATTGGCCAATCGTCGCATCAATTTTAACAAGAGTGCAAACGTCAGGTTTAACAACAGCTACAGCTATACCAAATTTGAAGGCGGACAGTCCGGCGGCGAGTTTCTACTGAATAATGCAAAGAATACCAACTTTAGTTTAGGTTCAAGCTTAAATGAGCAGGACTCAGAAGGATTCGACTTTGATCTTTCGGCGAATGCTGGTTTTAATGTACAGCAAAACTCGATCAACACCCAATACAACGCAACAAGTTTTCAAGGTGGGACTTCGGCGTACATCAAATACTTTCTACCGAAGAAGTTTAATGTCATGGCAAACATTTACTATAGCTATACAGGACCTACGAAACTTTATAAAAAATCAATCAATCAATTTTATACCAATATTGAATTAGAGAAAAAAGTACTGAAAGATGAAAGTATGACACTCAGCTTAAAGGCCTTTGACCTGTTCAATACATTTAACAACACACGTCGTAACGCGAGTGACACCAACTATTCAGAGTCCGTTCAACAGGTATTGACACAATATTTTTTGGTCGGTGTAAAATGGGATTTCAACAAATATCTAGGGAAAGGAAATGATTAAAAAAATATATTTGACCGTTATCATCTGCTGCCTGTGTGGTTTATCGCTTCAGGCACAATATGCCTATTTTGGAAGTAGGGGTACGATCAGTTTTGACAAAGTCACGTACACAAAAGCACGCATGCGGCAGCTATCCAACGACATGAGCTCGAAAGGAATGGACAGAGGGATGGGCATGATGGAATATCTCGACAAGATACCGGATTCACATACGGAAAAATTAAACTTCTACTTTGATGAGAATTCTACCGTGTTGATGCCTGAGGAAAGCGTAGTTAACGAAAAACAACGTGGTGAAGTCAAAATGGCCGCACCTACGATAACTTCGGGCACAGGCAGAGGGGGCAGATCTCAGGGTGCGGTCCGAATCGGAGGAAACCAAAGAGGGCAATTTAGGGGTGGCGCCAACAAGAACGGCAAAGTCCTCTACCAGGATCTGAAAACCGGCACAGCAGACATTCAGCTTGACATCGACGAAAAATACATTCTTTCGGAAACTTTGGACAGCATTACTTGGCGTTTCACGGAGGAATTCCGAAATATCGCCGGAGTAAACTGCCGCAGAGTCAATGGTGCTACCAAAGACTCACTCTATCTGATCGCTTACTATTCGGAAGAGATTCCAATATCGGCAGGACCAGCATTAAGCCATGGTCTCCCGGGCATGATATTGGGTCTTGTCATCCCTGAAATGCATATTCAATATTGGGCTACAAATATCGCCTATTCCAATAAACTTGTTCCTTCTGATTGGCGGGATAAAAAATCAAAAAAAATGAAACTTGCTGAATTTTCGGAAATCTTTGGCAGATATATGCCACGCAATCGCCAAAACGAGTCAGCTAAAAAAAGGATATTAGAGCAACTGGTGTATTGAAAATGTCAGTTTGGCAGTACCTAAAGACAAATTGATGACAAATAGTGTTTTTTTTACAAAACTTTTGGATTGGCATAAGGGTTGATAATAGACTGATAGAATTTATTTAAGTAAAAAATTAAAACACAAGATATGTCTAAAATTATAGGAATTGACTTAGGTACTACAAACTCATGTGTTGCCGTAATGGAAGGTAACGAGCCTGTAGTAATTACGAACAACGAAGGTAAACGTACAACTCCTTCGATCGTAGCTTTCGTAGAAGGTGGCGAGCGCAAAGTTGGGGACCCAGCAAAGCGTCAAGCAATTACTAACCCACATAAAACTATTTATTCCATCAAACGTTTTATGGGACTTTCATACGATGAAGCTGTAAAAGAAGCTGAACACGTACCTTATAAAATCGTTAAAGGTGACAACAATACACCGCGTGTAGAAATTGACGACCGCAAATATACACCACAAGAGATCTCTGCTATGATTCTTCAAAAAATGAAGAAAACCGCTGAGGATTTCTTAGGTCAAGAAGTAACTGAAGCTGTTATTACAGTTCCTGCATATTTCAACGACGCACAACGTCAAGCAACAAAAGAAGCTGGTGAAATCGCTGGTTTATCTGTAAAACGTATCATTAACGAACCTACAGCAGCAGCTTTAGCTTACGGTTTGGACAAAGCACACAAAGACATGAAAATTGTTGTGTTTGACTGTGGTGGTGGTACACATGACGTTTCGGTATTGGAATTAGGTGACGGTGTATTTGAAGTTAAATCTACTGACGGTGACACACACTTAGGTGGTGATGACTTTGATAACGTAATCATCAACTGGTTAAATGAAGAATTCAAAAGCGAAAACAATGGCTTTGATTTGAAAAAAGATCCAATGGCATTGCAACGTCTGAAAGAAGCTGCTGAGAAAGCGAAAATCGAATTATCAAGCGCAACTTCTACTGAAATCAACTTGCCGTATATCACTGCAGATGCAACTGGTCCAAAACACTTAGTTCGTTCATTATCACGTGCTAAATTTGAGGCTTTGGCAGCTGACTTGATCAAGAGAACAATTGCTCCTTGTGAGTCTGCATTGAAAAATGCTGGTTTTAGCAAATCTGATATTGACGAAATTATCTTAGTAGGTGGTTCTACGCGTATCCCTGCAATCGTTGATGCTGTAAAAGCATTCTTCGGAAAAGAGCCTTCTAAAGGTGTAAACCCGGATGAAGTTGTCGCTTTAGGTGCTGCGATCCAAGGTGGTGTATTGACAGGTGAAGTAAAAGACGTTTTATTATTGGATGTTACTCCACTTTCATTGGGTATTGAAACAATGGGTGGTGTGATGACTAAGTTGATCGAAGCAAATACAACAATTCCAACTAAAAAATCGGAAACGTTCTCTACTGCTTCAGACAATCAGCCATCTGTAGAAATTCACATCTTACAAGGTGAACGTCCTATGGCAAACCAAAACCGTACAATCGGCCGTTTCCATTTGAACGATATTCCACCAGCACCTCGTGGCGTTCCTCAAATCGAAGTTACTTTTGATATTGATGCCAATGGTATCATCAAAGTATCTGCGAAAGATAAAGCGACTGGAAAAGAACAAAACATCCGTATCGAAGCATCTTCAGGTTTGTCTGACGACGAAATCAAACGCATGAAAGAAGAAGCTGAAGCAAATGCTGATGCTGACAAAAAAATAAAAGAAGAAGCTGACAAAGTAAATGCAGCTGACGCTTTAATCTTCTCAACTGAAAAACAATTGAAAGAATATGGCGATAAAATTTCAGCAGATAAAAAAGCGCCAATTGAAGCTGGCTTAACAAAATTAAAAGCTGCTTACGAAGCGAAAAACTTTGCTGATATCGATGCTGCTTCTGAAGAATTGCAAAATGCTTGGAATGCTGCTTCTGAAGAAATGTACGCTGCTTCTCAAGGTGGTGCACAACAACCTCAAGGTGATGCAGGTCAAGCTCAAGGTGGAAACCAAGGTGGTGATGATGTAACTGACGTAGATTACGAAGAAGTGAAATAATCACTCCTCCTCATAAAAAAAGCTCCAGGATTATTCCCGGAGCTTTTTTATGTCTATTACTTTCACTATCTCGTTTAACCTTCACCGCAATACACTTATGCATTTCCAGCTACTTCTTATCCTTATAGTGACTTAAGATTCCTTTGTCCAAAGTAGCCCAAATACCTGCTGGCATCGCCGCTCTCTTTAAGGCATTATTGGTCCAGGTATTGCACGAATAAAACATGCTATAGGCTCCTTTTGCTTCGTAAAAGGCGTCTGAGTCGCCATACTGCGCATCTGTTTTCACCAAAATAGCTTCCGCTTGATTTCGATCCAACGAATCTTCTATATATTTTATCAGATCACGGTATTGGGATTTACTGATCTGATAAGCAAAACATAATTCATCTTGCTGAACCGAATTGTAGTAGGTCACATGAATGGCAGACTCCCCTAATCCAAAGGCAGCCACAAAGGCTGTCGATGCTTTAAGATCCTTCCATTCTGGTGTATCCAAATAGAATCCTTTATCCCCCCAACCGATACCGACATACCGATATCCGCTATGTTTCCCCACCGTATTCCCATAAGGAAATAGTTGCGACCAATCCATCTCTTCGTTAACGACAGGCAATACGATATCGGTATGAACACCATTGGACTGAACAAAAACCTGAATCGTCTTCTCTTCGTCTATATTTTTCCTTGGAGCCGAAATTCTTGACAAACTGTATTCAGCAACAATATAGAGCACACAAAAAGACAACAATCCTAAAATAAGATAACCAAACACTTTAAGAATTTTTTTCATCAAAGATTTATTTCCGCTCAAGTAATCTAGCGCACAGGTCAAAAAAAAACCTGTATTGCTTGACAATACAGGTGAAAGATAAGCTATTTCTTTTAGCTCTTAAAATAACTTTTCTGGATATACTCCATCAGCCACCAATTTTGAAATTGATTCTTGTACGATAGGTTTATCTTCCTTATAAGTTACGCCAAACCATTTCGAAGAAGTTGGGATTACCTTAAAATCAGCCAATTTATGCTTCACCATATAATCTGGTACAGAAGGAATGAAAAATTCTGCTTTTAAATTTTCCTTATTTTCCTCAACAAATGCAGGAAACATCGCCTGGGCTACTTCGAAAATCTTTGGTGTAAAACCCCAGAAGTTCATCGAAACACGGGTTTTAGGATCTAGATCTGTCTCCACCCCATTTTCCTCATAAACGATTTTGCGATCGTCGCCTTCGCCTTTGTAGTATATATTTGTACGTTCAGTTACACTTTCCATATGTCCAGAAGGGGTAACCTCACATACTCCGCGTGAAACGTAGCCATAATCGGACATGGTATTTCCAACCTGGAAGCCCATCAACGACATTTGTTGATCAGAAACCTCGGTTGTTAAGAACTCGGCCATTTTCTGAAAAGAATCCGATCCGTAGAAATCGTCTGCATTGATTACACAAAATGGTTCATGCACTTTATCTTTAGCACTCATCACCGCATGGGCAGTACCCCAAGGTTTTGTTCTTTCGATAACGTGATTAACACCGAATTTTGTTAAGTCAAAATCTTGAAAAGCGTAATCTACTTCTATTTTACCTTTCAATTTTTCATCAAATACTGTTTTCATCTTTTCCAGAAATTCTTCCCGGATAATGAATACAACTTTTCCAAATCCTGCGCGAATAGCATCGTAAATTGAATAGTCAATAATTGTCTCGCCGTGTGGGCCAAAACCATCTACTTGTTTTAAAGAACCATACCGGCTAGCCATTCCTGCTGCCAAAATCAAAAGGGTTGGTTTACTCATATTTAATTGCGTTAATAGAATTTTCTTTTCGTCCGCAAACTTAGCTAAAATTGCCCTCAAAAGCAAATTTAGCTAAGTTCGGCTCCGCCTTCAAAAGTATAGTATTGAAACGAAAAGAATCCAAAAATTAGTATTATTTCTTTTTTAAGAATGCGTTTAATAAACCCGTCGCTAGTTTGCCCAAAAACTTAACTCCCTCTCTTGCTAAGGTCGTTGTTGCCGTTCGTTGGGCAGCTTCTAGAGGTGTCTGTCTTCTGGAGCTTGGCCGACTTGCTTTTTCCGCTTCTTTTTCCTGGGCCGCGCGTTGTTCTTCCTGTGCTGCAGCCTGCATTCTTTCGTCTATGATTTCAGCCGCAGAGCGATTTTCTTGTCGCTCCTGATATTTTGCCCGCAAATCAGACTGATTGATAATTTGGCTAACCGTTGCATCATCTGCAGGTCCCATAACTGCACGCGCCGGCACCAAATGTGTAGCGACAACCTCTGTAGGAATACCTTTATCATTCAATACTGTGATTAATGCCTGTCCAGTACCCAAAGAAGTCAGGACCTGATCAATTTCATAAAAATCGGATTTTGGATAGGTTTTTACAGTCTTCTTTAAATTTTCAGCATCGTTGGGCGTAAAGGCACGCAATGCATGTTGCACACGGTTACCCAGCTGGGCCAATACAGATTCAGGTACATCGGTTGGAGACTGTGTACAAAAGAAAACGCCGATCCCCTTCGAACGGATAAGGCGAATGATTTGATCCACTTGAGTCAAAAAGGCTTTAGGAGCCCCATTGAACAGCAGGTGGGCTTCATCAAAGAAGAAGACCAACTTGGGTTTGTCCAAGTCACCCACCTCAGGCATATTTTTAAATAGCTGTGCCAATAAGCTCAATAAGAATGTAGAATAAAGAACCGGCTGATCTTGCACGTCAGAAATATTCAATAGGCTAATCACACCCCTACCATCTACCTTCTGAAATAGATCGTTAATATCAAATTCTTTCTCACCAAAGATATGCGCTAGCCCCTGCTGTTCCAATGCGACGATCTTACGCAGGATGGTTCCCGAGCTTGCCGAACTAATCTTACCATAATCACCTTTGATTTCTTCGCTGCCGGGTCCTTCAGAAAGGTAAGTAAGCAGTTTCTTCGTATCTGAGAAATCAATCAACGGCATTTGGTGATCCTGTGCATATTTGAACATCGCAGCCAATACGCCGGTCTGTGTTTCATTAAGTTCGAGTATCCGGCCCAACAAGACGGGCCCAAAATCTTCTACAGTAATCCGCATCGGAATCCCCTTATTGCCGGACAGTGAATACAGTTCTACCGGAAACGACGATGGCTCAAACGGCACCCCCACGGCATTTCCCCGATCAATAAGGGCTTGGTTGGTCACCCCTGGCACTGCTAGGCCCGATAGGTCACCTTTAACATCCAGCATAAATACTGGTACAGAGGCATCCGACAATTGTTCAGCGATCAATTGTAGCGTACGTGTTTTACCGGTTCCGGTAGCCCCTGCAATAAGTCCGTGACGGTTCATCATTTTCAAGGCTAAATTCACTTTTGCCTCAGCCAAAATTTCGCCATTAAGCATTCCCGCTCCCAGATAGATAAACGCTCCTTTGGGATTATAGGAAGCTTGAACCTTCTCTATAAATTGTTCTTTATTTGCCATACAAAAGGCTTAATATTTATAAATCAATAAAAATTGAAAACTTTTCAAAAAATAATCTCTTCGTCACAATTTCGTGCCAAATTTTATTTTTAGTGCACTATTAATTTGAATTTAACATAGAATTACTATTTTTACGATGTAAACAGTAAGATTAAAGGTAATAAAAAATGTTAAATAAGCAGTTTAGATTTGTGGCAGCATTCCTTTGTGCTATCATCTTTTTCACAAAGATGGCCATCTCTATTTCGCCTATTTTTTCAAACAGCTTAGATCAAAGTACCATCTTACAGGTCGTTTTACAACTGGAAATCGAAAACAATAACGGCGCAAGTAATGATACACTTGAAACTGCCTCAAAATTTTTCAATACAAAAACAGAAGAACCTATTGTATTTGAAACCATTCTCGTTGAGAACCAAGGAAAACAGAAGAATTATCTTAAAAATGAGAAAAGCATTTTACCTTTCCATCCTACGGTTCCAACACCGCCTCCTAACTATTCATAAAGGCATCCCTAGGGATGTATCCCGTCAACCCGCATGCTAAAGGTAAAGTATGTGCGGTAATCTTTGATTTTTCTGAAGTAATCGGCTTTGGCTCTGTTGATGTTATCGTTGATTTGGCTCGGCACTAACGCTTTGTTATGCTGTTGAACGCCAAACGGTATACATGATACAACGCCAGTTAAAGGTCGCCTGATGAAAATTTTTTACAGATAAACACAAATTTTATGTTTGGAACTCGTACGTCGGCTTTTCTGAAACTATCGAAAAGAGACTTAAAATATGACTTCCCTGCTAGTGTTGTGGTGTTTTTGGTGGCACTTCCATTATGTTTGGGAATTGCAATGGCCTCTGGTGCGCCATTGTTTGCAGGATTATTGACTGGTGTAATTGGTGGAATCGTTGTCGCTTCAATCAGTAAATCACCACTCAGTGTAAGTGGGCCAGCTGCTGGTCTTACAGTTATTGTCTTAGGTGCTATTCAGAGCCTAGGGGCATATGAAACCTTTCTACTTGCCGTCGTGATTGCCGGTGTAGTACAAGTTATTCTCGGTATATTAAAAGCAGGGATGATCGGAAACTATTTCCCTTCAGCAGTCATTGTCGGTATGCTTGCTGCGATCGGTATCACAATTATCATGAAGCAGATTCCTTTGGCATTGGGCTTAGTGGAAACACATGCCTTCGAAATGGACAATGGTCATGGTATCGGTGCCTATTTTGACACGATAGCCTCTGCGATCAACTTTGGTGCATTGATCATTTGCGCCTTGTCATTGGCGATCCTAATCTTTTGGCCATCTATTCCAAAGCTCAACAAGGTGCCAGCCCCATTGGTTGTCGTGATGCTAGGCGTAAGTTTAGCTTATCTTTTCAACGGCTCAGCATTCCAGTTGCATGACAAGCAATTTGTACTAGTCCCTATTGTCGGTTCTTTTGCTGAATTCACAGGATTATTTACCCTCCCGGACTTTACACAGATTGTCAACAAAGATGTGTGGATAGCTGCATTTACGATTGCAATTATTGCAAGTTTAGAGACTTTATTGAGCATCGAGGCCGTTGATAAAATAGACCCCTACAAAAGAAATACGCCAACCAACCGCGAACTTGTTGCACAAGGCATCGGAAATATGACCAGTGGACTTCTGGGCGGTCTGCCGTTGACCTCCGTCATTGTACGCTCATCAGCAAACGTCAATGCAGGCGGAAAAACAAGGCAATCTGCCATCATGCATGGTATATGGCTATTGGTCGCTATGCTCGCTATCCCAACAATGCTGAACATGATTCCTTTGGCCTGTCTGGCGGCCATCCTTCTCCATACAGGATATAAATTGGCTAAACCAAGTCTATTCACCTCAATGTACAAAAAAGGCTTAGATCAATTTATCCCATTTTTTGTCACCATTGTAGCGATTGTGTTTACCGATCTCCTTATGGGGGTAGGGATAGGTATTGTCGTGGCGACATTCTATATCTTAAGAGCCAATATGAAAAATGCTTTTAAATATAATATTGAAAAAGACAATGAAGAAGATAAGGCTGTCATTACATTAGCGGAGGAAGTATCATTTTTGAACAAGGTTCCTATCCAACAAAAATTGTACAGCTTACCAAAATCGATCAGTAAGATCCGAATCGATGGGACATTCAGTAAATTTATAGACAAGGATGTCATCGAAGTCATCAAAGATTTTGAACAGAATGCCAGAAGTAAAGGCAAAGACATCGAACTTTTGCAGGTGGTCTATAAGAAACCTTCATAGGATACGGACCTTTGACGTATCTCGTAGGCCATTCCCTTCCATTGGTCGGCTAGCAAGCTGGATTGAAATGGGGGGGAGACGGTTATTGAATAGCAAGAACAGCTATTCAATAAAAATAAGTTGTTTGAAGTAAACAATGAATTTAGACATTTGTATTATTATAATAAAATTGAAACGATGCCTTCGGGCAAGAGTGAAATAAGAAGAATATGGAAAATAAAGATTTAAAAATAGGATTTGACAATATCATTAAGGGAAATAAAGAGTGGATGGAGTTTGTAAAGAATGATGCTACAGGGCGGTTCCAACAGCTTTCTAAAGGTCAAAATCCAGAAATTCTTTGGATCGGTTGTGCCGATAGCCGAGTACCTGCAAATGAATTGACAGGTACAAAGCCTGGAGAGGTATTCGTTCATCGTAATATTGCCAACATGGTCATTCACTCCGATATGAGTATGCTTTCCGTCTTAGACTATGCGGTCAATGTTTTGAAAGTAAAACATGTCATTATCGCAGGTCACTATGGCTGTGGTGGTGTAGCAGCCTCTTTAAGCCGCAAGCAGTACGGTATTATTGACAACTGGTTGGGTCATATCAAAGATGTATATCGCTTACACAGTGCAGAGATTGATGCGATCCAAGAGCATGATAAAAAAGTAGATCGTTTAATCGAGCTCAATGTACAAGAGCAAGTTTTCAATCTGTGCGCGACGTCAATCATTCAAAATGCATGGAAAGAGCGTGATGATCTTGCCGTGCATGGCATGATTATCAATATCGGCACTGGAGAATTGATCGATCAACACTGTACGTTTACCAATAATGACGAGCTAGGTGAAGTCTTCGCTTATAAATAGCGTAGTAATAAAAATCGGTAAAAAGGGACGAAATTTCGTCCCTTTTTTATTGTGGGTCCAAACCTTATTACGTCTTCCCATTCTTACCGATACAGCCAGCACATTCAATCACTCATACTAAGGCGAATATCTACGATCTCCTAGCTAATATCTCGCTACGAATAATTAACTTTGTATTATGAGTGAAGAAAAATCATTAAATTTTATCGAGGAAATTGTCGAAGAGGATCTTCGAACAGGAAAGCATGGCGGACGTGTATTGACACGTTTTCCTCCTGAGCCAAATGGTTACCTCCACATTGGTCACGCCAAATCCATCTGCTTGAATTTTGGATTAGCACAGCAGTATAATGGCAAGACTAATCTACGTTTTGATGACACTAACCCTGTCACTGAGGATACCGAGTATGTTGAAAGCATCAAGAAAGATATTCAATGGCTTGGATTCCAGTGGGCAGAGGAATTATATACTTCAGATTATTTTGAGACACTATATCGTTATGCCGTTGAGCTAATAAAAAAAGGTCTAGCTTATGTGGACGACAGCACTGCTGAAGAAATTGCAGCAGCAAAAGGTACCCCAACAGAACCCGGTGTTCCGACACCATATCGCGACAGGTCTATTGAAGAAAATTTGACCTTATTCGCAGATATGCGCGCCGGTAAATACCAAGATGGCGAAAAAGTACTTCGGGCAAGGATTGATTTGGCTAGCCCAAATATGCACTTGCGCGACCCTTTATTATACCGCATCAAGCACGCTCATCACCACAGAACGGGGAATCAATGGTGTATCTATCCGATGTATGATTTTGCACATGGCCAATCAGACTCCATTGAGAAAATTACACACTCCATCTGTACATTGGAATTTATTCCACATCGCCCACTTTATGATTGGTGTATAGATAAATTGGAGATTTTCCCTTCCAAACAATACGAATTTGCACGCTTGAATATGACCTATACTGTCATGAGTAAACGTAAATTACTGCAACTGGTCAATGATAAGTTTGTTGAAAGCTGGGACGACCCGCGCATGCCTACGATCTCAGGATTGCGCAGAAGGGGGTATACACCGGCGAGTATCCGCAACTTCTGTGAAAAAATCGGTGTTCAAAAACGTGAAAACATGATCGATGTCAGTCTTTTGGAATTCTGTATCCGTGAGGATCTCAACAAAACGGCATGGCGCAGAATGGCTGTCCTTGATCCAATCAAATTGGTGATCACAAACTATCCTGATGGTCAGGTAGAGGATCTTATTGGTGAGAATAACCCTGAAGTCGAAGGCGGTGAAGGTTCACGCTCCATTCCATTTTCAAAAGAGCTCTGGATAGAGCGCGATGATTTTATGGAAGATGCACCAAAAAAATTCTTCCGCTTGGGCCCTGGGCTTTCCGTACGTTTGAAACATGCTTACATCGTTACCTGTCATGATTTTGTGAAAGATGAAAACGGAAACGTGACGGAAGTTCATTGTACCTATGTTCCAAACTCAAAATCAGGAGAAGATACTTCAGGATTAAAAGTTAAAGGAACAATCCATTGGATCTCGGTTCCACATGCGAAAGAAGCCGAAGTAAGATTGTACGACAGATTGTTCAATGATGAAAATCCTGCCGCTGCAGAAGATTTTAAAGCATCGATCAACCCTGAAAGTTTACATATTATCCAACGTGCTTACATTGAACCGGATCTGGCTAACGCTACGCCTGGAAAGGGATATCAATTTATACGATTGGGTTATTTTACATTAGACACACAGTCAACGCCAGACCATCTAGTCTTTAACCGTACGGTTACATTAAAAGACTCCTGGGGTAAGGAAGTGAAGAAAAATGCGTAAAACCGTAACTTCTAAAATAGAACAGGTCGGATTCATTCCGACCTGTTCTATTTTAGGAGCGTTCCTATTCCATTCAATATGCATTGACATACCGGATTTGTATCCCCATTAGCCCTGCTAAACGAGACTCCAGTCCCCCACTTGCCCCCAACTCTCCTAGCAGTTATTCTGGTGCACAATCCGCAGTTGCGCGAATGACATACTTTCATAACGTTTGCTCGTCCTCAGGCGAGACAAATGCGTGTAATAGCCCTATTATCCCAATGTGGCTTGAAAAACTATTACAGCGGATTTACACCTACCCATACTTTCCTATTTTTTACAACAGTAATTTATAAAGGTACATCATCTGCAATAGGAAAAACATCGTATCATTCATTTTTCAACCTGATTATCGTCACTCTTTTGCCCTGATTTTAGCAATAGTTTTACAGCAAACAAAATACCCTTAATGATATGAAAAAGCTACTTTTAATTGCACTAACACTTACCCTAGGCGCACTAAGTTTACAGGCACAAACAATCCCTAATCAACGCTGGCAAATGAGACTCAGAGGTGTGACAGTCATGCCAAACGAATCGGCCAAGATTAATACCATAGGCGGAGACGTCGACATCAATACGAAATTTATCCCTGAACTTGACTTCACCTATTTCTTCACAAAAAACATTGCGGCGGAATTGATCCTTGGGACTACAAAACATAAAGTTAATACAACAGGTTCAAATTTAACTGCCATTGGTGGCAGTCCATCCAGCAATGTGGATCTTGGGAGTGTATGGCTCCTCCCTCCCACACTGACAGCGCAATATCACTTCCTCCCCGACGGTGCCATTAAACCCTATGTAGGAGCGGGAATAAATTACACCATATTCTATAGCGTCAATGCGGGGCAAACGGTTAAAAATGTAAAATATGATAATGCTTTCGGCTTTGCGACTCAACTGGGAATTGATTTTAAGCTATCTGAAAAATATTTCGTGAATTTAGATGCTAAGTATATTCTTTTAAAGACCGATGTCAATGTGGATGCGTCAAACCTCGCCCCCAACCTATCCATACCGGCAAAAGTTGACATCAACCCCTTCCTGCTCGGCTTTGGAGTCGGCATGAAATTTTAATAACTCGGCTCATTCCCTATCCTATATGTATCGAGGCCTCTTCCAATATTTTAGAAGAGGCCTCATCTGGTTTCTTATCTCAAATACGTTAATCCAATGCCCCATTAGGCGTGCCTGGTAATTTGGTTCAGTTCATCATCAAAATTATTCTACGCCGTACCAATTTTGATATTGCTGCCTCAACTGCTCAACACGTGCCAATCGTTTGGTATCCTTTACTTCCAATAAAATAGCCTTATACCGGTCTACAGAGTCCAAGCCGGTCTGAATATCATTCCACTCAAAGCTCAGGTTTTTCTTATCCATTACCAATTGATGTAGGTATTCCATATTTTCAGCGACATAGTCAAGGTTACGGTCCATCATCCTGTTGGCCAGCTGAGGTTGCCCCGAGCGATACAGACTATCGATAATATCGGCATAATTGATGGCGTCCGACATCGCATATACGCGATCGGGCAATTGATCGTATGCTTTTTTTGCCACCTCCCCAGCTTGTTTGACCTGGCCATTGGCTAAAAGCATTCGGGCAGCTTTTCCAAATATATCACGGGCGTACATGCTTGCAAAGCGGAACGAATCTGTATCCAAGTATTGTGCATTTTTAACATTACCCCAATGATACGTATGCATAATATTGCTATATAACGCCTCCATATTAACTAGCCCACCCTGCTCACTTCGTTTTCCTGTCGACTGATCTGTAGCAGTGACAGGCATCAATCGAGAAGTAAAGCCCTCATTGACCAGGTATTTATCCAGTCCCAACTTAATATCACTTGGCAGCATATTCGAAAAATATATCGGTCTGTCCCAATGATTATTTTCAAGCACGGATAACAGGGTTAAATCCGACCTGGTCAGATGATCATTCGGAATTTCCCATTCCATTGCAGAAACTATAGCTCCCTGAAAATACGCCGGAACCGCATTTTTCTTAACCACCTCGTCTTTATCAATGCGCAATTGGACTTTCTTGGAAGGGAAATAGTTTTCCATATCACCGGAATTCAGCTGAACTTTATACTCCGGATCATCCGATGTGACAAACTGCAATAACTGCTGTATATCTACCGCATTGTCAAGTTGTCTATCTACGAAAGGGATATAATCACGAACGCCTTTTTTCGTCTTTTCAGCGGGAATCGTCACGGGGAGCCCTGCCGCTTGATACGTGGGTTGTTTGGCCTGTTGCATATACCAATCGCCTGTGAGATAGCTTAACACGACAACCCGAACATCCGGACGTACGCCCTCTACTTCTTGCAAATACCATACAGGAAATGTATCATGATCGCCATAGGTAAATAGAATAGCATTTGGAGCACAGGATTCCAAATAATTGCGTGCCATATCCCTTGCCAACGATTTTTCGGACCGATTATGATCATCCCAGTTTTGATGAGCCAAAATAATAGGGCCTCCCAACAGCGCAAAAGAAATACCTGTCGCTAAAGCGTAACGTGTTTGTACAAAACGGTTGAAAAACCGAACAAATGCTATTACTCCCAGCCCAATCCAGATCGCAAAAGCATAGAAAGACCCCACGTAAGCATAATCTCGTTCCCGGGGTTGCATAGGAGTTTGGTTGAGATAAACTACGATCGCTACCCCCGTAAACACAAACAGCAAGGTCAGTACCAAGGTATAAGGTTTATTGTTTCGGTACAACCAGATCGCACCAGCTATTCCGAGTAGCAGTGGAAGAAAAAAATAAGTGTTCCGGCTCGGGTCATGCTCCTGCGATCGAGATATTTTATCTTGCCCCCCTAAACGCCAATTATCCAATGGTCTGATCCCCGACAACCAGTTGCCGTCACTATAGGTCCCATATCCTTGCCTGTCATTCTGTCTACCCACAAAATTCCATAAGAAATATCGGGTATACATATCTCCCAGTTGAAAATTAAAAAAGAACTTAAAATTATCGGAAAACGTTGGCTGTTGCCCTTCTTTCAAATTGAGGTAACTTCTGTAATAAGCTTGATGGCTTCCATCTTGGCTATAGATACGCGGGAAAAAGGTTTCCTTATCAAATTGATATTTGTCTACCTGTGTGAAGGGAACATACTCCGACTTATCTTTCCGATAGCTCGTCTTACTATCGACGCCAACCACTTGCGAGTCATAATAAGGTCCTTTGAGTAACGGTTCCCGTATATATTGTTCACGGCTCAAATATCCTAAAAAAGAAAATACATTATCCGGCGCATTATTGTTCAAGGATGGATTTGCTTTCCCTCGGATCATGACCATGGTGTAGGAACTGTATCCAAATAAAACAAAACAAAGAACCAGCAAGGCTGTATTGAGTGTATATTTCTGCTTTTTATAGGAATAATATAGACCGTAAATTATCAATCCCCCCAATAATAGGCACGAGAAAAAAATTCCGGTACCAAATCCCATTCCCAATGAGTTCACAAATACGAGATCCACTTTAGCCGCTAGACCGACTAACCATTGAATAATTCCCCACAAAACGGCCCCCAAGATCAGCACTCCGACGAGGAAAGCTTTTATTGTCCCTTTCGCATTAACCTGTCTCGCTCTTCGGAAATAAACAACCATCGCGATAGCCGGGATTGCTAAAAGATTTAATAGATGCACTCCGATCGAAAGCCCCATAACAAAAGCAATAAAAACCAGCCAACGATCGCTACCGTCTTCATCTGCACGGACTTCCCACTTTAAAATTGCCCAAAATACAACTGCTGTACATAAGGAAGACATTGCATAAACTTCAGATTCTACTGCCGAATACCAAAATGAATCGCTGAAACTAAATGCCATTGTACCGACAACTCCTGCGCCGAAGATCTGCAGGTAGGTTGACAAAGAAGCTTGTTTGTCTTTGTTGAGTAGCTTTTTAGCAATGGCGGTTATTGTCCAAAATAAAAAGGTAACAGTAATTCCACTGCAAACTGCAGAACCTATATTCATCCAATAGGCGATCTGCCCCTTATTCCCTAAAGCGAGATTAGAAAATATATTCTGAATAAGAAGAAACAATGGTGCTCCCGGTTGATGTGCCACCTCCAATTTATAGGCACAGGCTATAAATTCACCGCAATCCCACCAGCTTACCGTCTTTTCAACTGTAGCGATATATACACAGGTGGCAATTAGTCCGCAAGCAAAACCGAGTAGAGAATTTAATCTATTGTACGTCATAAGGTCAATTGGTCTATTGTTAAAATCCTTTTTAGCACTTTAAGTTAAAAAGTTATCCTGACTCCGACACACGAATTAACACTATTTAACACCAGTACCTGACTGTAAACAGGCTATTCAACACTGAATATAGAGATCGACCTAAACCACGCTGCCGAGACTTTCAACCTATTTCAGGCTTTCACAATGAATATTATCATAAAAAAGGGAGCTTATCTGCTCCCTTTTTTATCATTTTATGAGTTAGGCTAGTTTTTCAACAATCTTCTTTGTTGGACCAGGATTACTCATCGTATAAAAATGTAATACCGGAGCGCCAAATTTAATCAGCTCCTGACACTGTTGTACCAACCACTCTTCACCTACCTGTCTGACGTCGGCATTCGTTTTACATGCCGCGACAGCGTCACTCAGTTCCTCTGGAATATCTAAATGAAAAATTCTTGGCAAGGTCACCAATTGCTTTTTTGTTGTCAGTGGTTTTAATCCCGGAATAATGGGCACATGGATTCCATTGTCCCTACATTTTGTTACAAATTCCTTGTATTTTTCAACATTAAAGAACATCTGAGTCACAATAAACTCTGCTCCCATATCGACTTTTTGTTTCAGATATTTAAAATCAGTATTGAAATTTGGAGATTCAAAATGCTTTTCGGGATACCCGGCTACTCCGATGCAAAAATCAGTCTTTTCCGACGTGATAATGTCTTCATGCAGATACTTTCCTTTATTCATATCGGTTACCTGTTCCAATAGGTCTGTTGCAAAAGCATGTCCACCATCGGTTGGTATAAAATCGGCATCGCCCTTACGTGCATCACCCCGCAACACCAAAACGTTATCTATCCCCAGGAAGTTCAAATCGATCAATGCATTTTCAGTTTCCTCTTTTGTAAAACCCCCACATATCAAATGTGGCACCGCATCCACTTTATATTTATTCATGATGGCCGCACATATCGCCACTGTCCCAGGACGTTTACGATAGGAAACACGTTCCAGTAATCCACTCGCATGCTCTTTATAGATATAATCTTCCCGATGGTAGGTGACGTCGATAAAAGGAGGTTTAAACTCCATCAGTTCATCCATGGTTTTAAAAATACTTTGGATGCCCTGCCCTTTCGCCGGTGGCAATAGCTCAAAAGAAAACAATGTTTTTCCTTTGGCATTCTGGATATGATCGATAATCTTCATTAAAAAACTGTTTTTAGTTTGGTTGGCTTACATCGAAACGCACACGTCGAGGAATCGTTTATCTACATGTAACTTATCTTTCCCACATGGAGTAGGGTAGAATTTAGCACCTTGAACAATACAGGTTGCTAAGGCTTCAACGGGTCTATTCCCTCGGCCTTTCTCTATAAGCGTTGCTAATATCGTTTTAAAAAATCAAAAGACAAAAATATTTTTTCGAAAAGGCAAAAATAGCAGCAAAAAGACTTCAATAAACGATGTTTCAACGTCACTTTAGCTTTGTGTCCATGCAACGACAGGATTCTTCGCGCTACCAAGAGTTAAAGACCTAGAAAAACCAGTAGAATTAACGATCGAGGATCATAGACAGCGAAGAGATTGACTATGCCACAAGAACATTGGCTAAAGATTAGCTGCCAAAGAATTCCGTAAATTTTTGAGATAAAATGTGATCAATAAGAGTCCCCGAACATGGTACTCTTCTTTCGATCCATATTTAAATCCGTCAAATAAATAGTGATAGGCGACTAATGCCTCTTTTTCGTTGTAAAATAATTCCTTCCAAGAATCAGGAACATCTGCCCATGCCTTGAGCACAATGCCATTCTCGGCATAAATAATTGGTGATTCGACACCATCCATTCGATAATCGTGATGGGTGCCAGAGCTTGATATGTGTTGGAAATAAGCGATAGAATAATCTACGAAATTCAAGGCCCTCGCTTTTATCTCCTTTTCACTTTCTGATTTTACCGGAGCATTTCGCCATAAATTCACTTGGCTATCAAATTTACTGGGCGTTTCCCGGATAAGGGTTTTATCTAACACAAAGTTGATATAAAGTCTTTCACTAGTGGGTATACGTGCTGAGCTAAACTGTGAAAAATCACCTCTCAGCTGAACAAAATCTTTTTTTATTTTAACAATATCCAAAGCGACACTACCTTTTTTCTCATCCGTCAATTCTAATCTATCACCGTCAAATTTGTACTTACCAAAGAGTAAGATATCATCAATCGCCATGACAAACTGGTCCTTATCATGAAGCGAAAGAAAGGATCGGTATAGAATAGGATCATTACCATAGGTATCTGCCTCCACATTTTGGGGAGATTCTCTTTTTAATTTATGATACTCATCATTTGGATAGCCCAATATCATTTGGTAGTTACCTTCAGGAAACTCCTTTTTCTTCCCAAAGAAAGTACACGAAGACAATGAGAGTGTGAATAACAGCAGTAATAACGGTTTCAAAATCAATTAATAATTATGCCCAATAGTAATATTAATATATAAGGACCAAGATAAGAAATTACTGCAATAGTAAGTATAGGATATTCAATTGAATAAGCTTGGGGATATGCCTATTCCTTATACAGATCGACCAATCCCTCAGGCAATTCAACTTCAATGATCTCCTCTTCGCCATCAATTCCTAAGATCAAATCGTCGGACAGCGGAAACATCAGTTCTTTGCCATCCATATCTACTGTGGCGACAAATTGTTGTGGGAATTCCTGAACATCTGTTATTTGCCCCAGTTCGCCATGGTTTTCATCGATCACTAAAAATCCGATTAAATCAGTATATCTAAAATCATCCGGGTCTCGCTCGGGCATTTTATCATTGGAAAGATATAGCTTTTTACGAACGAGTACCTGAGCCTTATCGATATGATCCACATCCTCAAATGTTACATAAGCAGTGCTATTTTTTTGAAATTTAATGGCATCAACAAAATAAGGAACAAGCTTTTTGTTCACTTCTACAAAGACAACATCGATATCCAAACTCTCGTATTCTTCGAATTCAAAAAACAGTTGTACTTCTCCTTTAAGACCTCTTGTTTTACTGATGTAACCGATGTAAAAGCATTGATCAATAGTCATATTTTTCTTATTTGGCGATTAGCTGTGAGACATGATTTGGCAAACGATTAGCCTATTGGCTGTTTCAAAAAAAGCCGGCTCAAGATTGAGTCGGCTTTCTCGAATACTTTATGAAAGAATTAACCTTCAGTTTCTTCTGATGCAGGAGCTTCAGTCTCTTCAGCAGCAGTTTCTTCTGCTACAGGAGCATTTTTAGCAGCAACAGCAGCAGCTTTTTCTTCTTTTTTCTTAGCTTCAGCCACTAAAGCAGCTTTTTTAGCTTCAGCTTTAGTTTGTGCTAAACCATCTTTTTTACCAGAGATTCTAGCTTCTTGAGCGTCAGTCCAAGCTGTAAATTTAGCTTCAGCAGCAGCTTCATCAAAAGCACCTTTTTTCACACCACCTTGCAAGTGTTTTTTGTAAAGAACACCTTTGTAAGAAAGGATAGCACGAGCAGTGTCAGTTGGTTGAGCACCTTTATTCATCCAATCCAAAGCTTTTTCAAAATCCAAAACGATAGTTGCTGGATTTGTGTTTGGGTTGTAAGAACCAATACGTTCGATGAATTTACCGTCACGTGGAGCGCGAGAATCCGCTACGACTACGTGGTAAAAAGGACGTCCTTTTTTACCGTGTCTTTGCAATCTGATTTTAGTTGCCATTTTTTAATTTTATTTTATGTATTCAACATATCCCCCGAGCTTCATACTAGAGGGGATGCAAAGATAGTTATTTTTTTTTAATCAGCGTTATAATTTAATAAAACTTCACTGAAAACGACAGGGTTAGCTTCTTTCAGTAACCACTTTCAGGTTAAACACGTCCTACGCACGTTAAGATTTTGCTCTTACCATACTGTAGGTGAAACAAGTCTTTCAAAAAATCAGTGTACAAAATAGCCCTTTTCTTCAAAACTTTCGTGACTTCGCAGATACCAACAGCAATGATAGCAAACTGAAAGTTTTTTCTAGCCAATAAAATAAGACACTTTCAAAAAAAAGCTATTTTACCAAATGTAAACAGGATGAACCGTTTGTGTACTTTCCCTTCGAAATAGTCACTGACATTTTTGCCAATTCACTTTTTACTTTCTACCTTCATTCTATGAAATCTGTTGCGCCATTAAAAATACTCAAAGCTTCGGCCGGTTCAGGAAAAACCTTTAGCTTAACTTTACACTATCTCACACTCCTACTATCCAACGAGAATAGCTATAAGGAGATTTTGGCGGTCACATTTACCAATAAGGCAACCGCTGAGATGAAGGAACGTATCCTTTCGGTACTCCATGGCTTGGCAACAGGCGATCGTAGCCCTAAAATTGAAGATTTCAGAAAGCTTCTTCTCGAGCAACAGCCAGATTGGAACCCGCATCTAATACAAGAGAAAGCTTACCGTGTCTACCGTCGTATCCTACATGACTATAGTCATTTTACCATAAGTACAATTGATGGTTTTTCCCAAAAAGTCATTCGTGCATTTACTTATGAACTCAATCTTGATGCAGCTTATAAGATTGAAATGAATGTCAATAAAGTGAAAAATGACTTAACAGTCATGCTTAATCAATTGCTGGATGAACGCCCCGACTTACTTGACTGGATTATAGCGTATGCGGAAAAGAAAATAGCAAAAAATGAAAATTGGAACTACCGCCAACAATTAATGAGTTTGGCAAGCCTTATTTTCTCTGAAAACTTCCAGGAATTTGACGGCTATATCAACTCTGCTAATCCCAAGGAGGTTTTTAATCTCCTGAATCAGGAGGTTGAACAGAAGATAAACTCCTTTACCGAAGCGCTCTCCATGACGATTGAAGCGTTTAGTGAAACGTTCAAAAATTTTAACATCTCCGAAAATGACCTGAAAGGCAAATCGCGCAACAAAATAATCTCCGCAAGCAAAACCAACAAAAAAACGGAAAAACTGAGCGCTTCTGAAATCGCCAAAGTATTGGAAAAATACCTCCAATTGATCGATAATGAGGATGCTTTTACAGATAGTGACAAAAATATACGTTATGATCTTATCGCCGCACTCAGCCCCATCCTGGCATCTTTCCAGAAGCTACATGATAATCTATCCGCTTACATTGCGTATCAAGCGGTACAAAATAATCTCTATTATCTACGCCTGCTCAAGGAAATGAGCGACTTACTGACGCAATGGCGACGGGACAATGGCGCTCAATTAATCTCTGACTCACAAATTCTATTAAACAAACTCGGATTGGATGAAAATAGCGATCCAACATTTATCTGGGAGAAGATTGGCAATCGTTTTAACTACTTTTTGTTTGACGAATTTCAGGACACTTCGCGTATTCAGTGGAAAAACTATAGTCCGCTTTTGATTAATGCATTGGCCGATGCCAAGGGCACAGTGAGCGAACACCTGATCGTTGGTGATGTCAAACAAAGTATCTATCGCTGGCGAAATGGTGATTGGCGAATTTTACTCCAACAGGTAGAACAACAGATTGGTCATACCTTTCACCTGGACGAGGATAGCAAAACAACCTTTATCGAAAACGGGAGCCTCGACACCAACTTTAGAAGTCTTCCAAATATCATTCATTTAAACAACTACCTCTTTAGTAGTATTCCCCAACATCTACAGCAGGTACTGAATGAAAAAGTATCCGAAAACCTCGATGAAGAAGGTAAACAGTGGTGGATTTCTGCCGGCAATGACAACATGTTGGTCAAAGCTTATGAAAACAGTCAACAAGAGGTCCCTGAGCATAAAAAAGGAAAACTTGACCAGTTAGGATCTATTGAAATCTCCTACATTCCTGTCACTGATGGACGCTATCGAAGAAATCAGGTTGTTGAAGAATCGCTCCTGCAGCTATGTCAAAAAATAGGCGACTGGATCGGCAGCGGTCGTTATCAGGCTCAACAGATCGGTATCCTGGTACGGAGTAATGCGCAGGCTAAATTGGTGATCCAAAAGCTCATGGATTTCAAAAAAGAGCAACAGCTTACATTTGAAGTGATATCAGGCGATGCATTATCCCTAGCGAGCAATGATGCTGTAGGATTATTGATCGAAACGTTGAAGGCTTTAGTCTATAATTCGGACAAACATACCATCCATAAAGCAAAGATGGTCTATCTCTACCAGCATATTCAAAATAAGACAATCGATCAAAATGCATGGTTAAAATTTGCTAGCAATGACATCCGTACCCTGAAAGATTATCTCCCTGAGGCGCTGATTGACTCCTGGGAAATGGCACAGAAGCAGCCTTTAGTCCATTTAATTGAGAAACTTATTGAAATCTACGGTTTTACAACCAAAGACAATATCCACCTCCCCTACCTCCTAGCTTTCAAGGATATGATCTCAGCTTTCTCCACCAATGGCGAACGTGGCATTATACAGTTCCTGGAATTTTGGGAAGAGGATGGCAATCGGGCTGTGCTCCCTTCCAACGGAGAAATTGATGCGATCGAGGTAACGACAATCCACAAATCAAAAGGCCTGGCTTATGATGTTGTGATGATTCCATTCTGTTCGTGGGATCTTGACGGCATGATTAATGGCGATTTTTGGATCGAGACATCAGATACCCCTTTTGCCCAATTGGGAAAAATTCCAATAAAATATACTTCCACGGTCGGCAAATCAGTATTTTTCAAGCAATATTTTGAAGAGATGCTGTTCAACTACATGGATGCCCTCAATACATTGTATGTAGCAACAACACGTGCTGTTGAACACCTCTATATTACGGCACCTTCCTTCAAAGAATCTGTTGACAAGAAGACGGGCGAAATTACTGGTTATGATATCAAAGATGAATATATCAGCGATGTACTCTATCAGGTCTTAGAGACTTCAACATCCCCGTTTACACTGGAAGAAAGAGGCATATATATCGATCAGATAATCGAACGAAAAAAAAGTCAGGCTCAAAAAAACAATATTATTTCCCTTCGCCATTATCCCATTTCCAAAGAATTGGAAATGGCCTTAGAAAAATCCAGTACGCGCAACATCAACGATATTATGATGCTGGAGAAAGCCGCGCAGTACGGCATATTGGCCCACGATATTATGGCCCAAATTTCAAAGGAAGAAGATATCCACAAACTGGTACGCCAGCTGATTCAGGAAGGCATCCTCTCCAAGGAAGAAGAGCCTTTTCTCATGCAGGAAATCAATCAGATCTGGCAGCACCCCATGATCAATAAATGGCTCACAGGAAACTATAAAATCTGGAACGAAGCGAGCATCATTACCGCCAAAGGAGAGACCATTCGTCCTGATAAAGTCTTCACTTCCAAAGAGGAAACAATTGTACTGGATTTTAAATTCACACAGACAGATTATATCGGACACAAATATCAAGTCGACAATTATAAAAAGAATTTGGAGAACCTGGGCTACAGCAACGTTAAAGCCTATCTCTACTATGCGAAATCAAATCAATTAACTGAAGTAAAATAACAGCACGATGCAAACAGCCTTTCTAAAATTAGTAGCAGCAGACATTCAAAAGCGTTTTGGAAACGACCTGAGTGAAATAGCCATCGTGTTTAATAATAAACGGCCAATTACCTATCTCAAAAAACATCTTTCTGAAGTGTACGGACAGGCCATTTGGTCGCCACAGTTCTTTACGATCCAAGAGTTTCTTAGGCTTTCGACCGATGATACCGAAGCCAGTCCTTTAACCCAATTTTTCCACCTGTTTAATATTCATAATGAGTTATTGGTCGCTGAAGGCAAACTACCAGAAGCGCTGGAAGAATTTTATCCGATTGCCGAAATTATATTGAGCGACTTCGGCCAACTGGATTACGACCTCGTCCCCATCGAGCAGATTTACTTAGAACTTTATGACAATACCAAAATCGACCTTGCTTTTCAACATCTCACACAAGAGCAGCAAGGGTTTATCCGTCAATTTTGGCAGTCTTTTTCTATTGCGGGGCATAGTGGAGTACAAGAACGTTTTCTTCAACTTTGGAAAAGACTGCCCGTATTATATGATCGATTCAAAGAAAAGCTTAAAACAGAGGGCCAAACAAACTATCCGACAGTCTACCGTGATCTGGTTGAAGGTAAGGCTACGCATCAGCAGTTTGCATCTTCCTTCCAGCACATCCTTTTTGTCGGTTTCAATGCACTGAACAAGGCCGAAACAAAATTATTTAAACAATGGCAGGATGAAGGCCGTGCATTATTCTACTTTGATGCCGATGCCTATTACCTCGAAGACACGATGCAAGAGGCCGGCCTTTTTATTCGACGTAATATTTTTCAAACAGGTTTGGTCAACGCTTTAGGCGATAGCCCGAATATTATTGGCAATAGGACCTCAACCGTAAATCTATATGCCAGCACCGGAAAGATCAGCCAAACAAAATTGCTGTATGACATTCTCGAACGCAATAATAAAATGGAACAAACATCCGCCATTCTCCTAGCGGATGAAAACCTACTTGTCCCTTTGCTGCAAAGTCTACCCGAGGTCAAACCCAATATCACAACAGGATATCCCTTGACACAGTCTCCTATTTACGGAATACTAGACCTATGGCTGGAAGTCCATTTGGAGATATCCCAGTTCAAGAAACGGAAGATTCCTTATCAGATAATAGAAACCTTCATCAACCATCCGCTCAGTATGGTTTCTTTAGCCGACAAACTTCAGATTCAGAAGGAGATTACCGATAAACAGCTCTTTGAGATCGCATTGGAGGAACTTCATATCAAAAGCTCTTTGCCTCAATTTTTTGTACCGATTGACAATTCAGCCTATTTGATACCCTCGCTCATCCTGCTCGTTGATGATCTGTTGCACAGTATTTCTTCTCAGGAGCGTATCCGCCAAATTGACAACAACCTCCTGATTGAAACAAAGAAAACATTGAATCAGCTGCTATTGGGCTTTGAAACTGTTGCTCCATTAAGTATCAGCTTCCAAATCGGCTTGATTAAAAAAGCCATCGCCCCAATAAATTCGGCCATAGAAGGTGATCCCCTAGAAGGTATTCAGATAATGGGGCTCTTGGAAAGTCGTTGTTTAAATTTTGACAACGTCTATATTCTAGGAGCAAATGAAGGCATTCTACCCAAAACGTCAAATTCACCTACTTTTATTCCTAACAGCCTAAGAAGTGCTTATGGGCTTCCCATATTAGAAAATCAGGATGCCTTGTCGGCCTATTTATTTTATCGCCATTTTCAATACAGTGAAGGAATACATATTTTCTACAATGGCTTGGTTGACGAAAGCTCTACTGGCGAAGAAAGTCGCTTTATCAAACAGCTGGAGTTTGAAAGTAAATTTAGATTTGACCGAAAAATTCAGCAACAGACCATTCAATTTGCGGATAAAGCCCAAGAAATTGTTATTGAGAAGCGTGGCGAGGTTTGGGAAAAGATGTACCAGGACTTTATCGTCAACCAGAAACGGATATCTGCAACGGCACTGACGACTTATCTGCAGTCCCCGTTGCAATTTTTTCTAAAACATATTGCCGGCATTAAAGAGCCCCCTTCCATCTCTCAGGAATTTGAGATGAATAAACTGGGAACTGTCATCCACAATGTGATGGAGAAGATATTCCTACCGTTCAAAGGACAACAGGACTTTACGCCCACAAGTGTCTTGCAGAAGCAGTTCGACAAGGTAGAGGCACAGGTGATCCGTGAAATAGGCCTGCAATATCAGATCGAATTAAAGGCAACAAATGATTTAAACAGCTTGCAGCGGATCATGCTGAAAATTGCCTGCGAGTATGTCAAGATGTATCTCGAATATGACATCAACAACTACAAAGCATTTCGGATTATTGAACTCGAGAATGACAACGATTATGTACTGCCCTTTCCTATTCAGATCAATGGAGAAGAACAACAGGTCACACTTTACGGTATTATTGACCGGGTAGACGAGGTCGTAACACACGACGATCGTATTATCAGTAGAATTGTCGATTACAAAACAGGTGGTGATTCGATCATGTTTAAAGGAATTGATCAGGTATTTGCGCCAAACACCGAAAATAAGGCGATGGTCCAAACCCTATTTTATGCCTATGTATTCGAACAGAAGACAGGAAGAAAACAACTTGAACCCCATCTCTATGTTGCGCGTAAAATGCGGGAAGAGGGCACATTATTCAGTGGTAAAGAAGGGGTATTGACCGATGAATTCCTTGCTTTCCAGAAAGAGAATTTTGTCGAATTCTTGCGGGATACTCTTCAGGAAATCTTTAATCCGGCTATTCCATTTCGACATAATCCGGACACGGTAGTTTATCCAAGCGACCCTTATACAATATTCTACCGGGAAGCGAGTAAATGGGCTGATGCAGAAGAATAAGTACAACAAAGGCTTTAATAGGGAGAGATAAAACTAAATGCGGTACATCAGTGGTACATAAAGTGTATTTAAAAACAAAAGGGGAATGTAAAATTCCCCTTTCTATATTAACGTTTGTTTCTTTTGATTGCATTATTGGCTCGGCGTTTCGCCGTTTTGATTTTGTAGTGGAACCAATGGTCTTTGAAGATCTTTCGCATGGTATTGTCAAAATGTCTCGTGATAAACAGATTACGCGCCCCCTTCAACTTTTCACTGATCGAATTTGCTAATGCCCTAACAGAAATCGAATAGCCCTCTGTCTCATATTGAATGTAATGCCACCAGCCTGCTGGCATATATAAGGTTTCGCCAGGATGAATGACTGCTTCATAACCTTCTAGGTACTTAATTCCGGGATATTCCTCTTCACTACTATATTTTGGGTTGGCAATACTATGAAAATTGTAGGGCAATTTGTACATCAAATCAGATTGATCATTCGGAAAAAGCCAAATACGTTTTAATCCTTGAAATTGAGAGATAAATACGTGTGACATATCGATATCGAAATGATTACGGGTACTTGACCCCTCTCCACCAAAGAACATAAATGGCAACCATTGCAAGACCTTACCTCCCGTGACATCATTATAAATAACATCGTTTTTCAGTTCAGGACGTATTTTGAGCAGATTGAACAAAAACAACCGTAACTCAGTAGGTTCTTTTGTGATCAGATCCAAATACTCTGCAAATGTCATATGGCCAACAGGAGCACTGGCAGCACGGTCCATTGATTCCTCCTCTTTTCCATAGACATCTATTTTTATATCTCCTGCGATTTCCTTAAAGTAATCATAACTCCATTTCTTCCATGCTGGACTTTCTGCACTGATAAAATCTGATATAATTACAGGAAAACCTGGTTTCAGATAATTCTTTAAGAAGTCCTCTGATTGAATGCCCGAAATTTTATCAACTTGCTTTAACTTCACGACTGACTAATTTTGCTTAATTACAAACATAAAAAAAATATTTCTATCAAATTTTAAAAATATTGTCTATGCTTTATTTTTAATTGGAACAAATTACTCCTAGCAATTTAATAGAAATATATTTAAAATCTCCATGACCTTCGTCACTTTTATTACATTTTAACATCATCGATTCGACTCGCAACCATTTCTACCCCCTTAAGATAAACATATTATTCATCTATCTTTTATAAGAGGAACATACCACAGCTATTGATCATCTGCCGATACGTAAAATTGTCGTCGTACCGACATCGATTCGGAATGATAAAACGCCCTTCCCCATAGAAGTCTTTAGCGATTTTGTGGTCCTTAAAATTGCATAAATAACAAAAAAAGGGTCTTAAGAACCCTTTTTTTGTTATTTACCTTATGTTAGGCTACTACTTATTTACCTTTTTGATATATTCTTCGACAGCCATCGTCATACTTGGCGCTTTTGGTGTTGGAGCAGGGATATCTAAAATTAATCCGTGATCTAAAAGAGCCTGTTGCGTAGAAGCGCCAAATGCTGCAATCCTTGTATTATTCTGCTTAAAATCAGGGAAGTTATCATATAAGGACTGTACACTTGAAGGACTAAAGAACACGATAACATCGTAGAAAACATCTTTCAAATCCGTCAAATCGCTTACCACAGTTCTAAAAAGCACAGCTGGTGTAAATTTATAGCCGTTTTGTAGTAACCAATTACTTGTTTCCTCATTAGCAACATCCGAACAAGGGAACAAAAAATTCTCCCCTTTGTGTTTTTTCAATACCTCTTCAAGGTCTTTCGCGGTCTGTTTACCAAAGAAAATCTTCCGTTTTCTATATTGAATATACTTCTGAAGATAAAGGGCAATCGTCTCTGAAATACAGAAATATTTCATTTCTGCAGACACTTCAAACCGCATCTCTTCGCAAATTCTAAAATAATGATCTACAGCATTTCTACTCGTAAATATTACGGCAGAATAATCTGCTAAATTAACCTTATCCCTACGCACATCTTTGGCAGGAACTCCTTCTACGTGTATAAAACCTCGAAAATCTAATTTTAACCCGTATTTCTTTGCTAAATCATAATAAGGGGACTTATCGTTTTCAGGTTTTGGTAAAGTCACCAGTACACTTTTTACCTTCTTTGCTCTTTCTACGTCTGAAGTTTGCATATTAACCAGTTTTAGCTCAATAATCTTAACAGTATTAATATTGGTGCTATTTCTAGGCAACAAAGGTACAAAATTAAATAGGAAATTGAAAATTTATACATGGACATAATATGAGTCGCTGTCTTAAGAAATCGATAGAAAAAGAGTAAGGCCGCTCCAACGATGGCCAAATGCAGCACCACACCCACCGATGTCAACGGCACAAGACTCAAAATTAATAATACAGGAAGCATTAAAAAAAGTGTATTGAAATAAATCAGATACAGCACGGTCACATATTCTTTTACCAACTTTCTGATTTGAAACACAAAGGATAAGAACCGAATAAACCCGATTTTTAGTGCAAACAAAGCGCCAACCATTCCCACAGTCTTCATATAATTGGGAAAAGTAATAAAATCTAATCTATTTAATTCATACGCATAAAATAGACTTACAAATAAGCCCATTGCCCCAGAGAATAATATAAACAGAAAAATAAATGGCCAAGATGTCAGGATCGTATCCTCCTTACTTACTGATAGTAAGACCCGATCGTCCCAATAGCCCTGAAAAACCAATTTGATATCTGACGGGAAGAATACCCGAATCATCCCAACACCAAAAATTAATGCGAGAACTGTAAATAAAATCCAATTTTCACGATGAGCCTTGAGCGTGCCATATTGCCGATCCAAATTACTACTTCTTAATTCACCCTGAAAATACTGCTGTACATCAAAATTATAAATGTTATGAACCTTCAGCCCTTCCCCGTTTACGGTTACGATCCGATATTGATTCTGTAACGCAGGGTTCAAAGATGCCAAGACTTTCTGGTTTGGCGATTCAACAGAATCTTTTACTACATTTAGACTATCAGCCTTAACTGTGCTGCTGTTTTGTACAACCGCCCGAAAAGTCCGCCGCTGCGCATTCAATCCCGTAAAGGAAAATAGCAGAAGCACTACAAATAGAAGATGATATTTGAAGATAGTTACGCTCATTAAAATGAATTGTCTCTTAACGGCAATGAAATACTCATGAACCGTCTCTATTCGAAACTCTTTAATTTTGGTCGTAAAGTTAGGATAAAAAGTTATATTGCATTCAAAAAATCTTCAGAGAACATGTACAAAGAAATCATACGTTGTCAATGGTGCGGGTCTGATCCGCAATATGTAGACTATCACGATAAAGAATGGGGGCGACAAGTCCGCGATGACAAAACTTTATTTGAATTTTTGATCCTGGAGTCTGCACAAGCTGGCTTAAGCTGGATCACAATTCTTCGTCGAAGAGCAGCATACCAAGAAGCTTTTGCCAACTTTGATGTTGATCAAGTCGCGGCCTATACCAATGAACATGTTGCGAGGCTTTTGAGCGATTCGGGAATCATCAAACACAGGAATAAAATTGAATCCACCATTACCAATGCGCAACATTTCAAGAAAATTCAAGCAGAATATGGTAGCTTCTATGACTACTTATACAGCTTTTTGCCCGAAAAACAACCGATTGTAAACCACTGGAGCAGTTTGCAACAGGTACCTGCAACGACAGTTATTTCTGATAAGATAGCAAAAGATATGAAGAAAAGGGGGTTCAAATTTTTCGGCTCTACCATTTGTTATGCGTATATGCAGGCCGTTGGAATGGTGAACGACCATATCGAAACCTGTTCGTTTAAATAGGCTAGCCAGTAAAATGCGCATCGATTTCGCAAATCAATTTGAAAGAATCAAAACAAGTGCTCTACCCCATAAAAAACGAACCTTTAAGAACAGAAATGCCAGCTATGAATCAAATCGACCTAACACAAAACCAATTGGTATTAAAAGAAAAAAAGGGACCGCTAGTTGCCAGAATATTCATCTATTTACTGACCATAATGACGATAATTCTCCCATTAGGCGGCTTCATTGCCAATGTTCTCAATGACGGGGTAACACTTATGAGTGTTGTCTTCTATGGTATATTCGGATTAATAGCATGGTATATGATCCGGGTTTCACTATGGAATACCTATGGCACTGAAATTATTCATTTTCAAAAAAACAAATTTAATTACGCAGCTAACTACCAATGGTTTAAAGGAAGTCTAAAAGAATTTGATTTTGAAAAGATAGACTTTACAATACAAAAAGCGGGCTATGAAGAAGATCATAAAGGTGTCTTGGTCATTAAATTTGATGAAAAGGAAATGTTTGAAACTGTCTCTAAATTCCCCTTGTCTGATCTGGAAATTTTGCTCATCAATCTGAAAGCATTATACAGCGATCAAACGCTTGAATAGAGCGAAATTCTACCATTAAAATCTAACGATCACTTGATAGCACATTAGATTGCTACGTTTTTATAAATATCGGGGAGATTCCGACAAAGACCATTAAAGTCCATACCATACCCAACTACAAATTCCTTACTTATTTCAAAGCCAACATAAGTTAATTCCTCAAAATGATACTGCAGCGCCTCAGGTTTAACCAAAAGTGCGCAAGCAATCACACTGGCTGGATTTAATTTTTTTACAGCATCCAAGGTGTATTTGAGTGAATGCCCGGAGTCGACAATATCTTCTACAATAATCACATCCCGGCCTTCAAGGTCGATACCAAGTCCTAAAAGCTCGTTTAATTCAGATTGTCCCGTTCCAATATAAGATGCCAACTTAATAAATGACATCTCACAAGGAACATCAATTTGCTTAAGCAAATCTGCCATAAACATAAAACATCCATTCAAGACACCTATAAAAACAGGCAGTTTGTGTTCATAACGCCGGCTTATATCAATCCCCATTAGGCGCACTCGCTTCTGAATTTGTTCTTCTTCAAATAAAGGTTCGAAAAGCAATCCGTCAATTTCTATCTTTTTCATGTTAATATCCTTCTTTCGCCACAAACACTATTTGTGTGCGTCGTTTTGTTTTTCTTCTTTTTTACGTCCCAATATCTTGTCAAATAGCGATCGTTTTGGTTTCTCTGGTTCAGTCGCCTCCTCATCTTTCTTTTCCGTTAGATCCATTTGTTTTAGCTTCTTTGGAACAGATACACTTTCAAGATTATCGGCAGGAGAGCTACTTTCGAGACGATCGAACAACAATGGATCATCTCCCATATCAAATACATCAACCGAATCTACCACAGCTGGTCGAGCTGCCCGCAGATGCGGTTGCAGAACAACTTCATAAAAACCATAATTTGAAGTTGTTGAATCCACACTAATCTGCCCTGTTTTGGTCATAATATGACCATAGGTATTAAAATAGCGCAACATATTCCCTTTCAGGTGCCCTGTCCAATCAAAAAAGTTGAGTCCTTTTTTAGGTCGTGGAACGATACTGGACAAAAATATACTCTCTCCAAGCCCCAACTGTGCCGGTGTTTTTCCAAAATAATAACGCGCAGCTTCGGTGATACCATATACATTATTCCCCCATTCGATGACATTCAGGTAAACCTCGTACATGCGTTGTTTGCTGACTTGCTGTGAACGCTCCATCAGCCATACCAGCAAAATTTCTTCCAGCTTCCGCACAACGGTCTTATTCCGATTTAGAAAAACATTTTTTACCAGTTGCATAGATATCGTACTCGCCCCGCGCTTAAACCCTTTTTCCTTGATATTTGTAGCAATGGAGAGCTTAAAAGCCTTCTCCTCAAAGCCCTTGTGTTTAAAGAAAAAGGGGTCTTCTGTATTGATCAAACTAATCTGCATATAACGGGATATTTGATCTAGCGGTGTAAAATTAGGGTTTTGAGGCCCCACCACAATCTCCCGCATCGGCTTACCATCTTCGTAAGCTGTATACGTGAAAGGCGTATTTAGCATCGCAATATCAGCCTCTCCCCATTTAACGACTTTTAAATCCCTATCATCCATTTTGGAAGAGAAAAGAAGCTTTTCGGGCTTTTTTATTTCGAGCGCAAAGTTTAGATCGTATTGAATGTGCCCCTCCACCTGAATACCGTCTAAACCTGGAAATAGTCCAACTGGCATGGCATCAAAAAAGTGCTGAGCCTCGATCTTATCTGTGTGAATAGCGAAGAAGAGCTCTTTCTCCGGCTTGTGCACATATTTGACATAAGGTGAAAACACAAAATCTTTGACCTGTACGGTACTTTCTTTACTCACTTCAATCGATGATGCTCCAATATTCAATGCCCCCTGCATGATGGCTTCAGGAAAGATGACATCTTTACTAGAAATACGCCAGTGATTTACTTTCAAATTTTTAAAGCCCCATTGCCCATGCAATTCCAGCAATTCCTTATTCCTCCTGTGCGCCTTGTCCAGTCGGAAGGATATTTCATCAAAACTTACTGCAAGACCAAATTTGCGTTGCAACAAGGGAAGATTGACCTCCTTTTTATCAGAAAAAAGGCGAAGGTCACATTCTTGATTATCCGAATCTATTGTTCCAGTCAGATTCCAGGCCGCTTCATGGTCGTTTAGCAGGAACTTCGTTTCCATATCTCCACCGTCGATCACCGCAGAGGGAATGACAATGCGCTGTGAAGTGCTGTCATCGCGATAGGAAAGCTCAAGATTCTTGAGATCAAGATCATTTGGAACCTTAAAAAACACATTTTTCAACAATCGATCTGCTAAAGCTGCCAGATTCTGTTTTGGATTATCATTTTCTACGGTATCTTTTTTCTGTTTCTTGAATAAGAAATCGTAGTTACTGACCGAGTCTTTTTTAACAAGAGAAACGGTCCCATTATCCAAAATAACCTGCCCCAATTTTACATCTCCGAATAGCAAAGGCCACAATTTTACAGATACCGTAAGATCATTGATTTGTGCCAATTGATCGCGATGTCTGGGCAACAATTGTATATTCTTAAACTGTACTGCACTAATTCCCTGGAAGGCATAATATTGGATCTTCAATTCCATATCATACTTTTCAAGCAACTTTGCTTTCGCTTTGTTGATTGCTCCCATGAGCATGGCATCTCTTTTCTGATAAGCATAGGTACCAACTGCAATAGCCAAAACCAGCATAGCAGCTAGCGCAATATAAAGCCATCGCCACTTGCGGGACTTAAAAGATGTTATAAATCGATTGGACATAATTATTACTTAATGCAAATTCGTGCATATCAACAGTCAAACTTAGATAAATTAGCTTTTATATGCAATTTAATTGCGTGGCATATATACGTAATTTATCGATCTCTCCTCTGCCTATTGAGGAATTTATTTATTGAGGAATTATACATGAAGTTTTTCTAAGCACACATAGACGGATAAAAATGATAAAAGCCATTCCGACCAATGGCATGACAACTTTCCAATAAGCTTATTTTCTAGCAGGAATTTACAACTTATTTTATAGGGATTTAAAACGGGTTTTATAGGGGTTCATCCGAATGAAGTCCGAATGAGGTCCCTATCAGGTCCCTATTAGGTCCGTTTAAAGAATAGGAATACTCACTTCATGTTTTGAACCTGAACTATGGAAGATTAATGTCCCATCCCTTTTAGTGTAATACAGCTTTCTAAATCCCATTAAAAACAAAGAAATGACATGAAATTGATCTGCAATGAGTAGTTTTGTAATCCGTGATTACAAATGAATAACAGATGGTTACCAAAGAACAAGTATTAAATGCATTATCCTATGTTGAAGAGCCTGATTTGAAAAAGGATCTTGTAACATTGAATATGATTCAAAATATCGAAATCGAAGGCCAAAAAATTTCTTTCGATGTCATTTTAACTACGCCAGCTTGCCCGCTTAAAGACCATATTGAGCATGCTTGTCGAAACGCTATAGCCCATTTCATCGACAAAAATCTCGAAGTTCAGATCAATATGACTTCCAATGTGATTGGGAAGCAAGGTGCACAAGTGTCGGGTATTAAAAATATCATTTTGGTATCTTCAGGCAAAGGTGGAGTTGGTAAATCTACGGTTGCCGCCAATCTAGCTCTTGCTCTCCATGCCAAAGGTGCTAAAACAGGACTTTTAGATGCCGATATCTATGGACCATCGCTTCCGATTATGTTTGGATTGGAAGGCGCTAAGCCAGGTTCGGTAGAAATGCCAGACGGACAGGTTAAAATTGAACCGCTTGAAAAATTTGGGCTGAAATTACTTTCAATAGGATTTTTCACCGATCCAAACCAGCCTATTCCATGGCGTGGTCCAATGACCACTTCAGCAATCAAGCAGCTTTTTAACGATGCGCATTGGGGCGAACTGGATTACTTGGTCGTTGATATGCCTCCAGGCACTGGTGACATCCATATCACCGTATCGCAGACATTCCCTATTGCCGGAGCTGTGATTGTCACTACGCCGCAGCACGTTGCCCTGGCCGACGCCGTCAAAGGAATTGGAATGTTCTTAATGGATAGCATCAATATTCCATTATTGGGCGTCGTAGAAAATATGGCCTATTTTACCCCGGCTGAGCTGCCAGAGAATAAATACTATATTTTTGGTAAAGACGGTGGAAAACGTTTAGCAGAAGAATATAAAGTTCCTTTCCTTGGTGAAATCCCTTTATTAAAAGGCATTTCTGATGCTGGAGACAATGGTTTCCCAGTTGCCATAGATACCGAAGACCCTGTAACGAAATCATTTTTAACGATTGCAGAGAAAGTTGCCCAGCAACTTTCCATTATCCATAGCCAGGGGAAATAATTAGTTAATAATGTCCCTCGTGCTTCACAAAAAAAAGGCTTTCATGCATATGAAAGCCTTTTTTTTGTGAGATGCCATCTAATTAGACGGCAAGCTCCAACAATACCGGGCAATGATCGGAATGGACAGCATCTGGCATTATGCTGGACGATTTGATTTTCTCTGCCAGAGGTTTTGAAACCATATTATAATCAATACGCCAACCTAGGTTTTTCGCACGTGCTCCAGCACGGTAACTCCACCAACTGTAATGGTGCGGATCCGGATTTAAATGGCGAAAAGAGTCGATATAGCCCGAATTAATAAAATTCTCCATCCATTCGCGCTCCTCTGGAAGAAATCCCGAAGAATTTGCATTTGATTTTGGATTGTGAATATCAATAGCACGGTGACAAATATTATAATCACCACAAACGACCAAATTCGGCTTTTCGACCAAAAGCTTATCGCTATATAACTGAAAATCCGCCAGAAAACGGTATTTAAAATCCTGTCGCACGTCTCCTGTCGTACCTGATGGAAAATAAGTACTCATCACGGAAACCTGATCAAAATCAGCACGGATAATACGTCCTTCAAAATCATAATCTTCATGGCCGCAACCATACTCAATATGCTTAGGTGTGATACGCGTAAACAAGGCGACTCCGCTATAGCCTTTTTTTTGAGCGGGATACCAGTAATGCTCATAGCCCATCTGTTCCAACAAAGCAATTTCAGGAATTTGATCCGGTGTAGCTTTAATCTCCTGAAGACAGATGACATCTGCATTTACAGTTTTCAACCAGCCTAACCAATCTTTCTTCAAGGCTGCACGTAAACCATTCACATTATAGGTTACTATTTTCATTTTTTGAATATTGAGATGCTAAATAATAAGGGAAAAAGCTCTTCAACCCCTGATTTGCGAATCATAACGACATTAATAATCCTTGGAAGAGAACAGATCACCAATTTTAGATAAGATACCCGTCTGAGGTTTTAGACCTTTTAGTTCTCGCTCCAGGTTTAACGCTTCTCGTCTTGTGAGCACGTGCATGCTCATTTTTTGGTCGACTTCTGGCCTATCGTGCTTATCGGTTTTCACAGCTGCAATCTGATCGATGACATCCACGCCTTTGACCAGCTCACCAAATACGGTATAATTCCAATCCAAATGCGGAGCTCCACCAATAGTCGTATACGCCTGACGTTGCACTTCCGAAAATTTCTTACCATTCATTCGTGTTTGCTCCAAACGATCGAGGTCTTCAGGGGTGAATACCTTTCCCTGAACGAGATAAAATTGAGAACCTGAAGAAGCCTTTGCGGGATTATTATCTCGAGCCGCTCCGATAGTACCTTTTTTATGGAATAAACCATCCTGAATCTCTGCAGGAATTGTATACCCTGGTCCTCCATTACCCAATTGAGCGCCGCCAACGGCATTTCTTGAATCAGGATCACCACCCTGAATCATAAAATTCTGGATGACACGATGGAACAAAGTCCCGTCGTAATATTTACTTTTTGCCAATTTGACAAAGTTATCCCGATGTTTAGGTGTCTCATTATACAACCGCAGCACACAGTTTCCCTTGTCAGTAACGATCTGTACATATTTAAACTCGGGTTTAGCCGCAAATGCCAAAACCTGCAAAAAGCAGAATACTGCTATTAAACTAGCCTTTAAAAATTTCATCTGTTAATAATTATATGCTCCCAATTAGAACTTCCAGTTTTTTCAATTGTGTTATCTTCTAGATAACGTTTAATTCCTCAAAATAATTTATGATCAAGGACTTCATAATCAGCTCTTGTTCCAAAAGCGTATAGTTAGGAATAGGTTTTACCAATTCCCAATGTGGCCACCCCTCTTCATCCAGACCTTTCAGATTATAAAATCCCATTGCACTGAAAAGACGACAGGTCGCAATGTGCATCAATTCTTCTTTTTCCCGTTTTGAGAACTTTTGAGCACCTTTACCCAATTCCTGAACACCAATGAGGAATAAACAGACTTTGATGTCCGGCTTTTCCATATCGAATAGTGAAGCAATTTCATCCTGTAGAATGCTCCACTTCTTATTTACTTCTGCTGCCTTCATTTTTTTGTTTTAAACAAACTAAGATAAATAAATACACTTATGCCGTTAGATTCCCTCCTTTTGCAATAACCTCTGCACAGCGCTGATCAATCATCTGAAAAACTGGATCGAACAAATTATCGTCAAAATACGGATCGGGAACGACATCGTCTCCTAAAAACAATTTCACTTTGTTCAGGTCTTCCTTATCAATCACCTGAGCGCATACATCTTCATAATTTTGTCTATCCATCACAAATATAAGATCATATTCGGCAAAAAAATGCGGCTTGAAATGTCGGGCCCGCTGACCGGAAATATCGACACCATACTTCTTTGCAATGGCTATCGCCCTACGGTCGGGTGCTTCACCAATGTGCCAGTCACCTGTACCCGCCGATTCAACGACCCAATTTAATTGATTATCCGCAACTTTTTGTTTTAATATACCATGTGCAAGGGGCGAACGACAGATATTGCCCAAACAAACCATTAAAATCTTCATCTCTATAATTTTAAAAAACTATCAAGCAATCGCGATACCGTTGACTGATCCAACTAAAGGACGCAAAGAACGCCTTTAGCCCATATAATCAGGCTCTCATTCTTGTCGATAGCAAAATATATAATAAATCATCAGGCCAGAAAGACGCAGCTTAACAAGTACTGGCGCTGTTCGGCACTTCATTCCGCAAAATAGCTAAACTAAAATTATTAAGGAAACAACCAGCTTAAAATTGACCTACATGTTACCAAGTGACATAGCATTTCCACCAAATTTTCCTGATTTCGCATACAAAAACAGCGGAAAAACCCGCCTAAAAATCATTCTGACCAATAACTGAGTTCATTAAAGCCAATGAAATTAAACAATGCTTAGTAAACCAAGCATAGCGAGTTCATTACTCCCTTAATGAAAAAACGTGATCATAATACAAAGGATAAAACCTTCATGACTTCGCAGCCACCAACAGCAATGAAAGCAAACTGAAGGTTTTTTCTGGCCAATAAGATCAGACACTTTCAGAAAAAAAAAGGTGGCCTAACCTTACGGCTAGAACCACCTAAACTATATTAATCAACCAATTCTTAATTCAACGCTTAATATTCTACTGGGAAGCTCAATTGAACAGCACCACCTTGAGGAGATACCCCTTTCAATCGCACAATATTACGTTGTGTTGCGCCAAGCGCAGTTTCAACATCGTCTACTGTATTTACAGCTTTTCCATTAACCTCAGTAATGACCAATCCACGCTCTACACCGAAGTAATCAAAGATGCCACCACGATTCACTTGGGTCACAACAACTCCAGAGTTGACACCCAGCTCTTTTTTCTTCTGAGCTGAAGCAGGAATAAAGCTTGCACCCAATTTATTGTAAATCTCCGTTGCACTTTTAGAAGCTTTACCGCCGGTATTTGCGGTCTTCAAGGATTCTTCCCCTTTCAATGTCATGGTTACTTGTTTTTCCTTACCATCACGTTTGTAGGTGACATTGACCTTATCTCCAGGACGCGCACGACCTATAGTTTCACTTAAGACAGGTGAACCTGTGATCACTTTTCCATTAATCTTGGTCAGGATATCTCCTTTTTTAACACCTGCAGCCTCTGCGGCACCACCAGCTACAACGTCTTGAACATACAAGCCATCAACATCTGTAAAACCTTTCTCTTTAGCAAGTTCAGGTGTTATTTCGGTATAGGTAACACCGATATAACCGCGTTTTACATTACCGTATTCGACAAAGTCATCGACAATCTTTTTCACCAAATTGACCGGAATCGCAAAACCATAACCCGCATATGTTCCTGTCGGAGAAGCGATAGCAGAGTTAATACCAATCAATTCTCCCGAAGCATTCGTCAACGCACCACCACTATTTCCTTTATTGATAACAGCATCTGTTTGAATAAAGGATTCTATCGCTGAACTCACCGGGATTTGATCCTGTCCACCACCAAATGGATTACCACGTTGTTGCTGACCTTCACTCAGAATACCGATCTGACGACCCTTTGCACTAATGATACCTGCGGTAACTGTAGATTGAAGCCCTAGCGGGTATCCAAAAGCCAACACCCATTCACCGACATTGACATTATCTGAGTTACCTAACTTGACCACAGGAAGCCCCTTGCCTGACACTTTCAACAAGGCTAAATCTGTATTCGGATCACGTCCGATCAATTTGGCTTCAAACGTACGTTTGTCTGTTAATACGACTTCAATTTTATCTGCATCTTCTACGACGTGGTTATTCGTTACAATATAACCATCATCCGAGATAATTACACCTGATCCGGATGCCTGCACAGGTTGCGCCTGCATTTGACGACGTCCACCACCTTGTGGCATGCCAAAAAACTCTTCAAACATATCGAACGGAGAACCTTGCGATTGCTGTGATCCTTTACGGCTATAGGTTGTCTTAATATGCACTACACCTGGCGACACTATTGCGGCAGCCTGGGTGAAATCAGGATTGCCTGTTGAAGACATAACTCCTGTAGGATTGTTTGCAAAATAAACTTTTTGTTTGTCTTCGAAAGACATACCATCCAACTTCTTATTCTCAATAAGCTTGTAACCACCTAATGCTACCGCTCCACCGAAAACAGCCGTTAATAGCGTTAAACCGACCTTATTCATAAACTTATTTCTATTTTAAAATGTCCTAATATATGCTGATAACTTTTGCTCCTAAAATTACCGATTTTATTCGGATATGTTCAAATGTAATACCATTTCAAGGCCTTCGGAAAATCCGACACGTTAAAAAATGTTAATTGCTAGACAAATGCAATCATTTTAACAAATCTTAACTTTTACCCGGTTTTTTGTAACAAAAAAACGTATTTTTGTTACTACAAATCAACGTAATGGCATCAAAAGTAAGATTTTCAAAATATCAGGGCGCAGGAAATGACTTCATTTTAGTAGACAACCGCGACAGTGCATTTGACCGCGCAGATGAAGCATTGGTAGAAAAACTCTGTAACCGTCGGTTTGGCATTGGTGCCGATGGCTTAATGCTGCTTCAAAACAAGGAAAATTACGATTTTGAGATGATTTATTATAATGCCAACGGCAGAGAAGGCAGCATGTGTGGTAACGGGGGCCGTTGTATCGTCGCTTTTGCACGCGACTTAGGCATCATTACTGACAAAACTGTCTTTTTGGCAGTAGACGGCATACACCATGCCTCGCTAGCAGCAGACCTTGTCAACCTGCAAATGATCGATGTACAAGATTATACACGTGATGGTGAAGCTTATGTATTACAAACGGGGTCTCCACATTATGTTGAGTTTGTAAAAAATCTGCAGGATAAAAATGTCTTCCAAGATGGCTACGCAATTCGCAACAATGCTACTTATGAAAAAGAAGGCATCAATGTAAATTTCATTGAAGCGGAAGGAGATGGTTATTTCCTCCGTACTTTTGAGCGCGGTGTTGAAGATGAAACCTATGCCTGCGGCACTGGAGCAACTGCAGCAGCGATGGCTGTTGCTCTGCAGCAAAATTTAGAAGGTGATATCACTATTCCTATTCGCGTATTAGGAGGGCAGCTTTATATTTCATTCCATAAGAAGGGCTCCCATTTCTCAGAGGTATTCTTAAAAGGTCCAGCACAATTTGTCTTTGAAGGAAACTATTAGATTTTTACTCCTATAGCGAGTCAAGCTAATTACAACTCAAATTTTCAACTCAGGTAAATCAAGCCGTGAAGGACGACCTGTTATCTTTGGCATTTAACGATACCTGTGAACAACTTCATAATGAAGGTTAGTACAGGATCTTAACGAGGCTATCCCTTGGAATCGATTTTTAAAATTTCAACGTGCAAATTGCAATTAATGGTATATTTTATTGTATATTAGAAACCTTTATTTATAAGGTCCGCTATTTTTAATGCAACAGTCAAAGTCATTTCCAGTATATAAAATCGTTTATTCTATATGTGAGCATCCCTATCTTGGCTATCTTATTGAGCCACACATGGTCAAACTCAATCCCAACGGGACTTACTCACTACGTTATCAGCGTATATTTAGCAATACTGTCGATGCTTACGCCGCGGAATTGGATGAAGTAGATTACAAACTGATTCGATTGCTCGATGAAATCGAACAAACGCATCTCATCAAAAAATACTATAAAAAAGCAATTAGACCTGTCGATTTCTTTTCCAAAGTTTTCGATAAAAAGTTGTATGAACTTCTTCGGCCTAAAATAGATGAAAAAATGATCCAATTTTTTGAAGCTATTGGAGACAAACCACTTTTCATGATGAGCAAAGATGGTTATCCAGCAGATCAAGAAATTAAATTGGCAACCTCTGCGGCATCGATTCTATTTCATTTTCGACGAAACGAAGAAGAAACACGTTATTTCCCGACAATCAAATACGAAAATCAGCGTCTGGAGTTTATGTTCAAAAATGCCATTGTCTTGACCAATGTACAAGCATGGTTACTTTTAAACAATACCCTATATTATTTCGATCAGGCCCTTGAGGGCAAGAAGCTCAGCCCTTTCCTGAATAAACGTTACATTTCTGTCGGTAGAAGCACTGAAAAAAAATATTTCGAAACCTTTGTATGTGGACTGATTGAACGTTATCATGTCTATGCCGAAGGATTTGAAATTCAGACCCACCAGCACCAAGCAATTCCACTCCTCCATTTGATTTATGTCGAGGATGGAGCCTCGCAATTACAACTGCAATTCAAGTACGGACCGCATACCTTTACCGCGGGAGCCGAGAATAAGGTTACTGTTCGCATGGAATATAATGCGCAAGATGATCAATATATATTCCACCGTGTCAAACGATCGTTGCAATGGGAAGAACAACAACATGAAAGCTTAAAAAAATTGGGACTACAGGATGTTGATCTCCAACTCGGCTTATTAACGCCAGCAAACCAAACTGGAAAACGGCTTTCAGTATTTGACTGGATGAACAACCATCAAGAACAACTGGAGGCTCTTGGATTCCACATTATACAAAATAGTGAAGAAAAACGCTTCTTCATAGGGCACACCTCCTTAGATATCTCCATTGATGAAGACAATGATTGGTTTGATATAAGTGCTATCGCAAAATTTGGGCCCTATGAGATTCCATTTATTCAGCTGCGCAACCATATCCTTAATAATATTAAGGAATTCACCTTACCAAATGGAGAAATTGCCATGATTCCGGAAGAATGGTTTGCAAAATACAACCATCTCTTCCAATTTTCTGCAGACCGACATGAGCTCAAACTAAATAAGGTACATATTGGTCTACTCTTTGAAATTAGTGAGCATACAAAACTGGTATTTACACGAAAACTACAGAATCTAGCCAACTTTGAAGAGATTGCTGATATTCCCGAACCAAAACATTTCAAGGGAAATCTTCGCCCATACCAAAAAGCAGGATACAATTGGTTTAATTTTTTGAAGCAGTATAAATTTGGCGGCTGTCTTGCAGATGATATGGGTTTAGGTAAAACCATACAGACTTTAGCGTTATTGCAACAGCAAAAAGAACAACTCCAAGACGAACAGGATGTCCGTACCTCACTTTTGGTCTTGCCAACATCATTGGTATACAACTGGCAAAAAGAAGCACAGCAATTTGCGCCACAGCTTAATATTCACCTTCATACCGGAAACAACCGCATTAAAGATGCCTCGCTTTTCGCTAAATATGATTTGGTCATTACTACCTACGGGATTGCCCGCATTGATGAAGAAACCTTGAGTGGCTTTTATTTTAATTACATTATCCTCGATGAGAGCCAGAATATCAAAAACCCAACTTCCAAATCGTTTAAAGCCATCAAAAGCCTAAAAAGCAAAAACAAATTGGCCTTGAGTGGAACTCCTGTAGAAAATTCCGTTTCGGATCTTTGGGCACAGATGCACTTCACCAATCCAGGATTACTAGGAAGCTATACCTATTTTCAGAAGGAATTTGTACAGCCCATAGAAAAGAAAAAAGATGAAGAAAAGGCGCAGCGTCTTCAAGCGATTGTCAAACCTTTTATATTAAGACGTACAAAAGATCAGGTGGCAACAGAATTACCGCCAAAAACTGAACAGGTACTTTATTGTGAAATGACTGAAAAACAATCCGAGTTGTACGAAAAAGTCAAATCTGAATATCGCAATGCCATTCTTGACGGACAATTGGACAGCAAGCCAAAATCTACCCAAATTGCGCTGTTGCAGGGCTTGACAAAGCTCCGACAATTAGCCAATCATCCCCGAATGGTGGATGAGAAGTTCTCGGGTGCTTCCGGCAAGTTCGACGCTGTCATTGAAACGCTTGAGATGGTAATGCAAAGGGGCAACAAAGTACTGATTTTCTCCCAGTTCGTAAAACAGCTCAATATCTTCCGTCAGTATTTCGATAATAAAGGAATAAATTATGCCTACCTAGATGGCGGCACAAAGAACCGGGATGAAGCCGTTAGCCAATTTCGTAAAAACAACGATACTAAGTTATTTCTTATATCGATAAAAGCAGGTGGGGTGGGACTCAATCTGATTGAAGCGGACTATGTTTTTATTCTGGATCCGTGGTGGAATCCAGCTGTGGAACAACAGGCCGTAGACCGTTCACACCGCATCGGTCAAACGCGCAATGTATTTATCTATAAATTTATCAGTAAAGATACCGTCGAAGAAAAGATACTGGCTTTACAGAATAAAAAGAAATCGATTGCACAAAGCCTGATCACGACAGAAGAAAGCTTTATCAAGTCACTATCTCAGGAAGATCTGCAGGAACTTTTGGCCTAAATAAAATATTACTGTTTATATTCATTAATCTTCGCCATATATATCGATGGACGGATACCCGTTACACGCGTAAAAATATTACTAAAAGAAGACAGCTCGTTGTATCCCACGCGCATGGCTATTTCTAGAATGGAATAGCTATTCTCTGACATCAGCTCCAAAGCTTTTGCAATTCGTATGGCTCTTAAAAACCGAATATAACTGATGCCCATATCGTCTTTAAAAAGTCTGGACAACGAGCGGCTACTCATTCCAAAGCGAGCCGCAATCTGTTCTATGGTAAAGGCCTGATCAATGTTGCTGTTCAGATATCTAGCCACACTCCTGAGTTTCTCACTTTTAGGATAGGGATGCTGCATCGGGAAAGCATCTATTGGTGAACTTGTATCCGGAATGATAGCCATCATCGCGCGCAAGAGACAGTATTTTGAATAATCGGTCGTTTTACTGACCCCTCCGCTCCAATCCTGAGCAAATAAAAACATTTCACGCACCAGATCATTGCTAAGAAATATATTCGGTACTGAAAGTACGGACGGCATCTGCTGCCGCTCTTTGAAATAAAAACTATATAGCGGGATACGGGAGCTTGTGCTTTCCAGATGATAGGTTGTATTTGCCGGAATCCACATGTAAAATCTTGCCGGTAAGTACCAGTGCTTTGTTGCTGTAAACACATGAACAATTCCACCTTCGGCATAGAGCAACCGTGCCTTTTTATGTTTATACTCCCGAGAATCGATACGATCGACATACATGTGGTCTACATAAAAATCATATTGATCAGCATCAATAGCTGCCAGTTTTTCCTCTTCCATAACTTAAAATTACACTTTTCCTACAACATGGCGCAAATGAACATATATTCGTCCGACTATACAAAACAAAACGTTTCTATCTCACAGTATCTTTGTACAGCCATATGCTCATGTGCTCAGAGGAAATTTGCTCGTATTCCGAGTACTCCTGTTTAAGTCAAATACAAAACCAGAAAAATTGCTACTTCGAGTACAGCATAGCTGAACTGGATGAATGGCTCCGAGACTTTTTGAGCTGGAAGCTTTGATGATTTTAAGGTAAAGGATACGTCAAGCACATACAAAGGAATAAGCACAGGCAAAGCAAACAATTGAAAAACGCGCAATTAAACAACAATGAATAAAGAAGATAAAAAAGACAAAACAAAGGGATTTAATAAAGTGCTCGTCATATTTGCCAGCCTATTATTATTGACCGGTATTGGCGTCTTAGTCAGACACCTCATTTTTACTAATCAGTATGTCACGACAAATGACGCTCAAATTGATCAATATGTTACACCCATTGCCAGTAGAATCGCTGGTTTTATTAAAGAGGTACGATTTGAGGAAAATCAATATGTTCATCGAGGCGACACGCTGCTTATTATAGACGCGAGCGAGTATCAAACCAAGGTGGATATGGCGAATGCCGAACTCCAAAGTAGTGAGAGAAATGCCGAGGTTCTCAGCAAAACAGCCGATGCGGCAGCTAATAGTATTTCGGTTCAAAAGGCAAGATTAGAGGCTGCAAAAGTAAGTGTATGGCAGACCCAACAGGATTACAATCGGTTCAAGAATTTATTTGAAGCTGAGGCTGCCACCAGACAGCAGTACGATAATGCCAAAGCAGCATACGATATCGCATTGGCGCAATTGCACGCCATTACGGAAGAATATAATTCAGCTCAACTGAACAGCAGCAAAGAAAAAGCAAACGAATTGCCGGCAAGAGCTAATATCAATATCAAAAAGGCTGCGAAAACAAATGCACAGCTTTTTCTCTCCTATACCGTAGTAACCGCTCCCTACGATGGCTTTGTTGGCAAACGAACGATCCAACCAGGACAATTTGTAAAGGAAGGCCAGACACTAGCCAACGTCATTAGCGAGGAAAAATGGATCAACGCTAATTTTAGAGAGACTCAACTCGAAAACCTTTCAGAAGGTACTGTAGTCACGATACAGGTTGATGCCTTTCCCAAACTTAGTTTTAAAGGAAAAATTCACTCTTTTTCCCCAGCATCAGGTTCCAAATTTTCCGTGATACCTCAAGACAATGCAACCGGAAATTTCGTAAAGATTGAACAACGGATTCCTATTAAAATTGTATTTGATCCAAAACAGGATCTTAAGAAATTGCGTGCCGGTATGAATGTGGTTATCCATGCTACCCATCAATCCTAATCATCATGCGTATGAATAAATCTTTATACTATAGTTGGGTGCCCGAATGGATAAAACTTCCGTTAATGATATTAGCGATGTTCCCACATCTCATGTTAATGTCTCTCTTCCATTCCAATACGGCATTTACCGCTTCGGTACTGGACATTGAAGCCGAGGATATTCAGTATTTTCTATCCCTGATGTATGGCGCCATTGTCGTTGCTTTACTTCTATTTCAGCGGCTATTTTCCTTCTTCAGAGTAAGAACATATATTCTTTTGACCTGCAGTCTTTCCATTTTGATCCTACTAGGCATTTCGCTGACAAGAGATCCATTTCTTATTGGCATTCTGCGCGTGGTAGAAGGTATTTTCTGTGTATTGGAAGGAGCTTGCTTTCTTCCCTTGCTTATGATGCAAATTAGGCATGCCAAAAGCCGTACGATTGCTTATTTTTTCCTGTACACCTTTATGCTTACGGGATCAACTTTAACGACCTCCTTACTCAAAGAAAGTATTATGGATTACGGATGGCAAGATATGATCCACGTCGTCCTCTATTGGCATTTGATTGTGATTGCAATAGCTTTGCTGTTACTTAACAATAATCGCTTGGGTAAAAAATTCCCCCTCTATCAATTAGATCTGGCAAGTTGCTTGTTTTTATTGATATCATTGAGCTGTGGAGCTTATGTCTTAATTTATGGTCGCAAATACTATTGGTTTGAACACGCCAATATCACCATAAACTTCGCCCTTTCCCTTATTTTCGGCGCACTCTTTATGATTAAACAAAAGACGGTCAAAAGACCCCTTTTTCATTTTGAGATCTTGAGATACAAAAATGTGATCTTTGGTGTTACCCTGTTTTTTCTGTTTTATATTATTCGTAGCTGCCTCAATAATGTTTATACTGTAATGGCTACAGTTTGGAAGTGGCCCTGGCATTATATTATTGATGTACAGTACATCAACGTGTTTGGCACAATACTGGGTGTCGGTAGTTCAGGTTTTTTACTCCTGCGCGATGTATCTCCTAAATATATCTTTGGTTTCGGCTTTTTGATTTTGGCGACCTCATGTTTTCTATTTGTACCCACATTTTACCCTGACACCACAATTTGGACAATCGGTCTTCCTTTGTTTATTCAAGGAATAGGTCAGGGATGGCTCTTTACACCGCTTGTTATCTATATCTTGACTGGTGTCGAATCCCATCACGTTGGCAATGCAGGTCTTATGGGCACAACAGCTCGGTTCTGGAGTACGAATGTCGGATTTGCTCTTATCCAAAACGTCAGTTATGTATTAAATCAAAAACATTATATTCAACTCGAACAAACATTGAATACAAGCAGTCCCCTAACAATAAACTATTGGGATACATTAATGGAGAAATATGCCGGAATATATGGCGATCAGATAGCTGGCCGAATTGCCAGCAAAAGTATTTCGGGAACCCTAAGTCAGCAAGCAACGTTAATCAGTAACATGGAGATATTTACTTATCTAGGGATACTAGGAATACTAATAACGGGGCTAATATTTTTATTCGGCCCAGCCAAAACACTTTTCATGCGCCTAAGGATACCATACTTGTAAATGAGGCCGCCCCCCCTATAGACAAGCTCCATGATTTCGCGAGCAACAACAGTTAAGAACCCGAACGGAAGATTCTTTTTGGCTAATCAACCGCGTATCGCGCGCGCATTGATGACTTAATCGCGCATTGATGACTTGATAAAAACAACAGCAATCAATAAACAACCTCTTTCAGAAAAAAGGGGCTGTTTGCATAGCAATGCAGACAACCCCTTTTCGGTATCTCGTACTTAAAGCTATTTAAGCATCGAATTCTTTAAGTGCTTTTTTCACACGCGCTATGACCTCTTGTTGACCAAGTAATTCAACAATCTGAAATACATCTGGTCCAAACTTACCCCCTACCAACATAATCCGGAATGGCATCATAAGCTCACCCATCTTCATCCCTGATGCCTGAATCGCATCCTTGAAGAAGGGTTCCAATTCAGCAGCCTTCCAGGTATTAAATCCTTCGAATGATTGGTTAATATCCTCAAAAAATGCAGTTTTCTCAGCAGACCATTTAGGTTTTACCGCGCTCAAATCATATTCCGCAGGCTGCGAAAAGAAGAAGGACGCCTGAGTCCAAAAGTCTTCAACAAAGGTTAAACGTTCTTTCACGGCATCCAATACCCTACTCACATAAGCGGCATCGGCTTCTACTTTATGATGCTCCAAAACTGTATTGATCTGTGGCAACAGAGATTCTGTCGATGTGCGTTTAATCCATTCATGGTTGAACCATTTTGCTTTTTCAAAATCAAATTTTGCCCCAGCTTTACTGATACGGTCAACACCAAATTTCTGGATCAATTCATCTAAGGAGAAAATCTCCTGTTCAGTTCCATCATTCCAGCCCAACACCCCAAGCATATTGACAAAAGCTTCTGGCAAGAAGCCCATCTCACGGAATCCTTTTGTTGTATCACCAGATTTCGCATCAGTCCAGTTCATTGCATAAACAGGGAAGCCCAAGCGATCGCCATCACGCTTACTTAATTTACCATTTCCATCTGGTTTCAGAATTAATGGAAGGTGTGCCCAACCTGGCATGCTATCACCCCAGCCGAGGTATTCCCACAATAAAATATGGATAGGCGCCGAAGGCAACCACTCTTCACCACGGAAAACATGCGATATTTCCATAGCTTTATCATCGACAACAACTGCCAGATGATAAGTCGGCATGCCATCTGCTTTAAGCAACACCTTGTCATCGACAAGATTTGTATCAAAAGCAACCTTTCCACGGATCATATCCGTGAATGTTACCGTTTCATCGGTAGGAATCTTTATACGAATGGTATGCGGAGTCCCCGCATCCAATAATTGTTGAGTTTCAGTCTCAGACAGACTCAATGAATTACGCAATTGAAGTCTATTTTCGTGGCTATAGCGAAAATTAGGCTGCAACTTACGTTGCTCATCCAATTCCTCTGCAGTATCAAATGCATAATAAGCATAACCATTCTCGATCAACTGCTCAGCATATTTCCGGTAAGATGGTTTTCGCTCACTTTGACGGTAAGGTCCGTACTCGCCCCCTTTTAACGGGCTTTCATCTGGAGACAGACCACACCATGCTAAACATTCGTTGATATACTCCTCAGCACCTGGGACAAAACGAGTTTGGTCCGTATCCTCGACACGTAAAATAAAATCTCCCTGATGCTGACGCGCATAGAGAAAATTAAACAAAGCTGTACGTACCCCACCAAGGTGAAGACCACCTGTCGGGCTCGGTGCAAAACGCACTCTTACTTTTCTTTCTGAACTCATGCCGCAAAATTACCACAAAATTTTTGATTTGGATGGTACGTTAACTTCTTCAATGAAATAAAAGTGCAGAAAACAGACATTTATTCAGTAATTTGCAAATGAAGGACACGAATACGTAATCATGAAACCCTATCAGATTAGCCAGCAACGCTGGAAATTTATCTTGCTTATCTTTGCAGCAGTCATTGCTGTCGCCTCTTTGGTTTATACCAACTACCTCGTTCGAAATCTTGCGCATGCCGAACGTTCAAAGGCTGAGGTATGGGCTATGAGTACCAAAAATATCATGACCATGCCCGACGTTGATGATGAATTCATTACGTTTATTTACGCCGTAAGAGACAGCCTAAATTTACCAGCAATTATTACTGACGATAAGGAAGACATTATTTTCTGGCGTAACCTCGATTCCACAAAGACAAATATTAAACCCGGACACAACGACAGTGTTACAAAACATCTCGATTATGATCCGGCATATTTTCAAAAGCAGCTCGCGTTTATGAAGAAGAGCCATCCTCCGATTACATTGGAATTGGAAAATGGTCAAAAATGGCATGTTTATTATAAGGATTCTTGGTTTTTGCAACAGTTAAGGGTGTTTCCTTATGTACAATTATCATTGATTGCCCTCTTTCTCATTATTGCCTATACGGTTTTCAACTCCATCCGAAAATCTGAACAAAATCTTGTTTGGGTCGGACTAACCAAAGAAGCAGCACATCAGTTGGGCACCCCTATTTCGTCACTGATGGGCTGGTTAGAATTGATTCGCATAAAATTTGATGCCGAAGAAGATGACACGCTAAATGAAATGGAAAATGACATTAAACGACTTGAAATCGTCGCTGACCGCTTCTCCAAAATAGGATCTACTCCCGTACTGACCAACCATAACCTCTATGATGTCATCAAAAATTATATGGATTATTTTCGCATACGAACCAGTAATAAAATTGCTTTCGAATTAAAAGGCGACACACATCTTGAAGCACAACTCAATATTCCACTCTTTGATTGGATTATCGAAAATTTATTGAAAAACGGAGTAAATGCCATTGGCACAGAAGGAAAGATAACTGTTAATATTTCAGAAAATATTGCGAAAGAAGAAATTTTTATAGACATTAGTGATACGGGCAAAGGAATTCCGAGATCTAATTTTGAATCTGTTTTCCAGCCGGGTTTCACAACACGGAAAAGAGGTTGGGGGCTTGGCCTTAGTCTGACAAAAAGAATGGTGCGGTACCACCAGGGACAAATTTTTGTAAAAGAATCTGAAGTAGGTAAAGGAACAACATTTCGAATAATCTTAAAAAGCAATTTAAAATATGAAGCCACTCAAATCTGACGAATATCCAGCAGTCTACGCACCTTATATTGAGACTGTCGTCGATAACGTGTTTGATGCACTAGAAGAACAAACGCTCTCCTTTCCAGCATTTCTGGACACGATTCCTGAGGAAAGAGGTAATTTTAAATACGCCGAAGATAAGTGGACCATCAAAGAAGTTGTTGGCCACGTCATCGATAATGAGCGTATCATGGCTTACCGGGCATTGCGTTTTTCACGTAATGACCTTAAAGAGCTTGCCGGGTATGACCAAGACTATCTCATTCAATATTCCCGTTACAACGACCGCACATTAGAAAGTTTAAGCAAAGAATTCACCTTTCTTCGCAAAGCTAACATGATGCTTTTCAATAGTTTTAACGATGTGGAACTAGAACGTAAGGGCATGGCATCTGAACGGCTGACAAGTGTAAAAGCGCTTTTGTATGTCATTGCGGGCCATCTCAATCATCACCGCATTATTATCCAAGAACGTTATTTAAACTCAGACGATGTCAAAAATTTGGTTTCAGCATTACAGCATTGAGGAAATTAACGTATTCTTCAATAAATATCTGTCAGGTCTGCTCGAAATTCAAGCAACAGAAATAGATGACAACTCCATCACGGCGACCATGCCTGTAACAGATAAAGTCAAACAGCCGCACGGCATTTTACATGGCGGTGCTTCTGTCGTTCTGGCGGAATCTTTGGGAAGTATCGCATCCAATCTCGTGGTTGACCCTGACAAATACCGCGGTGTGGGACTTGAAGTAAATGCCAATCACATACGCCCGGTCAGTAGCGGTGTAATCACCGCGAAATGTAGTCCAATACACATTGGTCGGTCCACACATATTTGGGAAATAAAAATGTACGATCGTTTCAACAAATTAAATTGTATCTCAAGACTTACAGTAGCAATCGTTCCAAAATAACGAGGACTGTATGGCTCCTGCTAACTCGATTTATCAACTTGGTCCAATTAAAATTCGACAACGTTCATAAGCAAAGGAGGATAAATTTCACAATTTATCCTCCTTTTTTTTGTCAATTAATTATCAAAATCCCTCAAAAATATGCCTTTATTTATTTCCAATATTCAAGAAATTTAAGTAGTCTTGTAGGATGGATACCTTAAAAATCAGTAATTATGGAGCGCAATCGTTTGTTCATTCCTTATTCCTACTGATTTACCAATCCTCGAACGATAACTTAACTACTCGAACGATAACTTAACTAAATATAATAAAACAAAACATGACCACTAATCCTAACGTTGGTAAAACAGCTTTTCGCCCTATGGCCATCTGCTGTGGTTTATTTTTTATCCTCGGTTTTATTACCTGGGCAAACGGAACTTTAATTCCATTCTTAAAAATTGCTTGTAACCTCGAAACAGATTTGCAAGCTTTCTTCGTAACCTTTGCTTCCTATATTGCTTATTTTTTCCTAGCACTTCCAAGCTCAGTCATCATCAAAAAAATTGGTTTCCAAAATGGTTTAGTTGTCAGTCTTATTATATTAGGTTTAGGGTCCTTGATCTTTATTCCTGCGGCAGATAACAGAAGCTATGGTCTATTTTTAACAGGAATCTTTATTCAAGGTTCAGGAATGGCATTATTACAAACAGCAGTTAACCCTTACTTAAGTATTATTGGTCCTATTGATAGCGCAGCACAACGAATTTCAATAGCTGGTTTTTTCAATAAATCGGCTGGTATCATTGTACCTATCCTTTTCGGAACACTCTTTTTAAAAGATGCTCAAAAAGTAACAGCAAAATTAGAAGCAACAACGGATCTGGTCCAAAAAAATGCGATCTTAGATAATCTTCTTCAACGCGTACACACGCCATACATCTCGCTTGCAATTATTTTCGTTGCCTTCGCAATTTTCTTAAAGTTCACTCACTTGCCTGAGGTCGATATGGACGCAGAAGAAGAAAGCAGCGTAGAAAGCGGAACTGTTGCGGCAAAGAAAACATCGATATTTCAATATCCACATTTGTTCTTGGGCGCTTTGGCAATTTTCTTCTGTGTAGCGGTCGAAGTTATGGCGGGAGATATCATTGGCGTCTATGCACGCGAACTGAAAGTTGATCCCTTCTTTACGACCTACGCAACAGCATTTACACTATCTTGCATGTTGATCGGTTACATTATCGGTATTATCTCTATTCCAAGATTTGTATCACAACAAATGGCCCTACGCATTTGCACAATCATTGGCATCACATTCACCGTCATTTCTGTTTTCACAACTGGCACAACATCATTTATATTTGTTGCCTTATTAGGAATCGCAAACTCCCTCATGTGGCCAGCGATCTTCCCATTAGGAATTAAAGGTCTGGGAAAATTCACAAAAACAGGATCAGCAATTATGATTATGGGTATTGCTGGTGGAGCAATATGGCCTTTGATCTATGGACTGTTAAAAGATCATTTGCATATTGATTTTCAACATGCATTCCTATATGCGATGGTACCAGGCTATCTATACATTATGTATTTCTCTATAGCAGGTCATAAAGTGGGAAAAACGAATTAAGGTAAATCCATCTTATATTTTAAGAAAAAAAGGCATCT
>NZ_DDKA01000019.1:204690-284318 GCF_002339225.1 Sphingobacterium sp. UBA2610
AGATGCCTTTTTTTCTTAAAATTCTTCCTACTTTTAGGAGATAGATGCTGTAAGAGCCATTAAATATTAAGCATACAACAAAACAAACAATGATACAGATGAAAAAGAATCTTTTTGCAATTGCCATTGCCGCAACAATGATGTTTACGGCCAACGAATCTTTTGCTCAGCTAAAGCTACCTGCAGCAAGTAGCTCACAGACAGTTACACAAGGATTGGGTATTGAAAACGTAACCCTTAATTACAGCAGACCTAGCATGAACGGTCGTAAGATCTTTGGCGATCTTGTTCCTTATAATGAAGTATGGCGTACAGGAGCAAATACCAATACCACATTAACCTTTGAAGGTGATGTTGAGTTGAATGGCCATAAGCTTTCTGCTGGAACCTACGCTCTTTTCACAATCCCGAACAAATCAGAGTGGACCATCATCATCAGTAAAAACACAAAACAATGGGGTGCCTATACCTATAAACAAACTGAAGATGCCTTACGCTTCAATGTTAAACCACAGACCTTAGCAAATCCAGTGGAGACATTTACCATTTCTTTTGACAATGTTACACCTACAGGCGCTGTATTGAGTCTCGCTTGGGAAAAAACGTCTGTAAAGGTTGATCTCAAAGTCAATCAACAGGCTAAAATATTAGCTTCTATTGACGAGGCTATGAAGGGTGAGAAAAAACCTTATTTTGCTGCAGCCCAATATTACTTCAGTAATAATTTAGATCTAAATAAAGCACTAAGCTGGTTTGACGAAGCTGCTAAAGCTCAACCCAAAGCCGCTCACGTCCTATATTGGAAAGCAAAAGCGCAATTAAAAGCTGGAGATAAAAAAGGTGCGATAGAAACAGCAACCAAAGGTCTTGAAGTTGCCACAGCAGATAAAAATGGTGAATACATCAAATTAAATACACAAGTGATCAACGCTGCAAAGAAATAGGTATCTCTATCTAAAAATGCCCCCAGAAAGTGTCTAACTTTTTGGGGGCATTGGCATTTAAAACCTTTTTTATAGCTCAGCTTTTTATTTTATAACTCGTCTTTTAGCAATTGCTCAAGTTCTTCTGGTGAAACGTTCATATTGACGTTTCCATCCTTCGCAAAAGATATCTCACCAGTCTCTTCAGAGACGATAACGGCAATCGCATCCGAGATTTCCGTCACTCCAATTGCAGCGCGATGCCGTAGTCCGAATTGCAGCGGTAAATCCTCACTATCCGACAATGGTAGCACACAAGATGCTGTCATAATCTTAAAATCAACAATAACCACCGCACCATCATGTAATGGGCTATTTTTATGAAAGATACTTTCAATCAAGCGCTTGGAGATATGGGCATCAATATACTCACCGCTGCTTTGATAATATTCCTCGTCAAAATACTTTGAGAAAACTAATAGAGCTCCCGTCCGTGTACGCGACATGCTTCTACAGGCTTCAATAACGGGTTTTAGATCCTCCGTCAAATCTTTTTGTATTGCCTTTTTATTCCCGATAAACGACCAAAAAACTTTTTTTCGTTTCATGGATATATTCTTTCCCACGTGTAGTAAGAACCGCCTGATTTCCTGCTGGAATACAACAATCAAAGCAATTGATCCTACGGATATAAAACCGCCAAATATCTCAGTCAGCAAGCGCATATGCATCTGTTTGACGACAATATAAACGCCATAAAACAGTGCTACGCCAATCAGGATATTAACGGCAATGGTCCCCCTAATCAAACTATAGATATAGTAGATAATAATCGCTACCAATATGATATCAATAACGTCCAATAGGCGAAAGCCGCTAAACAGGCTATAGTCGATTCCATCCATATATGCAAGTTAAAAAAAAATAGATATTATTTGTATTTTTACATCATAACATACAGGAAAATGACTAGACTTTCAGTAAATATCAATAAAATCGCAACGCTCAGAAATTCTAGAGGTGGCAATAACCCCAATCTAGTATCTGCGGCACTAGCCTGTGAACGTTTTGGCGCTCAAGGTATCACTGTGCATCCACGACCTGATGAAAGACATATTCGATATCAGGATGTTTTTGATCTAAAAGCAGAAATCCAGACCGAACTCAATATTGAAGGGAATTGCCAAGAACAGAAGTTTATTGACCTTGTATTGGCCAATAAACCAGCACAGGTAACCTTAGTGCCCGATACCGAAGGACAATTAACCTCTAACCATGGCTGGGATACCATTAAAAACAAAGCCTATCTACAAGATATGTGTAAATTGTTCAAAGATGCAGGTATACGTGTTTCTATCTTTGTTGATCCCGTCGAAGAAATGGTAGAGGCCGCGGCCGAAACAGGAACAGATCGCATTGAGCTCTATACAGAAGGATTTGCTACAGAGTATGGCTTCGATAAAGAACTTGCGATAAAACCCTATTTCAAAGCTGCATTAAAAGCACGTGAAGTTGGATTAGGTCTAAATGCAGGCCATGACCTGGACCTCAACAACCTGCAATATTTCAACCAGCACATTCCTGAGCTGCTGGAAGTAAGCATAGGCCATGCGCTTATATCCGATGCACTATACTTAGGGTTAGAGGAAACGATCAAACGTTACCTCGCTTGTTTGAAGTAGTGCAACATTCAGGGAATAGCGTTCATCAGGCAGCACCCTTGTGGTTGAGAAACTGCAAAAATATTCATTAAAACCTTCGTAATTTCGCTGTCACCAGTAGCTCCAAACGAGATCACAAAGGTTTTCTCTTGCTGAGAGAAAACACAGATTCATAAAAAAGGGCTTTCACAACGAAAGCCCTTTTTTATTGCACCCCAAATAGCGGTGTTATTGCTCAAATGGCAGTTGCTAATGAATTCCTTTAAAGATACGGTTCCAGCGAATTTTCGAAAGTCCTGTACCAATCTCATCCCAGCTCATCCAAGTAAATAAAGCCTTTCCGACAACATGATCTTCGGGAACAAATCCCCAACCTCTTGAATCCAAGGAATTATGGCGATTATCACCCATCATCCAAAAATAATCCATTTTAAACGTATAATGGTCTACTTTCACATCATTGATATAGATCCCATCCGAACGTTTTTCTAACTTATTGTTTTCGTAAACGCGGATCGCTCTTTCATAAATGGGCAGAGTCTGTGCATTTAATGCCACCGTCCATCCTTTCTTCGGGATTAAAATCGGCCCAAAATTGTCAAAATTCCATTTGTATTGTGGATCGTACGGATAAGCACCTTCACCACCAGGATTTCTTCTGATTTCTTTGACATTCGACCACGATTTTACTATAGCTAATTCATCTTTTGTCATGAACAACTGATAAACACCAGGCTGCTGATCTCCACCAGCCGCTTCTATTCTCAACTCCCGTAATCTATCCATATTTAATGGGGTACCATCCGTTAAGACGAGATAGTCCAATTGGCTTTCTGGAGGATCAAAACCCGGTTGATCGTTCACAAAGAGTTTAGCATCCTTCATGAAAATTTTATCGCCCGGCAATCCGACACAGCGTTTAATATAGTTCTCCCTTTTATCAATAGGTCTTGCCTGGATCGTAAATTGGGAATTGACAGTCTGCCAGCCATAAGCCCGAACAAGATCGTAATAACTTGCATTTTGGTTCTCGAGCGCGACAGTGTCACCTGCAGGAAAATTGAAAACAACAACATCATTACGCTCAATCTTTTGAAATCCTGGCAAACGCTTATAAGGTAGTTCAATCAATTCAGAATATGCTTTCCCACCAGTGATGGGCATCGTATGATGCGCAAAAGGAAAGGCAATCGGTGTGTTAGGAACCCGTGGTCCATAATTTAACTTGCTTACAAATAAGAAATCCCCGATCAACAAGGTACGCTCCATCGATCCTGTAGGAATCATATAAGCCTCGATCAGAAAACCACGAATAAGTGACGCTGCTACAGTTGCAAATACAATGGCATCTGCCCATTCACGTACCATGGATTTCTTGTACGGATATTTAATTTTATAATCTTTGTAAGATTCAAGTGCAATTTCGGCACGTTTCTCCTCGGTCAGTTCAATACCTTCCTGAGCAGCTGCCTTTAAATTCTTTGCATATAAACCATTCAAAAAACGCACATTGTTGTCCTTTGCCCACATGGGCAGAACGATAAAAGGCACTAAAACAGCAGCAGCATTCTCCCAAAACCGGCGTTTTCCAAAACAATGGATAAAATCAAGGTAAAGATTATAGAAAACAAAGACATTGACAATTGGCACGAGCAATAAAATTACCCACCATGTAGGTCTTCCCGTCAATTTTGCCTGAATATACTGGCTATAAAAAGGCACGATCGCTTCCCAGCCATTTCTGCCAGCTTTAACAAACAATTGCCACAAACCATATCCCGATATTGCTGTTAAAACCGCAAATATAATTAATCCCATAATCTACTAATTAGTACTATTTATTAAAATCAAAAATTTCAGTAACCTGATAGAAACCTTTTTTGCCATTCAACCATTCAGCAGCAACTACAGCTCCTAAAGCAAATCCATCACGGCTATGTGCGGTATGTTTAAATTCTATTTGGTCAACCTCAGAACTATAAAGTACCGTATGTGTTCCCGGAACCTCTTCAATTCGATGACTTTCTATTAAAAGTTCCTGTGGTTTTGGAATAAGCTCATCCTGTTCACCAACAACAGTATTTACCCAATTGGTTTTCACATCGCTATTATCCAATATCCCCTCTGCAATCGTAATTGCTGTACCACTTGGTGCATCCAATTTGTGAATGTGGTGTATTTCCTCTACCTGAACATCATATTGTTTATAAGGCTGCAATGCCTTCGCCAACATTCTATTGATATGGAAGAATACATTCACTCCGATAGAGAAGTTGGAGCCATACAAAATAGAACCATCAGCATCCAAACACTTCGCCTTAACATCCTCCAGTTGATCATACCAACCGGTTGTTCCGACGACAATAGGTACACCTGCCTCAAGACAAAGATTCATATTATCCAATGCTGCAGAAGGTACACTAAAGTCTATTGCGACATCAGCACCTTTAATATCATCAGCAGTCAGGTTAGGACGATTATGTTCATCGACAACTAAAAAAATTTGATGGCCTCTTTTCAGCGCGTATCTTTCGATAATCTGCCCCATTTTGCCATATCCCAAGAGAATGATGTTCATATATTTAGAAAAAAGTATAGTTTATTTTTAAAATTAAAAAATTTCAATGAAATACCCATGTTTAAAACCATAAACCCGTATGAAAATAAAACTGTTCAGTCCTTATTGTCTTAAATTTGCTTGGGCTATATGAATCCCTTAATAAAGAAATAAACTCATGAATAAACAAAAGGAATCAAAATATAACCTTTAAAACAGGAGATTTTAATTGAATTTCATGGTCAATTTAAGTCCGACCGTAGGTTTAAACGAATAAGTTCCCGACGCGAGACTAGCATCCATTAAAGTAGGTCCTATTAAGAAAGCCGTTTTTTTGGGTTTATCATCACCGATACTCCAGCGATATTTAAGCATCGAGTCGATATAAGCTTCTGCGACATTCAGGCCATAAACACCTAACGTAAGTAGCACCATGAGATCTCGATTTCGCCGCGCATTATCTTTTGCCCGGATGATAGATTGGTCGGAGATTCCGATGTAATAAGGATCAATCGGCTTACCAAGAGCTTTGTCTTGTAATACCCCCAGTAATTCCTTATAATAACGGTTATTAAAATCGAAAACAAGTACGGTTGTTATTAAGCCACCATAGATTGCAGGTACTTTTATCCACCAAACGCCGCCATTTGTATATTGTCCCCAGCCTGGAAGTACTAAAGAGCGCTTCCAAGCTTGTTTATTTTTTGCTTCGATAGCCAAACGGGTTGAATCTTTAAACACAACCTTCTCTTTCGCCTTCGCCTCCTCCTTCTCCCGTTTTTTACGTTCCTTCCGAGATTCCTTCTTTACGGTATCCTGTACCGATTTTTGCTTTATGCTATCTATTTTGACGGGTGCCAACTGTTTCTTAGGAATTGTATCCACAGTCTGTCCATGTACTACCGACAGTGCAAATACCGCAAATATCAAGCTTATTAACTTGGTCATATTACCAATCTAACAATTCAAGAATGCGACTTAAATCATCTTCCGATTCAAAAGGTATCTCAATAGCACCCTTTCCTTTGGTGCTCTTCAGATTCAATTTGACACGAGAAGAAAATTTCGACGCCAGATCATCTTCAATTTTCTGCAATTGAAAAGACATCGGAGCTTTATCTTTTCCAGCTTTTTTCTTACCGCCTTTTTGTAACTCACGAACCAACTCCTCCGCCTTACGGACGGATAAACCTTGATCAATAATCAACTTAAAGATATAAAGCTGCTTATCAACCTCTGGAATATTAATCAGGGCACGAGCATGTCCCATAGTCAAGGCTCCATCGCGTATTGCCGCTTGAATGACAGGTGGAAGTTTTAATAAACGGAGATAATTTGTAACAGTAGAACGGTTTTTACTAACACGTTCACCCAATTCTTCCTGTTTTAAATTACACTCCTCAATCATGCGCTGAAAGCTTAAGGCTACTTCAATAGCATTTAAGTTCTCCCGTTGAATATTCTCAATCAGGGCCATCTCCAGCATCTGCTGGTCGTTGGCGGTACGGATATACGCTGGAATTTCGGTGATACCGGCCAAGCGCGAAGCGCGGAGACGCCGCTCTCCGGAAATCAACTGATAATTTCCGTCCGAAATTTTACGTACGGTAATCGGCTGAATTAAACCCTGTAAAATAATCGATTCCGATAACTCCTGTAAGGCAACCGGATCAAATTCTGTACGCGGCTGAAAAGGGTTGACAGATATTTCTTCTACACGGACATGGCTGATACTGCCATTCTCTTTTGTTGTTTTTACTGCAGTTGGTGTAACTAGAGGAGCTTCTTCCACTTGCTGATTACCTTTAGCAGGAACTTCTACACTATCGTTTAATAGCGCACCTAAGCCTCTTCCCAGTCCTGTTTTACGCTGATGTGCTGCCATATTATGCGGTTACTGTTTTATTCATTTCATTAAGATGCCCATTTTTCTGTAAAATCTCGCGTGCCAAATTCAAATAATTTATTGCCCCTTTGCAGGACGCATCATGCATGATAACAGAAATTCCAAAGCTTGGAGCTTCGCTCAAACGGGTATTTCGCTGAATAATCGTATCAAAAACTAAATCTGTGAAATGTGTTTTCACTTCCTCGACCACCTGATTTGACAATCTTAAACGAACATCATACATGGTCAACAAAATTCCTTCGATCTCCAAACTTGTATTTAAACGGTTTTGAACAATTTTAATTGTGTTCAACAACTTACCAAGTCCTTCTAGGGCAAAGTATTCGCACTGTACCGGAATGATAACTGAGTCCGAAGCAGATAGTGCATTGATTGTAATTAAGCCTAAGGAAGGTGAACAATCGATGATAATAAAATCATAATCCTGTTTCACCTGATCCAAGATTTTTTTCATCTTGTACTCCCTTTCGTGCATATTGATCATCTCAATTTCTGCCCCAACCAAATCAATATGAGCCGGTAAAAGATCCAAATTTGGCGTTTCTGTTGATTGAATAGCCTCACGAGGATCCAAATCATTCACTAAACATTCGTATACACTTGCGCTGATTGTACGAGGGTCAAAGCCAATCCCAGAAGTAGAGTTTGCTTGGGGATCTGCATCGACCAACAATGTTTTATATTCTAAAACCGCCAAACTAGCCGCCAAATTAATTGACGTTGTGGTTTTTCCGACCCCACCCTTTTGATTTGCGATTGCAATTACTTTTCCCATCTTGAATGAAAACCTTTCTTAATTAAAATGTCATTTTATACTACATTTCACGTCTCTGAAGATCAATTTGCCCAAATTTTAATCTGCGATTCAAATTAACAAAACTAATTCAGCATATTTCGTACTTTTGATTGATCGAAAGCACATATCCTCAGGATGCTAAGATACAAAAAATCAAGATATGTATCCACTTTGAAAATGCGCTTTTTATAAGTATCAACAACACAATGATTTTAATAATATCCGGAACAAACCGTCCCAATAGTAAGACGTTAAAAATAGCAAAATGCTACCAGCAATTACTTGATCGTAAGTCAATTGAAAGTAACATCTTTTCGTTGGAAGATCTACCAGCAAACATTTTAGAAACAGATCTTTACGGAAAAAGAAGCACCGCATTTGAACCCATCCAAGAAATGGTAAGTAAAGCTGAGCTATTTATTTTCATCGCTCCCGAATACAATGGAAGTATTCCAGGAGCACTGAAACTGTTCATTGACTGCTGTACATTTCCGATTAGTTTTTATCACAAGAAAGCTGCATTGGTTGGGTTATCCTCAGGTCGCTATGGCAACCTCCGCGGCATAGATCACCTGACGGGCATATGCCACTACTTAAGAATGCACGTGCTTCCCCTTAAGATCTTTCTACCCAATGTTCAGAACGAACTGAATGATGAAGGGCAGTTATTCAAAGAAGATACGCTGCAATTTATCAACGAACAGATTGAGGAGATTATCCGGTTTTAATACGCTAGTTTTAGTAGCCATGATAGCGAATTCACCTTAAAACTAATCCTACTCGCGAACAGTGAAACAAGGATTCCGTAGCGTGAAACAAGAATAAAAAACAAAGGGCATCACAAAACCTGATACGAAAGAAGCCTCCGGCAAACACCGGAGGCTTCTTTCGTATCATACGCTAATCTAATTCTTAAGACAAGCAATCCGGGATCTAATAGCCGAAGATCTCTTTAAGATCCAGCTTTTTAACCTCGCCCAGTTTCGCAAGATCCTCTGGCTTAAGACTTTCTTCCTTCGCTACAATACAATAAACGTACGGCTTTTGACTCATCTCTTTCTTATGGAAAGTGCTTAGGTCACCATAAGTTAATTTTGGCGCTTGCTCATAGACAACTTTACGAATATCAGTTGCATTTCCCAAACGTTGTGCAGCTAGATAACTACCTAATATAGACGCATTCAACACACGTTCACTGGCAATTGATTTTTCCAGACTTACTTTCGCAATATCCAACCCTTTAGCGCTTTCAGGCAACACATCCAGCAGCTCATTCATGCCTTTAATCGCATCGTTAAACTTATCAGCCTGCGTCCCAACATAGGCCCCAACGGTGTAATGGTTTTCTTTTTTATAAGGCTGTCCATAATAGGCATAAGTTGAATAAGCCAATGCTTTCGATTCACGGATAGTCTGGAAGACAATACTTCCCATGCCGCCACCAAAGTAATTATTAAACAGAGAAACAGTCGGTGTCAAGGCACTACTGTATACTCCTGAGCTTCTATACCAAAATACTTCAGCCTGCTTCATTTCGAAATTAGCAAAAAGGACCTGGTTCTTGCTTGTTGGCAATTCTGCGAACACGACCGCCTTTTTCGCCGGAATATACTCTCCAGCCCCTTGTTTCAAAGGCTTCGCTTTCGCTACAAATTCCGCGGCAGTTAACGGGCCAAAATAAAGCATCGTATGTTTCATATTAGCCAAATCGTGCAATGCCTTCACCAAATCCTCCGCTTTTAAAGCATCCAATTCCGCGTCTGTAAACACATTATTAAATGGATTTTTAGCGCCGTATTTAGCATAAGATTTTAGGCCCTCCATGATCGCTCCCTTGTTTTCTTTCGCATTTGCTCTCGCTTTTTTAAGACGGGCAATATACATTTTGAAAGCCTCCTGGTCAGCAACACAATTACGCAATAAATCCTGAATCAAGTTCTGTGTAGCTATAAAGTTTGAATTCAAGCCTGAAATCGACACCATAGTTTCTTCATTTCCTGCAGACACTGAAAAATCAGACGCCAATTGATAAAAATCCTTGCTAAACTGCTCACTGGATTTATCTTTTGTACCTAAAAATTCTAGATAACCCGCAGCCAATGAAAGCAATTTATTGCTCCATTTTCCACCATCAAAACGATAAGACAGCGAAAACAGTTCATTATCTGAGTTCTTTACAGCAAGTACTGGCAAACCGTTTGCAGTAGCCTTCTGAATATCTTTGTTATAATCTACCCATACCGGCTGAATTTTATCCTCTGGCAATGCTTCTACTTTCTTCAAGAAATCAGACTGGTCATCACGATTGACCGTTACGGGAGTAATCTCAGGTTTAACAACTTTAACGACATTATTATCAACTCCCTTACGCTTATAAACAACAACATAATTATTGTCATTCAAATATTTGTTAGCAAAATCAACCACATCTTGCTTGGTGATTTTATTCAACTCATCCGAATAGCCCACGACAGACGCCCAATCCTGACCCGAAGTAAAGGCATCCATCAATGATTCAGCACGATCACCATAACTTTCATTTTGCTTGATTTCGTCTTTCTTAGCGTTGTTCACAATCGCCGTGATCAGCTCATGCGAAAACTCTCCTTTTCTCAATTTTGCCAATTCTTGTAACAGCAGCTGTTGCACCTGTTCCAAGCTCTGTCCCTGACCAGGATTACCCTGCAACAGAAGCAGAGAATAGTCTTTTAACACATACGGAAAAGCACCTGCACCTAATAATTTTTGATTCTTCACCAAATCCAGATCAATCAGACCGGCAGAACCATTTGTCAAGATCTGACTCATCAGATTGAGCATACGGGCATCCTTTGTTGCAGCGCCAGGAAAACGGAATCCCATTAACATAAATTCAGCATCCGGACCTTTAACCTCGCGGACAACAGGAGTTAAAATTGGTTTCTCTGCATCAAACGTGTAGGCCGGAATTTCTTTCGCCTGCATAAAAGCAAAGGCCTTATCCACCTTTTTCACCACCTCTGTAGGATCAAAATCACCCGACATAATAACCCCCATATTGTTAGGGACATAGTAGGTGTGAAAATATTCACGAATCGCTTTCAAAGATGGGTTTTTAAGGTGCTCTACAGTACCAATTGTCGTCTGCTTTCCATAATTATTATTAGGAAAAGCAGCTGAAAACATCGATTCTACAGCCTTACGATTATCTTTATCCAGACTGATATTTTTCTCTTCATACACAGCTTCCAGCTCAGTATGGAACAGACGCAATACCGGATATCTAAACCGTTCTGCCTGTACAGCGAGATACTTATCCATTACATTACTAGGAATTTGCTCCTGATAGACTGTCTGCTCAAATGAGGTGAATGCATTAGTACCTTCCGCCCCCATTGATGCCATCAATTTATCGTACTCATTCGCAATAGCATATTTCGCAGCCTCTCCAGATACTTTATCGATTTCCTTATAGATTGCTTTCCGTTCGGTTTCATCTGTTGTACCATTGTATTTCTCATAGAGCGCATCAATCTGATCTAACAAAGGTTTTTCCTTTGCCCAGTCTTTAGAACCAAATTTATCGGTTCCTTTAAACAGCATATGCTCCAGATAATGGGCCAAACCGGTGTGATCTTTCGGGTCTGTTTTGCTCCCCGCTTTTGTCGCAATGTAAGTTTGGATACGTGGTTCTTTTTTGGTCGGGCTCAAAATCACCGTTAAGCCATTTTTTAACTTGTAAAACCGTGAATGTGTAGGGTCATTCGTGACGTACTTGTAGGTGTAACCCCCCTCAGATGCTTCTTTCCAATCAAATTTGGCGTTTTGAGCAAACAAAGCACACCCTGCTGTTGTTAGTGCAAACGTAACAGCAGTAATTCTAAATAGGTTTTTAATCATATTTCCTTTTTCTTTTCACCTCAAACTTAGATAAATTGCTTTTTATATGCAATATAATTAAAGACATAAACAATAATTATTTACCCATTTGACAGCCTGATAGTTAAGCTGCCTAATTTCTCTCACCACTAACCGACATGGTGTGGCTGAAAAATGGCATTTTTTATAACTTGATTTCGCTACTGTTTAAATACTGTTGTTACAATGATATATCATTCTTATTTTTGCAAAAATTTTAAAAAACGCTAACGTTTTATTTCATGAGATCAAGAATACTTGCTTTTGTGGCCCTGACACTGCTCTCCTTTCGTGCCACAGCACAGGTCACACCCCGAATAGAAAATCCGAATGACACTTTACAAAGCCGTACCCCAGCTAAGACGAGACTTATATTCCAACTTGAACATGAAAGCGGGGGCGAACTCAAATTCAATGAGCGCTCCAAAGAAACCCTTGCTGACTCATACTATAGTGGGTTAAATTTTAGAGTCGGTTTTCAGACCCAGTTTCAAGACTCATTAAAGAGTATTTACAATGAAATATACAACTATCCAATATACGGCATAGGCATCTACAGCAGTACTTTTGGTCAGGAGCACCTCGGACGACCTTTCGCCGCCTATGGCTTTGTTGCCATTCCTATTCGGCCAAAAGTAAATTCAAGATGGAATTTCAACTACCGCATTGCGCTCGGTCTTTCCGGGAGATTCAACCCCTACAATGAGGAGGACAATCCGTTCAACCTACTTATTGGCAGCAAAAACAATGTATTTATTGATCTTGGACTTCAGGTCAACTACCGCCTAAATAAAAACTTTCAGGTAGGGGCTGGTGCAGCCTTCCACCACTTCAGCAATGGCGCCCTGGCATTACCGAACACAGGGATAAACCTCGTCCCCTTGAGCCTATCGGTTTCGTATACACCAACAAACAAGCCTTTTGATTATAGAAAAAGTAGTATTCCACAAATGGAGAAAACAGAGGAACTCCATTTCAACTATGCCTTTGGCTTCAAACAGATTGATCGCGAACACGATAGCCAATATTTTAAATCTATGCTAGGTGCATACTACAGCAAGCATTTCGGCTACAAATGGCGGCTTGGCGCTGGGTTTGATGCATTTTATTCAGCCAGTGGAAACGACGAGAAGGTTGCCGGCGACAAAGCCGGAAAATTCTCCGCCTTATTTTCTTACGGCCCCGCATTCTACATTGATCATGTGTTAAATTCACGCCTTTATATCAACGGAAATGTAGGAGTCTATCTTCATCGCAACGAATTCAATGGCGAGAGCATGCCCGTGTATTTAAGAGCAGGAGTACGTTATAAAGTTTACAAAGATTTCTTTGCCGGTGTTTCCATTAAAGCCCATGGCGGTAAAGCTGATTTTATTGAATGGACAACAGGTTACGGAATTAAACTAGGGAAGAAACGGAAATAGTTAGAAAATAAATGCGAAAGATTCCCGAGATAGATTGAATACCGGATCGGGGACTTTCAAATTTACAGCGAATTCAGCCCATAAAAAAAGCGTTCATGAAGAACGCTTTTTTTATCGTGGGGATTACTGGGTTCGAACCAGTGACCCCTACCTTGTCGAGGTAGTGCTCTAAACCAGCTGAGCTAAACCCCCTAACGAAAAAAAAGCACCAATTGATGATGCTTTTGTGGAGGCTACAGGATTCGAACCTGTGACCCTCTGCTTGTAAGGCAGATGCTCTGAACCAGCTGAGCTAAGCCTCCGTTTTGGATTGGTGGAGAATACTGGATTCGAACCAGTGACCCTCTGCTTGTAAGGCAGATGCTCTGAACCAGCTGAGCTAATTCTCCGACTTTGTATGGTGGAGGCTACAGGATTCGAACCTGTGACCCTCTGCTTGTAAGGCAGATGCTCTGAACCAGCTGAGCTAAGCCTCCATACTTTTTTAAAGAACGCCGTTCCCTAATTGCGTGTGCAAATATAGCTTAAAAATTCTATTCTCAAAATTATTTTATAAGATTTTATGCCTTTAATATCACAACAAGCTAAGAAACACCGAAATAATTTTTAATCATAGAACTTCCAAGAAATACCAAATCTAAAATTAGCACTATTCATCGGATAACGTCTGACCGTATAGTAACCATGCGGATAGAAGTTCTGATTTAAAAAATTATAACTCAAAAACATATTCACCCGTTGTATATTCGCTGTAATCCATAGATCCATGATTGGATATGTCGAAAACTCAATCTGTTTGTAAGCATTGTAAAACTGTCCCGTCCCAATTGAATAATTCGGATTGGCATAAGGTGTATTGAACTTTGCGTCCAGACCGATACTATAATCAATAACTTTATAAAACAGGTTACTGTAATACAAACTATGCCAAGTATACAGCTCCGGAACAGCCAGTGTGTTCTGTTGATCTGTCTTTTGATAGACCACGAGATTATCGAGGGTAAAATGGTTTAATTTAAATTTTTGTCCAACACTTACCTTCAACAAATTCGCTTTGTCCAATTGTGCCGGAACAATCCATTTATCCTTTTTAGGATCGTTCTGTGGATTGGACAACTCTTCGAAATAGGTATAATTGTTCATCAAAAAATACTCCACCTTACCATGGAAACCAAGCATCGGATTGGCATATTGAAAACCCAGATTCTGAATTTTCGTCTTTTTAAGATCTAAATCATTCCATTTTCCGTAGGTATAATTTAAATTCTCGAAAACCATCTCTGGCGATTTATTCTGTGAATAAGCCGACAGGGTCACCTTTCCAATTTTATCCCCCATGGAGATATCCGCTTTAGCTTCATACAAGAAATCCCCAAAGTTGTGACCAAATACAATCTGATTCGCTTTTAAACTAAAATCAAGACGATCTGAAAACTTATACCCTAATTCACCTTTCACGATTCCATTTTGATAAAAGCGATCAAATGTGGTGCTATCCGGCAATTTCTTCAGCGGCTGTGGATAGGCTGAAGTATTGTTATAATAGCGCATGGAGTCCAACTGATGCTGCTCCACCCAGTTCATGTCGTGCTGAAAAGCCAAATTTAGTTTCGCCTCATTCTTAAAGACCGACTTTCCTCTGAGAAAAAAGTTATATTCAAATTCATTGGAAACATTCGTGATCAGCGTCTTATCACTGTTCAGCGCCAATGCCTTATTATTGTAAGGCAATGCCGCATTTTGGTCATCCATGTTCTTGAAGAAATTATAGGTCTGTCTTCTTATGCGCGTATTATGCGCCATGCTATTGGTCGGATGGATCTGCATGGTCGGCTTTCCTTTATCGATTGTATCCAATCGCCCTAAATAAAGCGATTGACGTAGAAACAATGAGTTATCCCACCATTTGGATCGCGGTACATTTGTTTTACTCGGATCATTGAATTTCGGTATAAACCGGTCCGGAGACTGCCTGTTTCCGGGTGCAAATGGAAGATCCTCCGTAATAGAACCATTCTCCATGGCATCCAAACGATTAAATACTGCATTGATCAACAAATTATACCGGTTATTTTTCGATTCATACCAAGACGCAACTGAAGCCTTTAAATCCGAATAATTCTGCCCAAGATAAAATCCATCCGTTTTGGTCGAATGGAAATCGACATTCATATTCCACTGAGAATTGATATTCTGTGCTACCCGTGCCCTAAAGACTTGGTCATTAAAAAAGAATCCCACAGCCGACAGTTCGGAGTACCTCGCCCGGGCCCTAAAATATTGGATCGAATCGGGGTTCAATAAATAACGTTCCAATGCTGTAAAACCAGACTGAAAGCCAATGGTCTTTTTAGGTTGGAACAATAGATCCCGTGTAGCAAGACCATAAGCCCCAAGGTTCACGCTGGGATTCCAGGGTAAATTCTGCGGATTATAATATTGATAATTATGATGTGATGTATCGATCTGCCGTGTATAAGTTCCTTTTTTTAACATATCCAGTGTGGCATATCGGATATACTTCGCAGAAAGGATGACAGAATCTTTCTTCCCATCTTCCTTTGCCCTAGCCGAATCCAATGCACTACTCCACTCTTCCTTGCTCTGGGCAATAACATCCATGGAATAAACAAATAAAACACACCATGCGGCAAGTATGCGTACGATCAACTTCATCTAAAATTATATAAAAACCAAAAAAGCTAAATTCACCTGAATGAACAAATTACTCTCAAATATCCACCAATCCATCAACTTTGGCCATCAAAGATGATACATGAAAAGACAATTTATTGCAAAGCTATTAATTCTTTCAAAATTAATGTCATTTTAGGTTCCGCTTTCTCCGCAACACTGACAATTTCCTGCAAGGAAACGGGTTTAAGATCCTCGTAAAAACCTTCATCCGTAACAACAGAAATCGCAAATACCGGAAGCGCCATATGATTAGCGACAATTACTTCTGGAACGGTACTCATACCGACCACATCGCCACCGATCAGACGCATATAGCGATATTCCGCTTTTGTTTCCAGATTTGGACCTGCAGAGGAAACATAAACAACTTTTCGTGCATTAATATCATGCTTTGCTGCGATCTCAAGAGCCTGTACGATCATTTCTCGGTTATAAGCCTCACTCATATCGGGAAATCGTGGACCAAACTCGGCCAAATTCTGTCCGCGTAGCGGATTATCCGGCAACAAATTGATATGATCTTCAATAATTCCAAGGTCACCTTTTTTCACATCAGGATTCAGGGAGCCCGCAGCGTTGGAAACAAACAATTTTTGTACCCCCAAAACTTTCATGATACGGATCGGAAAGGTAATTTGTTGCATATCGTAACCTTCATAATAATGCAACCTCCCCTGCATAGCAACCACATTGCGGCCACTCAATTTTCCAAAAATGAGCTTACCAGAATGAAATTCAACAGTCGAAATGGGGAAATTTGGTATATTGGAATACATCAGCTGATACTCGACTTCAATTTCATCCACCAACTTACCTAAACCAGTACCTAGGATGATACCGAACTCTGGAGTAAAATCTCCAATTTTTCTACGGATAAACTCCGTAGTCTCATTTATGCTATGATACATACGTACAGAAAAACTTAGTATATCAAACTTAACTTAATTTTTCTGTACGTACAAATCAAAATCAATACTTGTATTTACATCTTCTCACCAATGGAGAAACTTTTTATCACTGGAATGCATTAATTATGGGACAATGCTTTTTCACTTGCTTTACCTGGAGAACTGATCAAAAGCATCACAAACGTGATAAAACCATTAATAATGATCAAATCCAATCCGATAACATAAGGTGTATACACTTCAATAACATAGGTTTTAAGCAAAAATAAGACGGTAGGCGAAAGTACACAGATATAAGGTACAGCGTTATCCCGCACGGCATATTTTGTGAATATTCCGAAAACGAATAAACCCAATAAAGGTCCATAGGTATAACTCGCCGCAGTAAAGATTGCATTGACGACCGAGTCATCATTGATCAGCTTAAAGACCAGAATAACCAACAGCATCACAATGGAAAAACCAAAATGCACATAATTACGCTGCTTGATCAGCGCTGGATCATTGGGATTTTCTTTTTTATTGAAATTTAGAAAGTCCACACAGAAAGATGTTGTCAATGCCGTTAGCGCACTATCTGTCGTTGCAAAAGTAGCAGCCGTTAACCCCATCATAAAGATGATTGCAGGAACAATAGCCAAGTGGTTTAATGCAATTTCTGGGTACAAATAATCGCGTGTTGCTAATTGAGTCACATCAATTCCGTTTTTAGCCGCATAGATATACAGCAAAGCACCGACAGCTAAAAAGAAAATATTAATGACCACAAAAACACTTGTAAAAGTGATCATGTTCTTTTGGGCTTCTTTAATGGTCCCCATCGATAAGTTCTTTTGCATTAGATCCTGATCAAGCCCAGTCATCGCAATGGTCACAAAAATTCCTCCCAAGAATTGTTTCCAAAAATTTGCTTTACTGCCGACAAAATCATCCCAGAAAAAGATCTTGGAATAACTACTTTCTTTTACAGCCTCGAAAGTATCGACGATACCAAAATCTAATCCTTTGGCCATAAAATAGATAGAGAGAATTACTGCGGTCACTAAAAAGGTAGTCTGTAGGGTATCTGTCACAATAATCGTCTTTAAGCCACCCTTGTTTGTATACATCCAGATTAACACCAAACATATAACGACCGTAATCGCGAAAGGCACATTCCAGGCATCAAAAATAAAATGCTGCAATACGATTGCGACCAGATAAAGACGAAACGCCGAACCGATCGTACGGGAAACCAAAAAAATAGCAGCACCGGTCTTGTACGTGGTGTGCCCAAAACGTTCTTCCAAATACGTATAAATGGAAGTCAAGTTCATTCTATAATAGAGCGGAAGCAATACATAGGCAATAATGACAAAACCAACGGCGTTCCCAAGAACAAATTGAAAATAGCTAAATTCAGACGCACCGACTGCGCCGGGAACCGAGATAAAAGTTACGCCGGAGAGCGCGGTACCGATCATCCCAAAGGCGACCATATACCATTTAGAGTTCCGGTTTGCGACAAAAAAAGTCGAGTTATCGGAAGCTCCCTTCGAGGTGAAGTGAGCTACAGCAAGCAGAACTGCAAAATAGATTATTATAAAAGATAATAATATTACTGGTGACATAGTTTGTTTTTAAATAGGTGATTTTAATAGGTTATGCTCAATGGGTATCCTGATAAGCTTCGATTGCCTGTCTTACATTACCAAATTGCTCAAGCAAAGCCGCAGCTTCTTCTTCAAGCGCCCCGGTCTGATCCATAATGATACGTACACCACGACCGACCAGCTTATGGTTTGACAATTGCATATCGACCATCTTGTTCCCCTTTACCCGACCCAATTGGATCATCACTGCGGTACTGAACATATTTAACACAAGTTTTTGTGCTGTACCCGATTTCATGCGCGTAGACCCGGTAACGAATTCTGGCCCAACAATAACTTCAACCGGATACTGCGCTATTTCCGCAATCGGAGACCCTCCGTTACAGACAATACAGCCCGTCACAAGCCCTTTCTCGTTTGCCGTTTTCAATCCGCCAATAACATAAGGTGTGGTTCCAGAAGCCGCAATACCGATAACAACATCGTTCTCATCAATATCATACGCTTCCATATCTTTCCATGCTTGCTCCAGATCATCTTCTGCAAATTCAACTGCTTTTCTAATTGCAGTATCACCACCAGCAATCAAGCCAATGATCCATTCAAATGGAACGCCGTAAGTCGGAGGTAATTCAGACGCATCCAGCACGCCCAAACGGCCACTTGTACCAGCGCCGATATAAAAAGTTCGACCACCAGCCTTCATTTTCTCCACAGTGACTTTGACCAATGCTTCAATCTGAGGGATAGCCTGCTCTACAGCAAGTGGCACAGATTTATCCTCATTATTGATATTTGTCAATAACTCATGCACAGACATCTTGTCCAAATCCTGATAATTCGAATCTTTCTCCGTTGTATTTACCATTATTAGTATATATTGTATTTCTTTATTTCAATAAATCGGGCACATCCACAAGTTGATACCCTTTCCCTTTTAATATGCTAATGATATCATCCAAATGATGATACAGTTTATCTTTCCGCCGATCATCGGTTCCCATGTGAATCAATATCAAAAATCCATTGAGCCCATATCGAGCTTCGTAAGACCAGAGATTGTCGAGAATCGCTGTCGACGATAAATAACGAGCCCCCATTTCAGGATAGGTATAATCTGCCGCAGTCCGTATTCCTGGTGTATAATTAACCGAATTTAGACCAACTGCTTTTGCCAAATCGACTGTTTCACTATTATACCATTCATAAGAAGGAATATAATAGGACAGCAGCTCCCTTTTGACGCCCACTCGTTCCAGTGCTTTCAGATTTGCCTTTAGATCAGCGACAAAAGAGTCACGCTTCACCAAAAGCACATCCCTGCTCCCCCAGTCACTCACCAGAAGGTGTTTATCCGAATGCCCCGAAATCCAATGGCCATCGCTTAACATCTGACGGACATATGGTTCAAAACCTGGAGTTCTGAGATAATCGCCTGTCAGGAAAAAAGAGCCTTTAACGCCATTATGTTTTAGACTTGCTAATACCTCAGCAGTACCCTCAGATAAATCATGACCGGTAAACACCAGAGCCACCTGCCGTTTTGTCGAGTCGCCCCGGACAATAGCTCCATAGATATCCCTTGTTACTTTTTTCCGGTCGGCTCCTCCATGGCCTTACCCTCCTTTGAAGCCAACAGATAAATCAACGAAGCGGTACCATCCATTGTCGGCTCATTCGTACTATAATCTCCGTAGTCGTCATGATAGACCGCCAGATCACTTTGAAACTCCGCATAGCTATCCGGATTATTCAACTTGATTCCGATCAGATTGCGGTACGTGGATGCCATAATGGGCCCATCAACCAATCCGCCATCGATCGGATGCTTTCCAAGAAAGGTAAACGCCGAATGCGGATCGACAGGTGTATCGCCCCCAGCCGGAAGACCATATACCATACTCGTGCCCCAAGGGTTCGCCCCGAATAACCAGTCAAAATTAGCTTGGGCTAGCTCATCAAAATGTGCATCTCCCGTCAATTCTTTATACCAGAGACATTGGATCGCAAAGGATACCGTTAAGTTGTTGCTACACCAAATAAAGGGAACTCCGCGAAAAAAAGCGTTTTTCTCAGCTCTCCGATTGACTTGCTCAATCCCCTGTTTATAATACGAAACAATCTCCTCGCGATCTTGTCCTTTTAATCCTTTTGCCAACTCATAATGCCCAAGATTGATAAAAGGATACCACTGATAATGTGCAGCAGTATCGCTAACCATCCAAGGTGTAATCTTTTCTTGCCGGGCGTAGCGTAAGGCTTCTCGTGCAAACTTTTCTTTTTTTGTCATCGAAAAACCCATTGCAGCGGCCAACTGCATATCGTCTACCCAATTATCTTCGGCATAAATATAGGGCGATTTCACAGAAACTGTCTGTGTAACGCCTGGTTTTATATTGGCATAAGCATAGGCTGTTTCCGATTTCTTCGAAAGCAGCGTTGCATATTTCCGATCCTCTTTGTCAAACAACATCGCCCCCAGGCGAAAAGCACTACTAAATTTACCCGCAGTAGAGCTTGTCCCCGTTGTATTGTTCATAAACTTGCCACGCTGCTGTGGCTCTCCATCGATAAAATACACCGGTCTCTCAAATCCACGACCATAGTAAGGATCTTCCTTTGGCATCCGCATGCTGGCATGATCCCGGTCATCACCAATCTGATTGTACATTTGGTTGGCCTTGGGATGCATTTTCAACAGCCAATCCAGCCCCCATTTTGCCTCATCGAGCACATCGGCCCGGCCATTTTTCCCATCAAGACCATTCGCCTGTTTTAGATCACCAAATACCTTTGGAAAATCGCGGTAAGCCGCTAACAGATGAAATGTCGCATTTGCCGAAGTTGTCGCATATTGCAAATAATCAGAAGCATCATGCCAACCGCCACCCGCATCGATACGGGAGCTATCGGGAATGCCAACCTTTCCTGCATACAGCGCAAAGCCATCGTGCGTATGGCAGCTGTCTTTCAGAAAAGGGTTAAACAATGTCCGTTGTTGCCGCATATAACGCAACACAAAATCTGCCGCCCCTTTGTAGACGTCCCGAGCAATTCGGAATGTTGGAGACTTTACATCTCCAGCTTGAACAAAAAAACGCCCCGTATCCTGCACGGAAGAGAAATCAAAACGAAAACTCTGAACAAAAGGACCATAAGCCCCATAATCTTTTCCAACAGGATGCACATAGACCGTTTTACCCGTTTGTGCGTTTTTAATTTCAAAAGAACGAAGCTGCCTGATTGATTTCCCGCCCCATACCGCGACCTTCTTGCCCGCTGGAGTATAGCCCAATTGGTTTATTCTAATCCAAGCATTTTGCTGTGCTTCCGCAAAGTTACAAACAAAACATGCAAAAACAAGCAAAAAAGCTTGACGTAAATTTAAGAAGTTTAGACATTTTTTTATCATATCAAGGCATTTATTTTCAAAAAGATCAATTCAATCGATTGTTTAAAACTGTAATGAAACTATTTTACCATCCATCGTACTCGCTATCACTGTGTTTCTTCCATCTAACACGACAGGATTAACCATTCCATTGGATATTTTATATTGCCATACGACAGCGCCTGTTTTTGCGTCAACTCCAGACAGCAAACCCGAATGACTCGGCACAAATACCAATTTACCATTGGTTGTAATTGCCGAAGGTGTCAATTCGTAGGGCAATTTAAGCATGGACTTCCAGGCAACATCCATACGATCACCAGCAACCGAAATACCTAAAAGGTCCCCATCCATCGTCTTCACATAAACTAGTTTATGATCCGCTGCCAGCCCCATAGACTCGCGCACCCGAATGGTATCTTTCTTTTCCCGCCAGATGACCGCACCGTTCTTCGCATCCAGTGCTGTCATAAAACGATCCGGTGCAACCACAAAGACACGATTATTTGCCCCCACCGGATTACATGCCGCAGCCGAAAACATCCGATTAGCCTGTCCATTATTCCATTCCCACGAAAGCTTACCCGTTTTGGCATCCAACGCGTAGAATCCATTGCTCCAGGAGCCAAAAATTACATTCCCCAAATAATACGTTGGCAGGGTTGATACAAATCCTTTGACCTGGTCAAAGCTCCATTTTACAGTTCCCGTCTTGATGTCCAGCGCTCTAAACTTACCATCTGAACCACCGATAAAAGCTACGCCATCATGCAGCAGGGGTGAACCCAAAACCGCCTTTTCAGTCTGTACCTTCCACAGCAACTTACCATTACGGGCATCCACAGCATAAATTGTATGATCCGATGACCCCGCCACGACAATTCCTTTCCACACAGCTGGCGTAGAATAAACTTTACCTCCGGTACGGTATGCCCATAGCTTTTTACCCGTTTTTAAGTCAAGCGCAAAGATATCGCCTGCGGTATTTGATGTAATCACGCTATTTTTGTAAACAGCTAGTCCCGCCCCAATATCGCTGGCGTCTTCAAACGTCCAATTGACTTTAACCTGGTCCGCATATTTTGCATTCACAGCATAACTTGGTCTCGGGTAGCTTATCGTTTCATTTTCATAATGATGGTCGAACATTGGAACAACAACCCAAGATTTCTCCTGCATCCCTATACCGGGATTACGCTCCTGATAACTGGCTTTGCCATCGGCGATGGTCACAATATTATAACCCCCAACCGCTTTATTCGCACGCAGATTAGACCGCCCCATCACCCCCGGAATTCCTTCCCAATCGTATAATTTATTGGCATGACCATGCCCACAAAGCGCCAACTGAACATTCCGCGTTTTAACTCTTTTCAGTGCGTCAAACCAGTTATTTAACGATGAATCCTGTGGATAATGATTAATATAGATCAATGGTAGCTGTTTATCCGGATTCGCTGCAAAAATGGAATCCATCCAAACCAGGTTTTCCCGAGGAATCTGACCAGGACTCATGCGCATATTGGGCCCTGAATTGGTTCCAATGAATGCGTAGCCTTTATGCTTAAAGAAAAAGGTTTCGCCACCAAAAACGGTGCGAAACGTGTTGGCTCCATTTTCTGACCAATTGCCATCGTGATTTCCCGGAATCACATACCAAGGCAGCTGCAAACTATCTAAGATTCGCTTCGCAAGCTTTAACTCATGATCAGCACCAAACTCGGTGATATCTCCGGAGACTATAACAAAATCAATATCTTTCAATGTATTCAGATCCTTTACAGTACGTCGCAAATCCTCCTCACCTGTTGCACCACCGACATGCGTGTCTGTTACGTGGGCAAATTTGAAGGACTGCTGTGCTATCGCAACGTTAAAAACGCAGGATAATGCAATAAAAAAGGTGATAATTGGAAACCTCATGCGTAATGTTTTCTTAAAAATAGCGTTTTTATGCATAAAAGAGAAATGATATTGCATTTTTATGCATCTTCATGTAAATCAAAATTCGTTATGTATTAAAAAGCCTTTCTGAAATTCAGAAAGGCCTTTTAATACAATGCTATCTATTGCCAGCCTGGCGTCTGTGTTAAGATATAGCCCAAATTTGCATATTGTTGAATCTGATTCAGTCCAACAGGAGCCAAGTACGACCGATCGGTAAAACTTACCCTGTTTGCAAATTTCGGAACAACGTAATATCCCACCATAGCATCGGCGTTTTTACCATTGTACGTGATTGTATTTCCTGCTGCGTCACGGACTTTCAAAACACCTTCGTAAGCTTTTGTCAAACGATTTGGAAGGTCCTTTTTGATATTTACCCAGGGACCCAATGAATAATCGACATTGCGTGAAAAGTTCATATAATCCAATTTTTTCCAGCGACGGATATCATTCAATCGCGCATACTCATATACAAATTCCATTCTTCGTTCACGTCTGATTTCCCACATCAACGGCGATACATCCGCATCGCGGCTTGGATCGTTCGGCAGGGAATTTAATGTCAAAGGTGCCGTTTTCTTTACCCCTTTAGCTATGGCATCTGCGTCTAGCGGCCTATTCCGTACCGCATTGATTGATTTATCCAAATCACCTTGGGTAACAGCTGCTCCACCAAAAAACTCCGCAAGAATCTGCCTTGCCTCAATCCAATTCAACACAACCTCACCAAGACGCACAATCGGAGCATCATTTGTATTTGTATTACTACTCCATTTTGCTGGATAAGTTTTTCCAATATACGTCAAGGCTTCTCTAGCAGCAAATTTATGACCGTAAGCAAATGTTGATGAAGCTGTATTAACGGTATCCATCAACGAAGCTTCAAACCGTGGGTCTCTCGTTCTCGCCAAAGATTTCATCGAAAAGTCCGAAGCATTTGTGAGCGCTGAGTTTTGCCAAACCTTTCCATCGTTACAGATAAAAGATTTCAACAAATCCAAGTTAACGCCCTTCTGCCCTTCAGTACCATTACTGTAAGAACCTACGGCGTGCGTTACTTTCAAGGCATCATTATAAGTTCTGAAGAAAATTACCTCTGGATTGCTTGAAAGATCTTCAGATGCGAACAGGCTTTTAAAATCACTTCCAAAAGACCACTTTCCACTATTCATGACAACTTCGGACGCTTTAACCGCAAGCGCGAGATACTTTTTCGCACGATCTTGATCTAAGCCATGGTATTTTTCCCAGGAACCTTCAAACAACATGAGGTTAGAAATAAGTGCCGCTGCTGCATATTTATTTACATAACCTTTTCCGTCATCAGCACGCATATTATCAAGCACATACTCAAAATCTGTATAGACTTTATCCATAACCTCCCCGCGCTTGGTACGTTCCTTATACATTGTAGCCTGATCCATCGGATCAACTTCAACATCAAAATAAGGCACATCACCAAACACAGAAACTAACCTACTATATTCGTAGCCTCTAAAAAAACGAGCTACTGCAGTCCAGTGCTTATACTCAGCCTCTGACAATTTTGACTTGGCCTTTGTTTCAATCCTGGTCAACATCACATTAGCCTTTCTAACCCAGTAAAAATTCCAGGTCGGCCCTGAGTAGGTCGTCAACATATCAGGTGTCACCGTACTCGCACCTCTACTCGTCGGAACAACTGACTCAAAGCCACCTTGCGTTCCTTCAGACGTAAAGTCATCTGCATAGTTATATCCCACTAAGGGAGCATAGGCCGTACCATAAAAAGTATTATAGCCAACAAAATAATTTAAATAAAAATCATTTGCATACAAACGAACATCAGCTTCATTTCTCCAAAAGTTTTCATCGATTACTTTAGTTTGATCAGGCCTATCCAGCACATCCTTACTACAGCCTACCCCCAATAACATGGCGGAAAGCATGATAGATCCAATTTTTATTCTATTTAATTTCATCTGTCAAATTCGTTTAAAAGTTTAACTGAACACCAAATGAGGCACTCTTAAATGTTGGTGTTCCAACACCTGTACGTCCACCGTTGTAATTCGTTTCATTAAAAATCGAGAAGCCTCCCACCTCTTCCGGATCAATCGGTAAGCCACGAAGCTTATCCCAAGTGAAGAAATTCTCCAACGAAACATAAACACGTAAGTTATTTATCTTAGCTCGTTGCACGATATGCTGAGGAATTGTATACCCCACAGTTAGGTTCTTAATTCTCAAATACGACATATCCAACAGATAGCGGGACTGAACTTGCATATTATTGACATTCGCACTACCGCCGTTGTTGAATGCAGCCGGATAGAATGCTCCTTGATTATCTTTCGTCCAGTAATCGTTTACAAAGCTTGCAGGCATTGCTCCATCTGAAGTGTTAAATCCTGGAATCGCCAAGAATCCTGCTCCCCAAACTTTACGTTGCCCCACACCTTGGAAAAATGCTGAAACATCGAAGCCTTTCCAATCGGCACCAAATCTAAAGCCATACTGATAACGAGGCGTCGAATTACCAATGATCTTCATATCGCCAGGATTATCGATCGTACCGTCACCGTTATCGATCTCGCCGTCACCATTCAAATCTTTGAATTTAACATCCCCAGGACCAAAATAGAAATTAGTTGAATTTTGGAATCGTGGCTGATAGACAGGCTTTTCACCATTCGGCCCCTCTTTCAAGAGATAGACATTATCTGTACTTCCATAGTATTTGGTCATATCTGCATTTGGTTTTACCAACTGCGGATTGTTATTTCCATCCAATACAAAATCATTGTATTGGTACAGACGGTCTGTCTCATACCCCCAAATATCACCATATACCCGACCATTATAATTCACACCGGTAGTGCGTAATGACGTATAGCCACTAAAAACAGATTTAGAGTCATCCAAATTAGCCCTAAAATTAATACCCAATCCATTCTCAAATCGGTGATTAAAATCGATGGCCAATTCAAAGCCTTTGGTCGTCAAGGTACCGAAGTTACCCCAAGGCGCCGCAGAACCCAAGGTCAGTGTTGTTCCTTCCAAAGGAGCAAACATATTTTTGGTCTTCTTCTGATACCAGTCAAACGTCAAACCTAATTTATTCTTGAAGAATCTGGCATCCGCACCGAAATCCAGGGTCTCCAGATCTTCCCACGTAACGTTTGGCCAATTCAGTTTTGGCGTGCCCACAGAATTCAACAATGCGCCATTGACGATGTAATTAATCTGACCCGCATCCATGTTTGAAACATAAAGATCAGAAGGTACCGTTTGATTTCCGATAACACCCCATGAACCTCTAAACTTCAACTGATTTAATGTAGCCCTTGACCAGTCCATGAATTTTTCTTCTGAAACTACCCAGCCTGCTGAAAAGGATGGAAACCATCGCCATTTCAAATCTGTTGGAAACTTGGAGGAACCATCATAACGGATATTACCTTCAAATAGATACTTATTCTTATACGCATAGTTCACACGGCCAAAATACCCTAATTGTGATTCCCAATACTCACCACCGCTACCCGTAATTTGGCCCACAGCCAAATCAAACTGAGGATTTGTGATATCCAATAAATCAGCACGCTGTGTCCAATGGAAAGAACCATCGTTTGTTACTCTATTTAAACCAAGGATAAATTTAAAGTTATGATCATCATTCAAGTCGAGCTCATACGTTGTAAATGCATTGACAGTATGCTTATGTTCATTTTGTGAACGCATATAGATATGATCTTGCGCAGAACCATTCGCTGTATACATATCATTGGAAAGATCATAAGCTAAAGTTGCATCAGCATCTCCCTTATTGACAACAGCTCCTTCTTTATTGACATAAACTGGATTTCCTTGTGCATCAAACCGTTGTTTGGCTGCTACCCAAGAATTGGCTGCTGTATATCTCGTCCCGTTTTTACGCCAGCTATAATCCTCATTGGTAAATGTATAGTCTACATCTACTTTCCAATTCTTCATTATATTAACTGTAGCACCAGCGCTTAAATTAACATAATTGCGAAGCATGGAAGCTTGGTTTGCCGCCTCATTTTCACTCCATGGACTCCTTATTGGGTTGTTATTTTCGTCATAGCCCATTGGATAAAGGGAACTCCAGCGATACATGTACAACCATGGATCGGCCGTTGTTGAGTTTGTCGCATAAGGATAGATCTTGTTCCGTTGTGCAAACATCACTCCACCCCTAATAGTCACATATTTATTCAGTTCGGTATTTAGTCTTAATGCAGCATTATACCGTTTAAACTTATCCGAATCGCCGGCCTTTAACATACCGCTTTGGTTCAACGAACCAAATGAAGCTGTATATTGTGTCTTCTTAATTGTACCATTTAAAGACAAGTTATGTGTTTGTGTGGGAGCCCACTCGCGCACCATATAATCATATGGATCATACGTTCTAACACCGTACTTTTTCGTCGGCGACCCCGGATCTACATACCAGTCTCTGCCATATACCGTTGGATCATCTTTCCCGATTGAAGATCCATATTTTTTATCCCACTCCACTGCGCGTTCATAACTTTCTCTATTTACTTTATAGAAAGCACCAGTTTCGGTTCCGCCAACTCTTTCTAATGCGTCAATGGTATATTTCAAGGCATTAACACGTCCCATTTCCAACTTTTTATATGGATTTTGGAATGAGAAGTTATTAGAATAATTTACGGTAACCTTTTCCGCACTTCCACCTGTTTTCGTCTTAATCAATACGACACCAAAAGCAGCTTTCGCACCATAGATGGACGAAGAGGCAGCATCTTTTAATACGGTGATCGACTCAACATCATCCGGATTTACATATTGGATACTCGGGATTTCCACATTATCCACCAAGATCAATGGACTACTATTCCCTTGAATGGAAGATATTGCACCACGAATACGCATGGTAGGATCAGATCCAACCTCACCACTCGGTACAGTAACACTAAATCCTGGTGTCGTTCCTTGAATTGCCCGGCCGACATCGGCGATCGGACGACTCTGTAGATTCTCCTTCACATTGATCGATGAAACCGCACCAGTAAGGTTACCTTTTTTCTGCGTACCGTAACCGACAACGACCACTTCGTCCAACGCTTGATTATCGTCCGCTAATGTTACATCAAGCGTAGCTGAAGTAATGGCAACCTCCTTCGTCACGTATCCTACAGACGAAAAACGCAACTTGCTCCCCACGGCAGCTGTAATTTTAAAATGCCCCTGAGCATCAGTCTTAGTTGACGCAGTACCGCCAATCACAGACACGCTTACCCCAGAGACTGGACCTTTTCCATCCTTTACAGTACCTTGCACCGTATTTTGAAACGCATTTTTTGCAGAAGAACTCAGAAAGGCGCTTGTTAAATTGTCGCGATTCAAAGCACCTTCTTTTTTTGCAAAAGAATAGGATTCAGAAGGAAAACTCAATCCAAGAGCAACAGAAAATAGTACAAATTTTCGCATTGATTATAGAGTTTTAAAATAAATGATTCTAGTTAATATTGTTAGTTATTGCTATTCGAAATCAGTATAAAGCAGGTACTTTTTACGCATTTGCTTATAGGCTTTCAGGTCATCGGACCAAGAAGCACGAATCTGAGCTTCAGATTGTCCGGCAAGGATTTGCTTACGTAATTGATTTGTCCCCGCAAGCTTATCAAAAAATTCAGGCCGCGCGAAGAAAGTGGATTTATCAGGTGTCTTTTGATAAAAGTCCAACAGATATTTTAAGGTAAATTTTTGATGATCAGCATCCAGACCGCGCAAATCAACACCATAATTGACTGTTCCTTTGCCCTCCACATGTTTGGACATACCGTGACGTTCGCCCGGTGTAAAAGTAAAGGAGCCATAGACCGGATTTGTATAACCTAATACCTGGAACGGCCAATCCGTACCCCGACCTACCGAAATATCCGTACCTTCAAAAAGACATAATGAAAGGTACAACCGAACAGAAAGATAATTTGGCAGACTTGGCGATGGGATGACCGGCAGCTCATACCTACTGTTATGATTCCAATTTTTGACCTGTACAATCGTTACATCGGCCTGGCGGCCATTCTCAAGCCACCGCTCTCCATTGATCATCTGCGCCAGCTCGCCGATTGTTAAACCATGGATCATGGCTATTTTATGCCAGGAAACATCTGATTTAAACTTATCATCATGCCTTACAGGTCCATCCACCTGGTCGCCATTTGGATTTGGACGATCCAGTACAATTAATTTTTTATTATGCTTTGCACATAATTCCATTACACGGTGCAAAGAAGTGATGTATGTATAAAAGCGTGCCCCAACGTCCTGCAGGTCGAAGATCATCACATCAATGGAATTGACGATAGAATCTTGTTTCTTATTACCTCCATACAATGTAAACAGCGGCAAACCAGTCTTTTGATCAACATCATTCCCAAACTTCTCACCACGTTCAACGTTCCCGCGGAAACCATGTTCAGGCGCAAAGGCAAACTTCAAATCAACCTTATTATCGATCAAGACATCGACAAGATGTTTTTTATCAGCCCCTACAATGGAAGTTTGATTTCCCATTATTCCCACTTTCTTACCTTTTAGTTGTGGTAAATACAGCGTAAGTTGATCTGCACCCGGAATAACAACTTGGCTCGTTACCCGGCCGGTCATGCTGTTTACTGCGGTTTTGCTCGCTTGCGTAGACTTCAACGAATTCCCACAGGAAACCCAAGCAACAACAGAAATTAAAAAGGATAACTTTAATAAGGCATTTTTCATCATAAATAGACTCTTAGATCATGCACAAATTGCAGTTTTATGCACGAATAATTGAAAATCAGAATAAAAGTAAGTAGAACTTTTCGTTTTTAAAACTTAAAGCAACATAAAAACGCAAAAGAAAGTAAGTATTCACTTACAAATTACTTCTGTAACAGGAATTAAACCGCAATATACTAGTTGAGACTGAAAGCAAAAATACATTACAATAAAATGAAATACAGTCGATTACAATAATTCAGACGATTAAAAAGAAAAATAAGTAAGTGTGCAGAGCACACGCTCATGTAACAAATCAAATACAATTAACATTTTATTAACAATGCAGCAAAATACAGCAAACCAGCAAAATATATTGCAAAACGATCACCAATTGCACACTTATTACTTATTCCTGTAGGAAAACGCAATTTACCTGCAGAACGAAATTCTTCGATTAGGCATGATTTAAGGCAGGGGGTTCAATTTCAGATCGACAAGATGCTTTCTTAGCTCATGCATAAATTTATCTCCCGGATCATCTTTACCCGTGATGTAATTGGGATTAGTTTCTTTCCACCAGCTTGTTTTCTTAAATCGTTGGTACTCATGGTGACCTAAAACAAATTCGATGGGATATTTTTTACTGAGGTAACGGATAAGCTCTTCGTTCGCTTTCAATTGTGCATCAGTCAGTGGGTTCTGGCGACTACCTATATTTTCTATCCCTATTGCACAATAATTGAGACCTATGGTATGCCGTGCAAAAATAGAATCTGGTAAAAACTGATAAATCGTACCGTCACGATCGATGACAAATTGCGAAGATACATTCAAGGCACTGGCCTTGGTCAGTTCCGGACGCCCCGGAAGCCGCGTAGGATTGAATGTATTAAAGGTCGCTTTCACGCTGTTATTCGCGGTCCAATGCACTACCACCATTTTGGGATGGATAACCGGAGTCGACTGCGATAGACCGTGCCGATTTTTAAGATAATCCAGCGAAAGCTGAATACGGTCTTTATCCCAGATAATGGGTTTTTGAATAATCTTGGGCGATTGTGCATATAAAACCACTATTCCAATAGAATACAAGAGCAATAAAAGAAACTTTTTCATATTCGAAGGTATGAACTTTATAAAAACCAACCAAATGCCGCTCACCGAAAATCATGACATAAAAAAGCCTGACTCTATCTAGCGGAGCCAGGCAATTCATTCTTAGATTTTATACAGTCTACTCTTTCGTATCCCACCAAACAGGATAGGAAAGAATCGTTCTGCTTGCAGCTTCTGGATTGGAGGCCATCCAATTATTTGCATTGTAATTTCTTTCGTGACTACATTGCTGAATTCTTCTTGGCCAGTAACGCACATTATTAGGGTCGCTAGACGGATAACACTCTTGTGCTGCGGCATCAAATTCAAATGGACGTCCAAAATCTGGATAAACTACTCCAAATTGAGGATCTGGAGCAGAGTAATTAAATCTCCGCATATCATTCCAATTTTGAACAGTATAAGACATCGCTATTTGTTTCTGCTGCATAATTTTCGCCATTGTCAGCTCTCCTGCACTTTGAGCAACCGCTTTACTGCTTAAAAATGCAGCTATTTCAGTTTCAGAAATGACCTCCTTACCCCTTACCTGAGGATAAGTTTTCAGCTTAACATTCATCGCTTCCATATGCGCTCTAATCCCGTCTCTATAAGCCTGAAGAGCGCCTGCGCGATCCCCTTTTCTAAACAAAACTTCCGCTTTAATAAAACACATTTCATGATAGCACACTAGATGAGCCGGCGCATCGGCTCGAATATAGAAACTTCCTGTCGAATTGATATTGGGTACACCGCTATTGAAATTAGGATTTTTTTCGGACATACCATTATATCTGCTTGCGATATAATAATCATTTGTATTATCGGTAAAGTCTTTTATCCAGTCCAAACGGTCTGAATATACAGACACAAAAACAGAATCTCCTTGCCTAACCGTTGATGTATTTGTCGTAAACCAACGGTTTGTATAACTTGGATCAGCTTTCAGATCAGCAGTCGTAGCACGAACATAGCCAGAAGGGTGCGTTGTCGTCCCTTTTTTTGTTGCCATAATCTCATAAGCTACAGGACCTCCTTTTGTTCGAATATCTGTACCTATTATATCAACTCCTTTCGAAATCCGCCACACCTTCTTACCCTGTGCATCATAAAATTCACCGCTTGGAATCATTCGGATTGCTCTCGGATCTTGGACAGCAGATCCACCTGTAAATGTATTAAACAATAAATCTGTATACCATTTGGTCATCCTATTACCCGTGGCTCCCAAATTGGAGAACTGCATCGAACACACAACTCCAGCCTTATCAGTTTCACTCGTATTTATGGCTTCCATCACTGTATTATCAGCATTTGACTGCTGGGCTTTTTCCAAAGCTTTCAAAACCTCGTCAGGATTATAGAAAGATTTTTTAGACAAATTGTTTAACCATCTAGCCTTTAAACCATAAGCTAATTTCAACCATTTCTTTGTATCTCCCCCATTCCAGATATCGCCATTTGATAATGGCGTTGCTGTAACCGCTTGTGTTTTCGACAAGTTTTCTATTGCTTTATCTAGCATATCCAGACAGCCGTAAAAAATTGTCTTTCCATCGTCGTATTTTGGAGAAACATTAGGTGTCAACGCTTCTGTATATGGCATCTCCCCATACATATCCTCCATCAGCATAAACCCCCAGGCGTGGATTAATTGCGCTGCGCCAACGTAGTTCCATGCCTGCTCCGCAGTCGCTTTTTCTATCAGCGGTTCCAAATTGGATGCTGTATACACAAACCAAGCCTGATACGGCCAAGTTGTCGAAGCCAATGGGACATCCCAACGAATAATACCATCATTCGACGCCGTTCCAGAAGTTTTAGTAACATTTTGCGTTATCCACGACGCTCTTGTCCCAGATGATTCATAAGCATCTACAAATTGCATCTGGATAGAACGTAAGCGTAAATCAGGTGTAGGAACCTTCTCATTTGCCTGGGTTGGATTTTCATTTACGTCCAACCATTTTTTACATGAAGTTAAATTCAATATTGCCAATGCACTAAGTGCGAATACTACTCTTTTCATACTACAAAATTTAGAAAGTAACATTTAAACCAAACGATACTCCGGACAATGCTGGTATTCCATTATAATCAATACCAACAGAACTAGAACCTATTGCACCAGAACCGGCTGCAGAAGTTTCCGGATCCATTCCTTTATAATTGGTCCATAACCACAAGTTCGTACCTGTAAGTGTTGCTGTCACTCCTTTTATCCCTTTCAGACGTTTTAAAGTTTCATTTGGCAACGAATATGACAATGTAACGGAGCGCAATCTCAACCAGTTCGTTTTCGTCATATAATTGGCAGACTCAAGGTTATATGCTCCCTGCCAATAATAATTATTGATAATATTTTCACCACTCACATCCTTATTCCCAATTTTATACATCTTACCAGCCTCGTATTCAAACGTTTTCAGATCCGAATAAATAGGTGTTTTATCTGGATTTTCCCCTGTTTTCACGACCCCTGTGATTGTCAATTTCTCACGGTCTTGAGATCGGGCACTCATACCCATATTGGTCATATAATAATCAGTACCATTATAAATATCACCACCTATTCTATAATCTAAAAGAAAGGAAAGATTCCAGTTTTTATATTGAAAATTATTATTTAATCCACCAAATAATTTAGGTTCTCTATTTCCGATTTCATGTGTAACCAAACCATCAGATGTCGGCATGCCCGATTCCGCATTTAGTACCAAATGCCCCTCTGAATTTCTCAACCACTGAGAGCCTGAAATTGCCATAAAATTACCTTGGTTAAAAGAAGCAGCTTTTGCATTTCCAACCTGGACATCAGTCACATATAAAATATCCATACCAGGTAACAAATCTTCAACTTTACCTTTATTACGTGAAGTATTCAACGTGATATCCCATTTAAAATTCTCACGTTTAATTGGAGAGCCTGTTATAGAAAGCTCCAATCCCCGATTTGTAATCTTACCAGCATTCGTCCACATTAAAATATAGCCAGTAGTCTGACTGGTCCTTGGTTGAAGCAATTGGTTAATGCTACTATTTTTATAGTATGTAAACTCAAGCCCTAATCTATTTTTAAAGAACTTCAAATCAGCACCATACTCCTGCGCCTCAGTAATTTCCGGAACCAATTGTGTGTTACCTCTCAACCAATCGTTACGTACTCCAACCCCTTGACCTTGATTATATAATGTATACTCTGCACCCGCCACATAGGTGTTGGTCACATAAGGATCGGCATCCTTTCCGACTCTGGCCCAAGATGCCCGCAACTTACCAAAAGTAAGATTATCATTTTTAGGCAACAGCTCAGTGAAAATCAAGCTACCTGAAACGGACGGGTAAAAATAAGAGCGATTTTCTACCGGCAATGTGGAAGTCCAGTCATTTCTTCCTGTGACCGTTACATAAGCAATGTCTTTATACCCAGCTCTAAATTCACCAAATCCACCGATCAATCTTTTCTTAACTTTGGACTGAGCAATGGCTATATCTGTATTTTTAGCATTGGTCGGCACGTAGAAGCCCGGAATAATAAAGTTCCATGCTTTTCTACCATTATACTCAACTCCGGTATTTTCCAGCATCGTACCGAGCATTAAGTTAAAATCAAAATCGTTTATTTTCTTTTTAAAATTGGTCATGAAGTTTGAACTAACGTACTCATAAGTACGGTCGTTTTCTGACAACATACCATTTTTATAAAGAATATCAACACCCGAACCTGCAGTCGTCAACCTATTTGTATTGGTGGTATACCGATCAATACCTACTGTATAATTGATACTCCACCATTTGGTAATATCTAGATTGGCATTAAAACTTCCTGTAAAACGTTTCGTTTTATCTGTTCTTGGCATTTTATTTAAGATCCAATAAGGATTATCGAAATCATTTTGAACAAGCTGAAAATCGAAAAGTCGATATTTAGAGCCATCATCATTTAGCCAATGTTTCATATCTAAATTACGCGGCCATATATAAGCCCCCTGGACAGCACCTTCACCACTGGCACCATATAAGCCTCCAGAAGTCAAAGAACTCAATTGATCCGCAATGGAATAGGACACGTTACCCGCTACTTTTAAAATTCCATAACGCTGCTCTCCATTAAAGCGAAAAGTAGACTTATCAAATTTAGAATTTGGAATAATCCCGTTTTGCCTGAAATCAGAAGCAGAAAAGTAAAAGCTCCCATTTTTTGATCCCCCCGAAATACTTGCCGAATTATCCCAAGTACTAGAAGATTTAAAAAAATCCTTTATGTTATTATACATGGGTTCATCTTGGCCAGCTCGTGCTCCCCAGGACCCCATTGTAGTGGTTGCATCTCCATCCAACAACTTACCATCGATTTGATATTCACCACGTTTGTATCTGTTCTGTTGCTCAGGCAAACGATTTGCCCAATTAGAAATGAACCGCGAACTGATACTAACAGAAGCAGTTCCTTCTTTACCTTTTTTGGTCGTAATCAAAATTACCCCCGCTGCTGCTCTAGACCCATAAAGTGCTGCTGCTGCGGGCCCTTTTAATACAGAAACATTTTCGATATCCTCAGGATTTATATCCATTACACGATTACTATAAACGGAATTTGTTGACTGAGCACCATCAAAGCCACTATCGCCATTGACATTAGTTGAATTGTCATAAATAACCCCATCTACAACGAAAAGCGGCTGGTTGTCTCGCTGCAAAGAGGTCCCGCCGCGTAAAATTATACTTGCCCCCGCACCTGCACCTCCACTTGTCTGCGTCACATTTACCCCAGCAATCTTTCCCGCCAAAGAATTAATCATATTGGTAGACTTATTCTTCATCAATTCGTTACTGCCAATTTCCTGAACAGAATAACCCAGCGCTTTTTTCTCCTTTTTGATCCCCATCGCAGTGACCACAACTTCATCCAGAGTTTCTTCGCGTCTCACAAGCGCCACATTGATTACATTTCCATTCCCCACCAACTTCTGGCTCTCTGAAGAACCCAATGCACGGAAGACAAGGATATCTCCTGGCTCTGCGCTAATAGTGAACGTACCATCTGAATTAGTTTGCGTAGAAATAGATTTTCCTTTGATTGCAACGGTAACGTTAGACATTGAAGTTCCATCGGATGCATTGGTCACTTTTCCCGAAATAGTTTTCGTTTGTGCCCAAAGACTCGATGAAAGCATCACACCTGAAAGAATTAATAGTAACTTTCTTTTCATGTTAGGTATGTTTGGTTTGTATAATTGACTTAAAGTGAATCCTCCACTTTAAGCTTAAGTTAATTCACGTTAAATGTATAACTATTTTTCAACAGATGCAACATACCGCAAGCAAAATCTTACAAAAAAATGCACAAACCTCCTAAAAAAACTAAAACTCATGCACTTTTAAAGCAAAAACGCATAATTCGACATCAAAAAAAATCATTAAACATCAACAGAACGGCACAAAACGCACATAAAAACACCCTATAAAAGCATTTAGCTAGACAATTTCACCACATTTTACATCAAATTCTAATACAAACGCAATAAAACTACCAATAGCAGGCAACAGCAAACAGACAACAGCACTTTTATGCAAAAAAACGCCCGGTGTTTACATTATTTGATAGAGATTATTTCCTAAGATCCCTCGGTTCTTATTCGGTGCTTCTTCGGTACTTGTTCGGTGCTTCTTCGGTTGAAAGCGAAGAAATACCGAATAAGTACCGACTTAGTAATGTGAAAAGTCCGACAGAATATTGGATTTGGTGTTGACAAATTATTATTTATTTTGTAATTTAAATACATAATTTATCCCAGTTAACTTATAGTATGGCAGTCATTAAAAACGGTGCAAATGGTGCACTCTCGGGTAAAGCAGGATCTGTGGTTTTCGTTACCGATGGAAATACAACCTATGCAAGGGGCTTACCTAGGAAAAGCAGAAAAAAACCTTCTGCGGATCAAATCCAGTCACGTTCGCGTTTTTCCCTCATCCAAAAATTCATCTCCCCAATGAAAGCCTTATTACGGGTTGGATTTAAAAACTATAACCCTAATAAAAAGGCTTATAGCAACGCCATGTCCTACAACCTCAACAATGCTATAGAAAAAACTGCAACTGGCTATGCCATCAATTATGAAAACTTCCGCGTTAGTAAAGGAGCCCCTAACCCGATTACGTCCTGTACATTTGAGGTAGATAAAGAGACAGAAACATTCACGCTCTCCTGGGATTATGACAATCTAAATCTTAACGCAGGCAGCTGTAGACTGCTTCTCTATTGCCCAGAAGAAGTTGCATTTGCCAATGAAAGCATGAATACACTTTCCCAACGAACGCAGACAGTGAAACTTCAACGACAACAGCACATCGGCAGCTACCACATCTATGTGTTCTTCCATAAAACAGACGGAAGTGACGAATGCACAGATAGCAAATATCTGGGAACTTTCGAATGGTAGCAAACAGCTTTCACTCCGTTACGGAGCCAGATTGATCTTTACATCAAAATGCTGCGTGATATAAGCCTGCTGTTCAGCAGAATCTGTCTCCAGATCATGAATAGCACGATCTCTTTCTTTGTCAACTTCCATCTTCACCACACAGCGGTAGAAACGAAACACATCTTTTTCGGTCTCCAAAATCAGGCGGGGCACACGGGTAGGCCTGCCAGTTTCATCTTTGGCCACCATCGTAAAATAGGAGGAATTGCAATGCTTGGTTTCGCCCGTCTGAATATTCATGGCTTCTACCCGAATACCGACTTCCATGGAAGAGTTGCCTACATAATTCACAGAAGCAATTAATGTAACTAACTCCCCCACCTCAACAGGTTTCAAAAAATCCACCTTACCTACTGAAGCAGTCACACAATAATGTGCAGAGAATTTGGATGCTACAGCAAATGCAATCTGATCCATCAAAGATAAAATATAACCTCCGTGTATTTTGCCTCCAAAATTTGCATTGGATGGCAACATCAGCTGTGACATCCGAATCACCGATTCGCTTACCGTTTTATAGATTTCTTCCATACCTATAAATTTACCTTGGATAGATTACAATTCAAAACAAATCCTTCATGAAATAGCAAACAACAATAGTTATAAAGGCTGCTTAAAAATTCTTTCCAACCAATAAAGACAAATACATTCTTAAAAAAAGGGATATCCAACATACAGATATCCCTTTCTCTTGCGGTGCCTAGGCAATCGCCAACTATTTTATCTTTTCAGAAGCATAAGGCCCCTCGTTACTCAAACGGTCAACAGCTTTAACGGCAACATACTCCAATTTTTTGTTGTTCAATGTCGTTGGAATATCCTTACTTGTGACTCCAGGCTCCAAAATCTCATATTGCCATACACCACCGTAATTGAGATACAATACCCATTTTGCGACCTGATCAATTTGCTGATGTTGCCATTTCGCAAAGACATGACCGCCTTGTGGAGTGACCAGCAAAGTCGGTTTCAATAAGGGATTAGCACTCAACCATGGGCTAGTAGGCACCAATGCTTTAACCTGATAAGGGCCATTAACCAAAGCTTGTGTCATAGCCGGATTTTTAGTCAACCCAGCCAGGCTCCAGTGGATAACACCTTCCCGGTTATCCGGCAATAGTGTCCTTGCTGCCTCAACTTGATTGACAATTTCCTGAACATACTCCGGACCACGTCTGCCTACCGTATTGATGCCCGGCCAAAGGTGGCGTCCCAAGGTGTTTTCACTTTCCCACCATTTTAACAGCGCCGTATAACTCTGTTTAGCTGGCTGTATAGGCCAATATAGCTGTGGGGCAAAATAATCAATCCAGCCTTTATTCAACCATAATTTAGCATCCGCATAAAGCATATCATACTGGCTGGAGCCTTGGATACCTGACGGATAACCCGGTTTCCAGATACCAAATGGACTAATACCGAATTTTACAAAATTCTTCTCTTTCTTAATATCCTTATAAATACGTTCGATAAAGGTATTTACGCTATTTCTACGGAAGTCTCCGCGTGATAGATCCCCTCCATTGCGTTTGTATTCATTGTAACTATCCGAGTCTGGAAAATCCTGTCCGCCATTATATTCAGCATAAGGGTAGAAATAATCATCAAAATGTACGCCATCGATATCGTAACGTTTGACAATATCCATAACCACACGTGCGGCATGATCCTGTGTCGATTGTTTGGATGGATCAAACCAATAATACCCTTGTTTCAATTTGACAACCGATTCGGGCATTTTGCGCGCCATGGAAGCTGATGTAACAGCACCGCCAGCGGTATGATGCGCACGATAAGGGTTCAACCAAACATGCAGCTCGATTCCTCTTTTATGCGCCTGTTCGACCCAAAAATCGAGTGGATCGTAGTAAGGAGAAGGAGCTTGCCCTTCTGTACCGGTCAAAAAGTACGACCAAGGCTCAAGATCACTTTTATAAAATGCATCCGCCGAGGGACGCACCTGGAAAATCACCGCATTAAAATTATTGTTTTTCAAAAAATCCAAAATACCAATTGCTTCCTGTTGCTGTTCAGCTGTACTCAGATTGTTCTTGCTAGGCCAATTGATATTGGCAACAGAAGCAACCCAGGCCGCCCGAAATTCACGTGGTAACTTGGGAAGATCGACGACAATTTCCTTCTTTTTTTCAGCAACAGGCTGCGCTTTCGTTTCAACTGTATTCTTTACCCGTTCTCGCTTGGGTATCGAGGGCGGATCTTTTTTTACAATTTCGACATTTGTAGTTGTGGTATTGACAGGCTCCTGCTTTTTATTTTTCTTGGATGAACAAGAAGACAAAACAAAAAGAGCCGTCGCTAAAAATAATAGGGAACGTTTCATCAATCTATAGAATAGTGTTTTTTCAAAATAACTAACGAAGATACATATAATATTAGTCAATCTGGGTCAAACGACCGATCTTGTCGGAAATAGGATCAGAACTTTAACTCACCTTTGAAGATTACCTGCTCCAACTTAAAGTCGTCGTTAAAGACTATGACATTCGCCATGCTTCCCTTATTAAGGTTTCCAATATCCACTCTCTTTAAAAGGTTTGCCGGATACAGCGTAGCCATTCGGATCGCTTCATCGAGTGGTATGCCAACCTTTTGAACAGCATTTTTTACCCCCTCAAGCAACGAGATTGCGGCCCCTGAAATGGTACCGTCAGGCAGCGCATAATAACCGTCGTTCAAAACATGATGATAAATATCTTTATCACAAGCGGCCACAGCATCTGTAATCATAAACAGGCGGTCTCCCATCTGACGTTTTGCAATTTTCACGGCTTCAAAGCTTACATGATGCCCATCGACAATAATACTCGCCTGCGCTGTCGGATGATTAAAAATTGCGCCAACAAGTCCTACCTCGCGATGGTGTAAAGGCGACATTGCATTAAACAGGTGCGTACTCGTGGGGATTCCCAGATCGTAACCACGGGTACCCTCTTCGAAAGTTGCATCACTATGCCCAGCACTGAGCAGCAAATTGTAGCCCTGTAAGTGCTGTAGCACATCGTCCGCTATACATTCGGGTGCTATCGTCATCATCTTGACAACCTGATTCCCTGCCAAAAGATCGTCAATTTTTTCCTTCGTGGGCCTAACAATTAAATCCGCCGGATGAGCCCCTCTTTTTTTCGGATTCAGGAAAGGACCTTCCAGGTGCAGACCTAAAAATGCATCGTGCTGGAAACCTTCTGCTACCCGAATGGCATCCTTAAATACAGAGATAGTATTGGTCGCTAAAGTCATCATAAAGGAGGTTGTCCCTTTACGGACCAAACCTTCGGTGATACGCTCCAGAGAGGCTACACTTCGCTCTGCCGAATAAAGGTCCGAGCCGTCACCATACAATTGAAGATCGATCAGCCCAGCGCAGATATTGGCTCCATTCACTGGATAACTCTCATAATCTGAAGGTATTTCATGATCATGGACGATCCCATCAATCTTACCTTCGCTGGTCAGTAATGCCTTTTGCTCAAAAATCGCGTCACCTGAATATATTTTACCCCCAATTAATGCTACCTTATTCATAAAATTTCAATTTCGTTCACCAATTTACTAATATTCAAAAAATCTCAGCCATTTGTACAAGATTTTGTTTCACAGCTCAACAGAAAACCTTTCAAAGTTTTTAATCTTTTCATTTTAACTTTCTAATTTACTGTTGTAACTTAGTTCCATGTACTTTTTTAGAAAGCGTAACGCAGATCGCCCGACAAATGGAAGCATAAAAGCGATGCATATCATTAATGCAACGGCCATTATTGTCTTTTTATTGGGCCTGATCTACAAAATATGTTTTACCTCCTAAACACTGTAATCCATGTCAAAAAAAGAAATCTTAAATACCGACAACGCTCCTGCAGCAATTGGCCCCTATAACCAGGCAATCAAAGCCGGTAATACATTATACGTCTCTGGACAAATTCCTCTGATCCCAGAATCAATGGAGTTAATTTCATCAGGTGTAAAAGACGAAACACATCAGGTACTGAAAAATATAGAAGCTATTCTGACAAATGCTGGCTATACTTTTGAGGATGTTGTCAAGGCCTCCATTTTTCTGAGCGATATGGGTAATTTTGTCTTAGTCAATGAAGTCTATGCAGAATATTTTAAAGAAGCGCAACCAGCACGTGAGTGTGTTGCGGTAAAAACCCTTCCCAAGAATGTAAATGTCGAGATTTCGGTCATTGCCTGGAAAGATTAGTCCGTGGAAAACAGCAACGAAACAGCAAGCCGCGGAAAATATCTTTTCGCGGCTTTTTTGGCCCCTTTCATCTGGGGATTTATGTCTATCCCCGTACGGTGGATAAGGGATTATCCTGCCGAAGATATTCTGTATTTTAGAATAATCACTGCGCTCCTGGTACTCTGGATTTATCTTTTGCTTTTCCGCAGAAAAACCATGACTGCTGATATCCATAAGTTCCGGCTCCTACCTCGGACGGGCAAGCTTCGTCAGATCTGCCTTACCCTGCTGGCCTCGGGATTAATCTTTGGAAATTGGTTTACCTATATCTATGCCGTCAACCATATCAGCATCCAGTCTGCCGCATTGGCTTACCTGACCTGCCCACTCATCACCGCAGCTGGAGCCTATATCATACTCAGGGAACAATTGACCCTTTGGCAAAAAATAGCGCTTTTTATTGCTTTCGGCAGCGTCTGCCTGCTGGCTAATGGCTCGTTAAACGATGTCCTCTGGGCGGCTACCATTGCCACCTGTTACGCTTTCTATCTAATTGTGCAATGGGTTTCCACCGGGTTTGACAAACTCCACCAATTGGTCGTCCAGCTCAGTATATGTGCCTTGTTTGTAATCCCTAAACTGATCTATAATCATCATGCAATCCCTGCTGAACCTCTGTTTTGGGGCACAATATTTCTTATCGCGTCTTTATTCACGATCATCCCCCTTTTCCTGAGCATGTATGCACTCATTGGTATTTCATCGACAACAACCGGTGTTCTCCTCTATATTAACCCACTGATCGCATTTACTTTAGCAGTAACTTATTTTCAAGAACCTGTTTCACCAATTAAGTATGTTGCATATGGAATTATACTCCTCGCAATTATCTTATTTAATATCAAAAACATCAAAGAGGCTTTTTCCATATCAAGGGTACATGCTAAACGATAGATCAACGCATATCCGGCAATAGCTTTTTAGTCAAGTACATGGTCTGAAATCACATAGGGCACATCTTTCTTATCGTGAAAGACAAAATCACTATCGCTGTTCAAAAAAATGACAAACCGCACATTTCAGTGACTACAAGCAAATTACACCAAAAAACCTTCCGACATGTATCATTTTTGTTTCATAAAATTTTTGATTTTTGCTCAACTATAGTAAATTAGATTTTTATTAAGGGAAATCACACCGCTCTTTCTTCCTATAACTAGGTATTGAATAGCTTATACTATTATAAATAATCACTTATTTCGCCCCCCGATTATTCAATATCCCCCTCTTCTAACCAAAAATGCTAAATGGAATTAGCCCATTTCATTAGAAATTTCACCGTTATGAAAATATGTATATAAAAAACTGAATATAACACATATACTATATGAATGACAAATTATACTCTACATTAAGGGTGTTAGGTATTGTTCCAACAATGCTTTTTTCAGCATCTTTATTGCACGCGCAAACCAACCAGATTAAGGGAACGGTTGTAGACGCTAAAACCAAAGCTCCTATTCCAGGTGCCACGATCAAAGTATTGGGCACTTCCAACGCAAGTTCTACGGACGTTAAAGGTGCATTCCAGATCAATGTCGATGACAAAAACCGCATATTAAACATCAGTACGGTCGGCTATGAAAACAAAACGGTAACTCTTGGTCCTGGCGAAACGACAGTGACGGTAAGTCTGGACGAACAGACACAGCAACTGGAAAGCGTGGTCGTTACTGCTTTGGGTATTAGCCGTGCACAAAAATCATTAACATACTCTACACAACAGGTCAGTGGTGACGAATTAAACAAAGTTAAAAGCACCAACTTGGCGAATAATTTAAACGGTAAAGTTGCAGGTGTTAACATTGCTTCCAGCTCTTCTGGACCAGGTGGTTCAGCAAAAGTTATTTTGCGTGGTAACAAATCGGCTTCTGGGAACAATCAAGTACTTTATGTTGTCGATGGTGTTCCGATCAACAATCAGACATTAGCAAGCCAGCCAGACAACGTTTTCGGCGGACAACGTGATGGTGGCGACCCTATTTCATTGATCAACCCAGAAGACATCGAAAATATCTCCGTATTAAAAGGAGCATCCGCGGCGGCATTATATGGTAGCCAAGCGGCCAACGGCGTTATCTTGGTAACAACGAAATCAGGTAAACAAGGCCGCACAACGATCAACTTCTCCTCAAGTGCACAGATCGAACAGGCTGTATCGACACCGAAATTCCAAAGCCAATATGGTCAAGGTTCAGGTGGCAAAAACAGTAACACCAGTGTATTTAGCTGGGGCGACAAAACCAATGGTGCCGACTATGATAACTTAGGTGAATTTTTCCGTACGGGTAGCAACTTCACCAATTCATTGACTTTGTCAGGTGGTAACGAGAAAAACCAAACGTATTTTTCTTATGCCAATACCCTTGCAAAAGGTATTCTTCCAGAAAATGACCTGATGCGTCACAACTTCAATCTCAAGGAAAGTGCTTCATTCTTTGATAATAAGCTGACCGTTGAAGGAAGTGCCAATTACATTACGCAAAAATTAGATAATGCACCTACTTCAGGTTTCTATTATAATCCATTAGTGGGAACCTACCTATTACCTCGCAGCTTAAATATTGCGGATTATAAAAATTTCGAAACGTTCAACACAGGCCGTAATCTTTATGATCAAAACTGGTTTACACTTTCGGACGACGAAACCACCCAACAAAATCCTTGGTGGATTATGAACCGTAATTCAACACGTTCAACACGTAATCGTTTGCTCTTGAATGGTAGTGCGAAATACAAAATTGCACCTTGGATCAGCGTGCAGGCCCGCGGTAGTGTAGACCGTACCAGCGAAGTATGGGACCGGAAAGCTTATGCCGGCACACAGCACATTTTAGCGCGTGAAAATGGAGCTTATAGCTATACCAATACCACGATCACCCAACAATACGGTGATTTAACGGCCAACATGAACTTTAATATTGGCGATAAATTACAAATTACAGGATTGGTTGGAACGAGTATCACCGACTGGAAAACAGAAGGTACAGATTTTACCAGCGGCAAAGATGGACTCAAAGTTCCCAATCAGTTCTTTATCCAAAATACGACAACTCCGGTCACTTCGACATTGTCTGCAAACCGAAGACAATTGCAATCGGTATTTGCATCGGCTAACTTAGCCTATGACAACTGGATTTATTTGGATCTGACTTCACGTTGGGATTGGTCGAGCACATTGGCCTATACACCACAAAACCCATACGCTTATCCATCGGTCGGTTTGGGCATCGTCTTGAACGACAAGCTTAATCTACCTGAATTTGTGAATATGGCCAAAATTCGGGGTTCATACGCAAAAGTCGGAAATGATCTTCCTCCTTACACTACCTTGCTTACCAACCGGGTAGACCCATATGCGGTACTAACCGTGAATGATATTGCCTTTTTGAAGGAATTAAAACCAGAAAAAACGGCTTCCTTGGAGATCGGTACGGAATGGCGCATGTGGAATAACCGTTTGAATGTGGATGTTACTTATTACAAAACAAACACTACCAATCAGTTTTTCAAAATTGCAGCTGGAAATGCATCCCTCAACAACATGTATGCAGTTAATGCCGGCGACATTCAAAATCAAGGGGTAGAAGCATTGGTATCATTGGATGCGATCAGAAATGACAATTTTAAATGGACAACCAGCCTCAACTTTACGTATAATAAAAACAAAATTGTAAAACTTGCAGACGGTATTTCTGAATTTACCCTAACAGGTGAGGGACGTAATAATTTTGCATCTAAATTGCAAGTTGGTGGTTCTTTCGGAGACATCTATGGGCAAGATTTTATACGTGACGACCAAGGAAGGATTCTTATTTCCGAGGACGGTATTCCGCAGAAAAACAACACCTATACCAAACTCGGGAATTCAAACCCAATTTGGCAAATGGGCTGGAACAACAGTTTCAATTATAAAAATTTCAACTTAAGCTTCCTGATCGATGGTAAATTTGACTACGAAGTGATGTCCGTGACGCAAGCGTTGCTTGACGGTTACGGTGTCTCGAAAGCGAGTGGCGACGCCCGTGCCAATGGCGGTGTTAGCATCAATGGGGTTACACCAAGCGGTAAAGCCGTAACAACAGTGGACGCCGAAAAATGGTACACTTCCACGGCTGGTATGGGTCCGGTTAGCAGCCAATATATTTACGACGGAACGGTTGTGCGGTTGCGTGAATTGACTTTCGGTTATGACTTCAATATTAAAGACAGTTTCTTCAAAAAACTTCGCGTAAATGCTGTAGGAAGAAACCTATTCTATATTTCGAAAAAGGCTCCATTCGATCCTGAAGTAACGATGTCTACAGGTAATTCCTTAAGTGGGGTGGATATCTTTATGATGCCGGCAACACGTAATTATGGTCTTACACTAAATGCGACTTTCTAAACGACCAACAATGAAATATCCCTCGTTAAAAAACACATATATCGGTAAAAATGACGAGGATATTTTATATAGTCTTAAAATACAAACGATTAAAAGATGAAATTTAACATAAAAAACATATCCAAGTTCTCACTCGCTTTTTTAATGCTTGGCGGCACCTTAAGTAGTTGTACCAAGAATTTTGAGGACTATAACAAAAATAACATTGGCGTTACGGATGAGGATTTAAAAGGTGATGGCCAAGATCTTGTCATTTTCTTGCGAAATGCACAGATGTCTATTTACAATTTCTCGGGCGCGGGCGATCCCAATTCCTATCAGGTACAACAGAATCTAAATGCGGATGTATTTTCAGGTTTCTTCATGTCTCCTACTCCGTTTAATAGCGGGCAGAACAACCTGAATTACGCCATGGTAAATGGATGGAATGGAGAACCATTTAAAGTACTCTATTTGAATGTTATCAAATCTATTGAAAAGCTAAAAAGCAATGGACTTGCAGAGACTTACCCTGCATTATGGGGTTCGGCTTTGGTGATCAAAGTAGAAGCTGCCAGCCGAGTGACAGATATCTATGGTCCTATCCCCTATAGTAAAGTAGGCACCTCCAATACTGTTCCATACGACAAACAATCCGATGTATATGCTGCTTTCTTCAAAGAGCTCGATGAGGCTGTAACAGCATTAAAATCATTCAAAGCGGATAGCCCAATGGCTGCTAAAATAGACCAGATCGATTTGGTATTTCCGAATACCGATAATCAGGTCAGATTTAAAAATTGGCTAAAAATCGCCAATTCGTTACGTCTTCGTTTAGCGATGCGTTTGGTTAAAATCGATGCAACTTTAGCAAAAACACAAGCTGAAAAAGCATTGGATCCAGCAAATGGCGGTGTATTGGAAAGTAATAGCGAAAACTTCAAGATCACTGTACCAGCAGACGGAACCTACAGCAACCCACTTTGGTTTATTTCCAAAAACTGGGCTGACACGCGTATCAATGCGACACTTTCGTCTTATATGACCGGATTGAACGACCCTCGTATCTCTAAGTATATGTCTCCCGTTATTAAAGACGCAACAACAACAGCTTTCGCGGGAAAATATATCGGAATCCGTGCAGGAGCAGACGGCATCGAAAAGGATAAATACCAAAAGCTATCCGCATTGAATACTGAAGGTACAACGCCAACTTTCGTAGCGACTACAGCACCGATATTAATGACTGCTGCTGAGGTTTACTTCCTCCGTGCCGAAGCAGCATTGAGAGGTTGGAACAATGCTGGGGGAACAGCGCAATCACTTTATGAAAAAGGAGTGGAAACGTCCTTTACACAATGGGGTGTATCAGCTGGGTTAAGCACTTATCTCAATGATAATACAAGTAAGGCAGCGGCTTACGAGGATCCTTTCAACGCGAAGAATAACGCAGCTTCACCTAGCGCACTGACCATCAAATGGAATGAGGGCGCTACCAACGAAGAAAAATTGGAACGTATCATTACGCAAAAATGGTTGGCGATCTTCCCTGAAGGACAAGAGGCCTGGAGTGAATTCCGCCGTACAGGATATCCGCGTCTATTCCCTGTTGTGGTCAACAATAGCGGTGGACTGATCGATACTAAAATACAGATCCGTCGTTTACCGTTCCCACAAAATGAATACAATACAAATGCACCTGAAGTACAATCTGCAATCTCCTTGTTGGGCGGACCTGACAACGGCGGTACCAGACTTTGGTGGGATGTAAATAAGGGTAATTTCTAATCAAGAGATTAGCCGAGATAAATCTCAAAAAGGGGCAATCCATAACTGGATTGCCCCTTTTTTATGATGTCTTGAAAGTTAATCAAAATTTCCAGATTGTTGTAACTATATTACAAAGTCAACTAAATAATGTTGTTTTAAACCTACAATACAACAGAAATCATCCACAAAAGATTTCAAAATCAAATTTCTCTTAACAAAAACTTAATAGAAAGTTCCTGTAGCAGAGATAAAGAATTACCCGTTTGATTAAAAAAACCAAGAAGAATATTATGAAAAATCTCTCAATCCTGGGTTTTATCACCCTCCTGGCATGTTGCATGCTATTTGTTGTTTGTAAATCAGAATCACATTTAGAAAATCCCTACAAGGACAAAACAGAAAAGGAACTCGAATCCCTATCCGATGAAAAATACAGTAAAATCATTGCCTTTGCGAGCCCTAAAGCATGTTCTGATGCCACAGAATGGGAAATGATAGAAATACGGACAGTATGTGGAACAAGTTACCTCCCCTATCATAAATCGGTAGACAAAACAACCTTGCAAAACATGATCAATGACAACAACCGACTAATGGAAATATACCAACCAATGATGGCGCCCAAAATAAATTGTATATCTTATCGCAAACCATTGGGCGTGATCTGTAAAGAAGGAAAAGCGGACATTAAATATGAAGAATCCGCTTCAAAATAGTTACTCGAGCCTAAGAAACAGCTCCATAAACGCATAAATTTTTCGTAATTTAGCCATCAAGAAGAATGGCTGAATTACGTTTAATTACCCCGATAGAATACCTCAAAGGTGTAGGTCCACAAAAAGCAGATGTACTCAAAAAAGAGCTACAGGTATTTACGATTGGTGATCTATTGACACAGTATCCTTTCCGTTATATCGACCGTACGGAGTTTCATAAAATCCGGAAACTTCATCCCGATATGATGGCTGCACAGGTGCTGGGCCGTCTGGTTTCTTTACAGCTCGTAGGCGAAAAGAGAACGAAACGTCTTGTTGGCTCATTCAAAGATGAGACCGGCTCCATGGAACTGGTCTGGTTTCAGTCCATCCCCTGGCTTCAAAAATCATTGAAAGTCGGATCCGCCTATATTATTTATGGCAAGCCGAGCGAATTCAATGGCCAGCTATCCATTACCCATCCCGAAATGGATCTGTATAACCCGCAGGTAAAACAGATCGGCAATATGAGTTTACAGCCGGTTTATTCATCGACAGAAAAACTCAAAAAGTTCAATCTGGATACCAAGGGAATCCAACGCTTACAAGAGACTGCTTTGGAAACCGTATTCCGCAGTATTGACGAATCGCTTCCCGAGGATGTGCTCACTAAACATCGCCTTATTTCCAGGCAACAGGCTTTTGCATCCATTCACTTTCCAAGCGATCAAAAGGAGCTGAACCAGGCCATCAAACGCATCAAATTTGAAGAGCTATTTTTTATTCAGCTGAAGCTGCTCAACAACAAGCAGCTCAACACACAGAAATTCAGAGGCCAGCGGTTCAATAAAGTCGGTGAAAAATTCAACACGTTCTTTAACGAGCGCCTTCCATTTCCTTTGACAGGAGCGCAAAAGCGCGTTGTGAAGGAAATCCGCATGGATACCAATACAGGTGCGCAGATGAACCGCCTAGTACAGGGCGATGTAGGTTCCGGGAAAACAGTTGTTGCCCTCATGAGCATGCTGCTTGCTGTCGACAATGGATTTCAGGCCTGTATGATGGCTCCTACAGAAATCCTGGCGACACAGCATTATCATGGACTAAAGCAGCTCGTGGGCGATGACATCGTCAATATCAAGCTACTTACAGGATCCACAAGCACAAAGGAACGCCGTTTGATCCACCAGGCACTGGAAGATGGCAGCTTAGATATTTTAATTGGCACCCACGCCCTGATCGAGGATAAGGTACAGTTCAAGAACCTGGGCTTCGTTGTTATTGACGAACAACACCGCTTTGGCGTGGAACAACGGGCCAAACTCTGGCGCAAGAATGTCATTCCACCGCATATGTTGGTCATGACAGCGACACCAATTCCACGCACATTGGCCATGACCATGTATGGCGACTTGGACATCTCTGTAATTGACGAATTACCTGCTGGGCGTAAACCGATTAAGACTGTTCACTTTTTTGAAAGCTCCCGTTTACGGATGTTTGGTTTTATGCGTGAGGAGATCGCCAAGGGAAGACAGGTCTATGTGGTATATCCCCTCATCAAGGAAAGCGAAAAACTGGACCTGATCTACCTTGAAGCAGGTTTGGAGAACTTACAACGTGAATTTCCATTACCACAATACAAGATCAGTATTGTTCATGGCAAGATGCCTGTAAAGGACAAGGACTTTGAGATGCAGCGCTTTGTCAAACACGAAACACAGATTATGGTTGCCACTACCGTTATCGAGGTGGGCGTTAATGTTCCCAATGCATCGGTGATGGTCATTGAAAATTCCGAACGATTTGGACTATCCCAGCTGCATCAATTACGTGGCCGTGTAGGCCGTGGTGCTGAACAGTCTTTCTGTATTCTGATGTCGGGCAATAAGCTGAGCAAAGAAGGACGATTAAGGCTGGATACCATGGTGCGTACCAATGACGGATTTGAAATTGCAGAAGTCGATCTACAGTTACGTGGCCCGGGCGACATCTCCGGCACGCAACAATCGGGTGTACTTGACCTCAAGATGGCGAATCTGGCGACAGATCAGGCATTGCTTACAGAATGCCGCAACACGGTCATTGCTATCTTCAAAGAAGACCCAACGCTACAAAGCGAAAAGAATCAGTTGCTGCGAAGCTTCCTCGCCAGAAAATCAGATGGCATTGCCTGGGACAAGATTTCTTAATCGCATGTCATTTTCGAAATAAAAAGCGGGGCCAACAAATAAATCGATAACGTGTTTAAGTGAATAAATAGAGCGCATTGGGATCTAAAGGCCACTCGTCAACATAAATAGGATACGAATTGTTTTTATTAGTTCTTGAAGACAATTTATCTTTTTTGTATATAAAACCAAATTTATTTACTTTTGCATCATTATGAACATGATATAGAAAAATATCCCTTCTTTTACTAGGCAAAAGATGGCGACCGAACGCTTACATATTTTGAGTTGCCCTGGTAAGCAAATCACAGGAAATTTATTGGTTAATGGAGAATTATGTCATAATCGGCATCAGTCTTGTGTGGTGTACAAACGCATAAATTCTTAAATTTACCTTTTCAAACAAAAACCGGGCTTACAAGCTCATTGAAAATAATTTAAAAAGTGAACGTATAACAAGAGGTAGGCAATAGCATACATTGCAAAGCTTAATGACCTCCCTACTTCACTTGAAAGACTTAATAGTACAAAATGGCCAGAATTAAAATACACGATACAGCAATAAAACCCGAAACAGCCGTCTTGGTGAGTGTGATCACGCCAAGTGTGACGGAGACAAAAGCAAAGGAATATTTGGAGGAACTTGAATTTTTGGTACAGACTGCCGGTGGCGAGACCAAAGGCATGTTTACACAGAAACTGGGCTTCCCAGATCGCGCTACATTTGTCGGCAGTGGAAAGCTGGAAGAAATAAAAGCATACGTTGAAGCGGAGGAAATTGACATCGTTGTTTTCGACGATGAGCTTTCACCTTCGCAGCTGCGTAATATTGAGAAAGAATTGAAACGCAAGATATTGGACCGCTCCAACCTTATCCTGGACATCTTTGCCCGACATGCCAAAACTGCACAGGCAAAGACACAGGTCGAATTGGCACAGCTGCAATATCTATTACCGCGTCTGACCCGTATGTGGACCCACTTGGAACGTCAGCGCGGGGGTATTGGTATGCGTGGTCCGGGTGAGTCACAGATCGAGACCGATAGACGGATCATCCTGGACAAGATTTCCCTGTTCAAAGAACGCCTAAAAGCAATCGACAAGCAAAACGAGACACAACGAAAAAACCGTGGCGAGATGATCCGTGTAGCTTTGGTAGGTTACACCAATGTCGGAAAATCAACGATCATGAATATGATCTCCAAGTCTGATGTACTGATCGAGAATAAACTTTTCGCAACATTGGATACGACGGTACGTAAAGTTGTGATCGACAACCTTCCTTTTTTGCTTTCAGATACCGTTGGTTTTATCCGCAAACTACCGCACCATTTGGTGGAATGTTTCAAATCCACATTGGATGAAGTTCGGGAAGCCGATGTCCTGATCCATGTGGTCGACATCTCGCATCCGAATTTTGAAGATCATATCCAGGCGGTAAACGAAACATTGAAGGATCTTAAAGCACTTGACAAACCGGTGATTACAGTGTTCAACAAAATTGACCTTTATAAACCGGCCGTCGAAGAAGGACACGATGGTGAGGAAATCGAGGTCACGTTGGATGATTTTCGTAATTCCTGGATGGCAAAAAATTCTGATCCAGCAATCTTTCTATCAGCAACGAATAAAACGAATATCGAAGAGTTCAAACAAAAACTTTACGATATTATTGTGAAAATGCACAATGAACGCTACCCTTACAATAACTTATTGTATTAATTTTGACAAACAATGCTGTGAACGGGCCTTATACCTGTTCACAGCTTAATAAAATACGAAATGAACAAAGAGGTGCAGTTTCAAGATTGGGGCCTTGTCGATTATCAGGAAGCCTGGGACAGACAAGAATCCATCTTTAAGGGCGTATTGGACATCAAACATGACAATAGAGTCAATGCAACAGCAGCAAATACCCCAAATTACTTGATCTTTACAGCACATCCCCATGTTTACACCTTAGGGAAAAGCGGGCACGAGGAATACCTGCTCCTAGATGAGAAAGGACTGGAAGAGAAAGAGGCCAAATTCTACAAGATCAACCGTGGTGGCGACATTACCTATCATGGTCCTGGACAGATTGTCGGTTATCCGATACTGGATCTCGACAACTTCTTTACGGATATCCATCTGTATCTGCGTACACTGGAAGAAGCTATCATATTGACCTGTGCGGATTATGGTATCGAAGCAGGGAGATATCCCGGGTTTACGGGAGTATGGATAGAACCGGATAAACCAACTGCACGCAAGATCTGTGCAATGGGCGTGCGTGCTTCACGCTGGGTGACCATGCATGGCTTCGCATTCAATGTCAATACAGATCTTGATTATTTCGGCAACATCATTCCTTGCGGCATCGACGATAAGGATGTAACGTCTTTAAAACGGGAGCTTGGCAAAGAAGTTGATATGGAAGACGTGAAAGGGAAACTTAAAGGCCATATTGCCCAACTCTTTGAAATGCAAATAGTGTAATTTAAGTTTTCAATAACATACAAAGGCCCTTTGAAAGCGGAATTTTAATCTCCTTTCAAAGGGCCTTACTTTTTTGAGCATCCCTGTTCCTCATGGTTAATAAAACCCCTACTAAAGACACAAACGAGGGACATTTTCAGACACTTGGAGGTCTTTACGTGACCCCGACGCTATTTCCGAATATCAACAATAATACATACACTCATAGCTGGCGAGTTTCCCATCAACAAATCTGAAAATAAATAATCCTGCATCGCCATTTTGAATATAGAAAGTATGTGGCGTTGAAATCCAGTCTGCCGAAAGCAGTTCACCAAAGTGGTTTACAAAGTCTCTTTCCGCATAATTGGCATCCATCCGCTGGTCCCCCAACACAATAGCTTCACCCGCACTAAAAAATAGCTTATACAAGGTTCCGACCACTTTGCCTTTATAATTTTCTTCAAAGGCAACGATCATATTCGGTGTTTTATAATAATACCGCGGCTCCCAGCCACATTCGGGCATATCGGGGATTTCGGTAACCCGCTGCAGCGCCAGTTGCTTCATTTGTCCATCTGTGATTTTACCATCAAATAAAGACACTCCTTTCCATTCGAAATGGAAGTTTAAGGCCTTCAGTTTCTTTGCGTACACTTCGGACTGGAACTCATGTTGAAATTTATCGGCCATTAACAGTTCAAAATCGATATCAACCTTGGGGTCCACTTTTCCCGCTTTGTCGTAAGATTCCTTCCAATAGGTAAGCGCCTGTTTTAACTTGGAATACTTCGTCCAGCCGATTTCACGTAGACGGCCTGCCTGTATCAGTTCTTCCTCCTGGTCCTTCCCTTTGACAGCCAAATATTCTTTAAGGACCTTGTCATAGCTTAACTCAGCACCCAAAAATTTCATCTGAATGTACTCCGGATTTTCATGGAAGTGGTCTCCGATGTAGACCCATCCATCTGTGTAGAGCGGCACATAATCGATACATACCATTTCATTGAGCCCCGCCCTACGCACAGCGGTACTTGTGGTATTGGGTGCCTTACGCACGCGCAATTGCGAGACCTGTACATAGAAATGTGGGCATTGAGCGCCTTCGGTTCCGCGATAGAAATATTGTTGTGGTTCTCCGGCAGACCTTTTTCCATCCATGGCACTTTTCAGAGGCTGACGGTCTATAAAACCGATATCCCCATTATTCACCTGCACTTTGTACTGCGTGTTGGTGGAATCCAACAGATACACAGGTGCCTCTGTTGGAAAAACTCCCAAGAGGTCTTTATTATTTCCTGCTTCACTGAAAAGGTGCCCCCATGTTGAGGTATAAAGTGGCCGTTGACCCGCTGGCTGTCCTACTGCGTGATGCACAAACCAACTAACAAAAAAGCAGAGTATGAGTAATCCTTTTTTTGGCATAAAATTAATTCTTTGAATACATGACCAGTGGTCGCTCCATTGCGATCAACAGCAGGGAACGAGACATCAATAAATGCAACAGAAACTTTTCCTGGCTACCGGTCAAACACGCACAGTTGCAATAACGAAATTAATACAAAAAGGAGGCCAATGAAATCACCGGAATCAGGTATTTTTTTGGGCAGGAGATTGTTTGGTTTCTAAACTACGCAATGTGGCTATTTGCGCTGTAATAAACTTACCTGACCTTCCAATGAGAGGATTGTTTTTTCCTGTGCCTTGACCGTTTGCTCTAAGGCATTAACCAGCTGTTTATAAATACCAAGACCTTCGGCAGTGACATGAGCTGTTTCGGCAGGTAGAGCACTGAGTGCCCCCTTCTCATCCTTTCGCATCATAGTCCCTTCACCCATGAGCAACCAGGCTGGGCTAATGTCAGGATGTTTGGACAGTATAGCCACCATAGCATCTGAACTGAGTGCAGTATTTTTCTGCCCTCCCTTAAAGTTTGCATAGGAAAGTTGCACATCTTTGAAAAATTCGGTCTTACTGATGCCTTTGGTTTCAGCGATCAGCAGCACACGTTCCTTTACATTCACTTATAGCTTTTTTAAATGTTGGCTGTTTATTTATTTCTTAACGATTTTATTTCTTGCTCTTGAATCGACAATAATCGCTCCAACGAAATAATTGTCTTCTCCTGAGATTTAATTGTGATATTTTGTGACGATATAACCTGTCTTAAGGAGTTGACAACGGCATTAGTAACGCCCTCAATTTCATTTGTCACATAACCCTCCTTTTCTTCTTCCTGAGCAAGAACGGGCTTTAGCATCTCACCTTCGCCTTTTAACAACCATTCGGAAGAATATGCAGGATATTTTTCAACAATACTAACTAACCATTTCGCCTGTACATCTGTATTGTTGGTTAAGGCACGTGTAAATACGCCTCTACTAGCTCCAACGGCAGTTTCAAAGGCTGTCACGCTCAGTCCTTCTCGATCTGCAATAACTTTAATTCTCGTTAAAAAAGAACTCATAATCAATAATTATCAATATAAAATTTGATTAATTGAAAATTAGTGTTTAAATTAGTTTAACTATTGATAATTATAAACACATCATTCACCAAAAACTAACAAATGAAACCAACAGGGCTATAGATCAGTGCACAGATCATTATGAGCCCAAGCAGCAGTTTCATCAACTTTAAAACATATAATCTGATGAAAAATACGCAAAAGAAACTAAAAGCGAAACATTTTCGCTATTTAACCCAAGAACATATCGACGATCCGATGAAATATCTCATTGGGTTCTTTGAAAGCGAAACATCCATACGTGACTGGTTAGCGGACCTAAATACGCTAATTAACGCGGCTTCAAACGCAAAGATGAACCCACCACGTTCCTCTACCGGATATCTCACTAGAAAATTAATTGAACAGGTGGAATTGGCCTATGTTATTTTTAGGAAATGTAAACTAAAAACAATAGAACAACCGCTGAAGTTCAACAAAGGCGTTTCAGACTACTGGAATCAGCTATTAGCAATAGACTCATCGGCAAGCAATATTGATACTGCAGCAGACAGCATTAGCCGTTTTTTTTCTTATGAGTCTTTACAACAATGGTACAACATTCTTGATGATTTATGGATAAGTTTAGGAGACAGAGATAATGGCTTTTTAGGCGACAACGGCCATGAAATTCTTGCTATAAAAGAATTCCTACTGCGCCTAGCTGCTGCTCTCGGAAAGATCTATGAAGATCAAATACTTCCAAACAATGTTATAGAAAATCAAGAAGACATTACAGATGCGCAGCGCCAAACCCAGCAATCTTTGGACGAAACAGAAGACGAAATACTTCATCCAAAAAAACGCATTATATTGCCCGACTGGCTTGCTTCCCAATCTTACTCCGTCTCAGCATTAAAAGATTTCTTTGATAGAGACGATCTAAATGGCTGGCGAGAAGATATCCGATATTGGTACAAAACGGTCATCGACGAAAAAAAATTCTGGTCTGCTGATCATGAAAACAGTAAATTTTCGGGGGCACATCTACTCTTTAACTACGCCTGTCTTTACTCCTTATTAGAAATGTTATCCAATAAATCTGAGGAATCCCCTATTCTTCCAGTCTGTATGGACAATTCATTTTCGATATTGCCCGAATGCCAATCAATTTTGATTAGGCATGCAAAAGAGGAGATTATACTTTATTATGTATCGAATGAAGAATTAGACAATCCTTTGTCAGCACTATTGGCAACAGTTAAAACATACGATCAGCAAGAATGGAATGAAATCTTGTATGAATGGATCAACTATGGCCTCGCCAAAAACCGATATACCGGTGCCTATTCAGACTACAGTACACGAATTTACCAGACTATGATCAAAATATTAGAACTGGCCTATTTAACAGCTTTTTCTGAAGAGATAGAATTCCCCAATCAAGAACAAATAGCTCCAATAGAAACAAAAATATAACCTCCATTTATTCAACCCATATTATGAATACCGATATTAACCCTATTATCGAGGCAATCCTTCGTGCTGTTGCTGTCGATGAAATCTACCAATGGACTTTTGACCACGATGGTAAAAAGTATCAGATGCTACAGGTCAATCTTACCTCAAATGCCGGAATTCGATTTTCCGACGCCAACAGTCTGATAAACAAAACTGTTGGCTCCTATCCCAATGTGTATATCAATGTGAACTTCACGCACGAAATACAACAAAAAGTGGATCAAGGTTTAGGCCGGGCCTATCTTATTTGCCAACCTGAAAACCGCATTTATCAGAATCCTGTGCAAGAGATTCCCCTTGTCTTACCCAATAATAAAAGTGACGAAGTCATCGAAAAAACACGGACATATATCGAAAAGGAAAAGAGCAAGATTCGATCTTTTATTGATGGCTACAATTTCTATTTTGAGCATAAAAATTATGCACACGCAGCATTCATGCTCCATCAAGCTTTGGAGCTTGCATTTCGAACATCCGAAAATATCCTCGTTGTTGAGGATAAGAAGTCCCATTCCTTAAAAAACCATATAAACTATCTCAGAGCTTTCGACGATCGCCTCGGTACACTAGCCGATAATAACGAAAAAAAACAAGCTTTGGAGAAAATTAACAAGGCTTACATCGACTATCGATATCACTTTGATTATTTTATCGATGAAGATGTATTAGAAACAGCCTATCAGATTGCGATCAATACATTAAACTGGATATACGATTATTCCAATCTTCTCTACGAAGAAATAAGGGTAAAACTAACCATTCTTCAAAATAGTAATAACGAAGTTGAAAATTACAAAAATAACAATGATATATACAAAAAAGATTATTGTAACTCCAATTTTCGGGATCTTATTCTTAATGCAATTGAATGTTATTGTACACCTGCTTTGGTTGCTTGTTTTGGTTATGACTCTGATTATCACAGACACCATAATGCGCTCCAAAGAGCCAAAAAGGACCACATCACCCATTCCTACTATATTTTTGTTGCTTATGAGACTTTAAATGGCGAACTCAATAATTTAACACAATTCATTGCGGATATGCTTCCCAACAATGTGTCGCTCACGCTGGCCCTGGAAAACTCAGCCGTTTTCAGCAAACAGTTTTCAAAGGGTCATCCCTTTTTTCTTTCACTCCTGAAAGCAGGTGACATCTGGTTGCAAAATACATCCATGGCCAATATCGATCTGGAAAGCATCGTTGCCCCACAGCTAAATCTAGATTATGTACGTCAACAATGGAAGACGCGCTATAATAATGCGCGCACATTATACTTGCCTTATGAGGAATACTGCTCGGCAATAAGTATAGAGGCCGTATATTTTATGCTATCTCAAGCGCTGGAACAAGTTTGTCTTGGCGTAATCAATACCGTACTTCAATACAAACCGCAACGGGTCAACCTTACTTTCCTCATGCAACTCTGCAAATTGATAGTTCCTGATGCCTACTTCATTTTTTGCTTGGATCATCAAGATCAGCTTAACGCCTTCAAAAACATTACGGAAGCACAGCAGGAATTTAGATATAATGCAAATTATAAAGGAAATCCACTAACAATTATAGAATTGCAAAAACGCACAAAAACGTTTATAGAAAGGTGTAACCAAGAGATGGAAAGCTATTTCGAGAAAATTTCTAGCCAACAGCTGGTCGAACAAGTTGAATAGAAGGCCGATTATGAAGGAATAAACCAATTATAATTATGTCAAATAATTTGCAAATAATCAGGATTATTCAGATTACTACATAAATATTTAACAAAGCGGTCAAGCAAGGGCCCGAATATCTTTAATCTCCAATATATTCTTAACGTTATCTCTTTCCACGGCATGTATCATGGCACGTCCGACTTCATGTAGGGAAAGTACTGCTGAAGGGGCAAAAAATTTGATTATTTTGGCCACAAAAGCAAAGGGATTGGCATGCTTTTGCCCTGCAACAGTCGTCATTGCTCCTGGTCTAAAGTTATACTCCTTTTTGAACGGTAATTTGGCAAGATCATTCTCTGTTTTACCCTTAACCCTAGCCCACATCACTTTGCCTTGCTCCGTACTATCGGTGCTTCCTCCGGAAACATAAATAAAACTGATCTCCGAATTGATTTCCAGCAGGGACTTTGCAAAAGCTAGTGTTGTATCATAAGTAATATAACGGTACTTGTCTTCTTTCATTCCCACAGAACTCACGCCAGCACAGTAAAAGCAGGCATCATAGCCCGCAATCGCATCTCTAAATAGCGAAAGTTTAGTAAAGTCTTTGACCAAAAGTTCCTTTAATTTTGGATGCTGAATGGCAGCAGTCCGGCGGGAAATGCTCAGCAAGGCTGTTACCTTTTCATTTTGTAGACATTCCAGCAAAACGCCTTCGCCAACCATTCCGGTGGCTCCTGTTATAATTACCTTCATATTTCAGCATGGCTCCTCATTGGAACCTTTAGTTAAAAATACATTATTGCCCTGAGGCATTTATAAAATTCTATGACTAAATCCGCCGCAACCGCTCTTCTTCCAAGTCCAGTTGATATAACTGCGAACGAACAATCCCCTCGTCAATGGTCTACTCGCAGTTTAGCTTCTGAAGATACTCCCTTTGTACATCCAAAAGCTCCATAAATATCACTTTCGTTTTTTCATTCATCCACGAATCATCGGCCGCATTCACCTTTTCCTCCCAATGTTTCAAAATGCGGTCCATAACATCACGATTGTGCAGCTCTTTCTCATGTTTATCTTTTAGAAATTGGTAAACATGATGTTTCAACCCTTGCTTCATGCGACTACGGACCTGCTCTTCGGGCTCTTCTCCAAAAGTTTCAAATAGTCTAGTCCTTTTGATTAAGTAGGGTAAAGTAAGCCCTTGTATCAAGAGCGTGGATAAGATCACGACAAAGGTGATGAATAAGATCAGGTTTCGCTGCGGAATATCCACACCATTCATAAAGACAGGAATGGATAATGCTGCTGCCAATGACACCACACCACGCATGCCGGTCCAGCCCAACAAAAGAGGCATTAGAAAACGCTGTTTGGTAGATCTCGATCTTGGCGCCACACCCGGGCGAAAAATAAGGGTAGCAATCATGGCTGCATACGAGCTGATAATACGAGCAAGGATCAATACTCCCGTTACCAAAAGACCGTACCCGATGGCTTCTAACAGCGACGTTCCATTGGACCGCAAACCCGCAACAATCTCCGGAAGATCTAATCCAATAATAAAAAATATGATACCGTTCAGGATAAATACAAAACTCTCCCAGACACTCAGCCCCCGCACCCGGCTCGTACTATTGAGAAATGTCAGCCGCTGACCGGACATCAAAAGGCCACCGGCAACGACAGCCAACACCCCTGAGCTATGAAATTGCTCTGCGATCCAATACATAAAGTAAGGTTCAATCAAGGTAAGTGCAATATCCGAGGGCGCATCTGTCGGTAGACGCTTGTGTGCCTGTATAAAAAACCAACCCAATAACAGGCCAATACCCACACCACCGACCAGCATCCAGATAAAGGATACCGCAGCTTGTCCCCATACAAATTGACCTGTCCCAACAGCAATAAGAGCAAAACGTACAATGATCAAGGAAGAAGCATCATTTAATAGGCTTTCGCCTTCCAGGATCGCAGAAGTAGCTTTGGGAACTTTCACAAATTTCATAATCGCTCCTGTGCTGACAGCATCTGGCGGTGACACAATGCCTCCCAGCAGAAAGCCCAACGCTAGTGTAAACCCCGGTATATAATAATTGGCAACAACCGCGACAGAAAGTGCCGTAAAGAATACAACCAAGAAGGCAAAACTCCCGATAATACGCCACCATTTCTTCATCTCCTTAAACGAAATTGACCAAGAAGCCTCGCAAAGCAAGGGCGGTAGAAAAATGAGAAAGATGACGTCCGGATCAATCGTCACTACGGGCAAAGTGGGAATAAAACTAATGAATAGCCCCGCCAGAACCAAGAGAATGGGATAGGCTACCCGTAGTTTGGTCGCCCACATTTCGATCAATACGATGATCGCAATCATTGCGATAAATAAAGGAAATAAGCTGTGCATACTACTTCATAATCTATAGATCCGGAGATATCCTTTTCGTAGTGTAAAGATCTCAAATGGAAATTACAAAAATCACCGGGCAACCTAATTTTTTTCTGTACCCCTATTTTAACGGCACTCTGTACCTAAACAGCATCCTGTACCCTTCTTAAATTAGCAAAAAGATTTATTCTTATGGCGACAACTGCACATCAACCGTATCTGATCAGACAAGTGGATCTTTCTGATTTAGCGCTTATCAAAGAAATACAAAACAAAAAGCAGGTAGATACAGCACGCATAAGCATGCCTTTCCTGGTGCTCGACCAAGGCAATCAATTAAAAGCCTTTTCGTCTGTAATACTCTGCAGAAAGAATTTACTGTCGGTCGAAATGACCTACGACGGTCCTATTTCGGATACGCTTTCCAACGTATTTATGAACAAAGCGCAATCCTTCTTTGAGCAACAGTTGATGAACCTATTTGGTTCGGAAGAATCGCTCAGAAAAGGAATCCGCCGATATAATAACTGGTTAAATCAAAACAGAAACAGTAAATTAGCATAAGGATGGAACAGCAACTGTTATATAAAAAAATAGCCAATATTGTTGAAAACCAGATCAAAAATGGTTCCTTGGTCTATGGCGATCGTTTACCTTCTGTCCGCAGCGCTCAGAAATTATACAATGTAAGTTTAAATACGGCAAAAAGTGCCTATATGGAACTAGAGAGTCGATCGCTCATTGAATCACGCCCCAAATCAGGCTATTTCGTTAGCCGATCCGGGCTTCGTCGGATGGCTATCCCGTCCATTTCTACCTTCAAAATCGACGAAAAGAAACAAGATCCCGCGGCATTGATCGATAAAGTTTTCCACTCCCTGGAAGACAAGGAAATTACACGCTTTTCACTGGGTTTACCCAGTGCATCATTACTTCCGATTCAGAAACTTAATCGATGCATTATAGAGTCGGTTCATGAGCTGCATGATTACGGTGATCAATATGGACAGGTACAGGGAAGTCCGAGCTTACGGAAAGAAATTGCCAAATGGTCATTGGTACTTGAGGGAAAAATAAGTGACGAGGATCTTATTATCACGTCGGGCGCCATGAATGCCATCTACAGCTGCCTTCGTGCCGTCACTAAACCCGGCGACACCATAGCGGTAGAAAGCCCCCTTTACTTTGGCTTTATTCAGGCTTTTCAACTACTGGGCCTCAAAACCATCGAGATTCCGACCCACCCTATTACGGGAATTGAATTGGATGCCCTGAAAAAAGTTATTCATAAAATTGATGTCTGTTGTTTTGTCACCAACTTTAGCAATCCATTGGGCGCACTCATGCCTGAGGAGCACAAGAAAGAGCTTGTCAAACTGCTCGCACACCACCATATTCCATTGATTGAAGACGACCTATATGGAAACATCTATTTCGGTTCGTCACGGCCCAAACCATGCAAATATTTTGACGAAGAGGGACTGGTGATGTGGTGTGGATCATTTACCAAAGTATTAGCCCCAAGTTTTCGGCTCGGTTGGGTTGAGCCCGGGCAATACAAAGATAAGATCCTAAAACAAAAGCTCATACAAACGATTTCGCAGCCTGCAATTTACCAGGAAGCTGTTTCCAAATTCTTGCAGATCGGCCGGTACGACCATCACCTCAATAGCTTCAGAAAAAAACTGTACAGCAATTATGTCAATTTTAGAAACAGCATTGAGGCCCATTTTCCGGAAAATACCAAAATGTCGCAGCCCGAAGGTGGCTTTGTACTTTGGTTAGAGCTGGACAAAAAGATAGACTCAACGGTGCTCTACGATTATGCGCTTAGGCAAAAGTTGAGTTTTGCTCCGGGAAGGATGTTTACACAGCACGATCAGTTTAAGAACTGTATTCGGCTAAACTATGCTGTGGACTGGAACGAAAAGACAGCACAGGATCTGATGCGCCTCGGCCGATTTTTTAAGGCTGTATTGTAAGAGGAAATTTCCGCGATCATCAGTATGGTATCCTTGGATAAGAATTGCTCTGCGCCATGAGGCATTGTCTACCAGGATCTGACCTTAAAGGTATTTAAGCCGTACCCTATAAACGTTCCAAGGGCACCTTGTGAGCACCCTTGGAATCAAAAAACAAAGTGTATACACTTCGCAGAGAGAAAAGAATCTTTGTTAACGAATCGTCTCAAAGAATTTTTTAGTCTTGTTATAGGCGATTACACCAATTATACCGATCATCAGCCATAAAAAGTCGACGACGAAAATATCCCGCTGTCCATTGCGGAAGGTATCCCAGATCCAGTTACCAGTCATAAAACCATTGGCAAGTGGAATAAAAAATGCCAATATGCTTCCAACCAGCAATGTTTCGCGATTGGTTCTGCGTATGCTTCTCCGGATAATGTAATACAGTGAAAATAGGAGCCAGCTATAGAAATAAACGCGGTATATAAAATCCTGATTGACCTCAGGGCTCAATTTAATAGCAATGAAAGTCAATGCAGTGACAGGTAACATCGTCAAACATATTGCCGTGAAAATATTGGCCGCCCAGAAATTGAATTTTCGTTTTCGTGGAATTACGTTGTTTTTGTCACGCGCTACCAACCAGATCAATATACCCGAGATAATAACAAGACACCCCATAACTCCCAAAATAAAGTACACCATCTTGAGCGGATAGCCTCCATAATCGCCATAATGCAACCGGTATATAATGCTGCGCACCCCATCTGCATAGCTAGCATCGCTAACTGGTGATTTCTCGGCAACAACTTTATTGTCGGCCGCTCGCACAGACAACAGCCCCGATCCAGCAAAGCTTTTGTTAAAATGCGGTTCCAGCTCCATGATAACATGCATATTGGAGTCTGCGTAGTTTTTGATCGTAATACGCTGAAAATCGGCTTCCGGCCATTTGTGTTTTGCCAGATCTAAAAATGGAGCGATATTAATGTCTGCATTTAAAGGTTTGTAGGTATAAGGAAAATTGGTTTCGGCACTAACCCCCATCTCCTGATACATTTTTTGCTGATCACCATCATACAACAACTTGCTCAGCGGCAAAGCGAGTACTGAATTGATGATCAAGAACGTACCTGTTACCGCGAAGATAAATTGAAACGGAAAACCAATGACGCCCAATGCGGTGTGCATATCAGTCCATACCGTTTTCCATTTACTGAAGGGTCTGAACACAAAGAAATTTGAGACGATCTTATCCCAATGCAGCAATAACCCGGTAATAAGGGCAAACAGAAAAATAAAAGCGGTAATACCTGCAATAAGATAACCAAATGGCGCTATGCCTACCCGAATCGGCACCTGATTGAGCTGGGCCAAGAAATGCAAACGAAATAAAAACTCGCCCATATCGTAATTCTGCACATAGTCTCCAGCCTTTTTATTAGCAAAATTATAGGTAAAGTTCTTTGAATCATCATCTCCACCCCTTCTGCGGCTAAACTTTTTTGCAGCTTTTTGTTCAGGCGTGATCTTCGCCAGGTTTTCTTTATTGAGTATACTATCGTTGGATGCACTCAAGCCCAAGTAGGCTGAAGTCCCTTCCCGGTACATATAAAAGGTAATATCGCGTCCATGCAAATTTGTTTGTCCTTTGAGTGAGTCGAGCAAATGATCAACGTTTTTATGATCTTCGCGATAAGTCTTATACGACGTATTATTCTGCCAGGCAGCAATTTCATTCCTAAAAAACGCAAATGATCCCGCAAAAAATATCACATAAAGGATAGCGCAAATAATAATGCCACTAATGGTATGCGTATTGAAATAGATATTATAATTTCGGTTATTCATGGTCAATTACATTTTGAAAAAATAAGGCAGCGAAAAAACTGCCGCCAAGAGTAAGTATAATCCCCATATTTTCCATCCACTCTTAGCAAGAAAGGCCAACAAGAGCAGTACTGCCCATAGGAGATAACCCGTGAAGCAAGCCGTGGCAACAACATCCTTTTTCTCAAAAATATGAGTGACCAAAACGTGGAAAGAGATCATGACGACATAACCACCGATAAATCCGGCTGTAATTTTCAGGAATCGCTGAAAGGGCGTACTGAGGTATTTTTTATTAGCAGGCATATTTAATCGATTAAGAAATCAATAATTCAACACAAAGGCTAAATACATACAATCCCATAATTGGGTATAATTTGAAATAGCGATAAGGATTTAATAGGACCACAAGACACATCATGCACATGAAATAGGCAAAAAAAGCAAAAAAACCTGCTCCAAAACCTTGCAGATAAAGAACAGCTCCAAATGGAAAGATCAATAGCAGCATGCTCAATGTGCGCACAAACTTCGTTTGTGCGCACAATTTTTCAAGCCATTGTGGTCTAGGGCCAAACTTCACCTTTTTGCTCGTGTTGTAAAAAAGATAGGCTCCCATGAGTATAACGATTAACAGTGTACTATACATCGATTCTATAATTTATCTGGATCGGTCCGTTAAAATTTATAGGTCACTCCCATACGGAAGTTACGTCTAGCTTCGACGATATAGGAATAATAATCCACACCACCGAGCTTCTGAACGGCCGCACTTGCTTTGGAGATCGATCCAGCAGTCAGCAATTTGCGGTTGTCCAACACATTATTGATTACGACCGAAATGGCATACTTCCCTTTTTGATAGCTGATGCCTGCATCGGTACGCAGATAATTCTTGAAATTACTTTCTTTTGTTGTCCCAACTGCACGGTCAAACATTCCCTGAACACTTCCCATAAAGCCAAGTCCACGCACTTTCCCATCCTGAATACGATAGGATACAAATGCATTGGCTGTATGTTTGGCCGTATTCGGAGTGATATTACCTATATTTTCTTCTTTGGTATCTTTGGAGATCTTCGAATCTGTCAAGGCATAATTTGCATTCACATTCAGCCCCTTAATAATTTCACCGGTGACATCAAATTCGATACCCTTGCTTCTGGTTTCTCCCAATTGGGTCTGGAATGACACACCATTAACGACGTGACTCGGATCGGGGTCAGCTACCAGCGCATTTTTACGGGCAATAGTGTAGGCACTTAACGTGGAGATCCATTTTCCACCCATCCACTCTTTCTTAACACCTGCTTCTAAATCATTTCCGCGTATTGGTTTGAAAGCATTACCTTCCCAGTCGGTACCAGCGACAGGAACAAAAGATTGATCAAACAAGCCATATACACTCATGGATTTATCGATCGAATAGCTCAACCCTACCCTCGGCGTAAATGCTTTATCGGTTCTGTCAGCTACAGACGTTTTTCCTATGGTCTCATTAATTGTATAGCGTAAGCCAAGCGATAAACGCAATTTCTCTTCCAGGAACGCCAATTCATCGTGCGCGTAGAATGACATATAGTTTGTTGAAGTCACGTAGTTGCTACCGCCCGCACGGACCTTTACACTCTGCGAACGATCCAGCGCAGGGAATACACTGCCTGGAATACCGTATTTAGGATCATAGACGTTGAGCGGCGCTGAAGGAATCGAATCCAAAATCGTTCTGAAATCGCCCCAAAACTTCTTATTACCATAATCCGCACCGATTAAAATCCGATGACGAACGCTTCCAGTATATTCCTCTCCATTTAAGGAAACCTGACCAAAACTATTTTCACCATGTTCGTCGGCAATACTGTAATAACGTGGCATATCGCCATTGGCTTTCATGTAATTCAGCCATGTACTGGTGGCTTTCATATCAAAATTGAAATAGGCCATCTGTGCATGCAATTTCCAGTTTTCGTTTAGTTTGCGATCCAGGTAAATATAGGCACTATGGTCTTTTAGCTTTCCGGGCTCCATGGAGGGATCACCATAGAAGAAGTCATTGGCAATACCCGGATCGGCAAATCCTTTGGGTGAGAACGTATAATTACCATTTGATAGGTAGGTAGACCCTTGGTAGGTGTATTCAAATGTTAAGTTCGTCAAAGAATCTACTTTATAGGTAACCACTGGCGCTATAACAAGCCGGTTACTGTAATTATATTTTGTAAAAAAATCTTTTTGTTGTCCGGCCACATTCAGACGGTAAAGCAGTTTGCCATCTTTGCGCAATTTACCATCCAAGTCAACGGCAGCGCGATAGGTACTGAAGCTCCCTGTATTCAGGGTAACAGACCCCTTGGTATTACCGGTAGGTTTTTTTGTTACCACATTATAAAAGCCGCCAGGTTCGCCATTGGCAAGCATAAAACCGGCTGGTCCTTTTACAAATTCGATCCGTTCGATCATACTTGCATCTTCGGCTGTAGGCCCCCAAGAAGCTTCAATGTTCATCCCATTACGGAATGCAGGGATCTTAGAGCCACGCATACGGATATTGGCATATTGGTTGTCCCAATGGCCCTGACGTGTTGCGCCACTAACATTACGCGTAATACCATCAACAATGTCGAAAACCTGTTGATCTGCCATTAAATCGGAAGAAATAACCTGTATATTTTGAGGCAGCTCTAGGATTGGTGTTTTAAGGCGTAACGATCCGGAGATACTGTCAAACTTATAATGCTCATAGTATTTACCATAAACCGCAACTTCGTCAATAGCTTGCGATTGGTCCTTTAAGATAATGGGACCAAGGTTTGCCGTCTCATCTGTTACGTTCACTTCCATCGTATGCTTACCGTAACCGATCGCTTTAATCTCGATATGGTAGGTTTTGGATGAAAGCTTATGAAAAGCGAAATGCCCCTCACTAACTGTGCTGGTGGTAACACCTGTATTAGTTAATTTTACTGTCGCTCCTGTGATAGGTTCGGATTTTTCATTGATAAGAATTCCTTCAATGACTTTGTTCGTCTGTGCTTGTGCAACAGAAAAGACCGAACTAATCATAGGAATAGCCAAAAAGGATAAAGTTTTATTCATGAATGTAGTATGGTAGATGTTTTATTATAGTAGATTTTTCTTAGATATTTTTTTTGTAAGGACCCATTGGTGTTGCCATCGTTTCAGATTAGACCCTTATGCTGTCTGCGCTGTAGCTGCGGTTATTTGACAGTAATGAAAGTCGTACTTCCCTGCCATGTCGAAGCATAGGCTTTCCCTTCATGTTCACCTGCAGTTTCAGCAAACGTACTTGCTTCCAAGACGTATGGACCAGCCCATATTGCGTCAAATGTCAGGATGCCATGCTCGTCCGCAACAAACTCTTTTCCCCAACCGGTAGTCGAAAAAACAGAAACTTTGGCCTGTGGAACAGCTTTGCCGAAGCTGGTGATCTTTGCTTGTATACGTTGCCCCTTTTTTGCGTTAGCCGCACCAAGCAATTCAATTTGCAATGGGCTTTTTACATTTTTATAATCGAGTGTTGCAGACTTTCCTACGATAACAGGCACTAAGGAAGAAAATTCATATTTCGTTTTACCGCCTAGATCTTTAGGTGCTTTAACAATGGATAGGAAATAGGTTCCGGCTGCTGTAGGTTGGAATGAACCGCTAAAGTGATCGCCTTGATTCGTCAATTGAAGCTTGACGGGTTCCTGTCCCGGGGCATGCAACATTAATGAGAAGTCCTTCACGTCGGAGTACCATTTGTCGACCTGATCTCTTTCATTCGTTGCAAACTCGCCGTAATATACCTTGACTTCATGGGATTGGTTTAACGTTCCATAAGAAGATGATTCAATCCAAAGGGCATGGGCATGACTAGAGTGACTACACAGTAATACCGTAAGAAATGTGAAAAATGAAATTAAAATTTTCATAATATGTTGATTGATGTTTAGTTTTCTTCAACTTATTATGGGAGAATTTGCAGGTTTTGCATATGCTTAACAACGAATAAAATAATAAAATTCGTTATCTTGCAAGTTCTTCCATATCGTATATCGGGAGTAACTGACACAGCGTGCTGTTTCAGTCATCTACATGCAGTTGCCGCTGTATGTAGATTAACGCCATGTGATAGATTGCCGTCTATTACATGGTGTTTTTTGTTTCTTGTTGTCCAAATAAGTATAAAAGATATTATTTAGACTGATTAAAAACAAAGCAAATATAACAGGAAATCTTTTTAAAACAACTAATTTTTTCATTTTACAGTATTCTTACGCTTTAACTGAAGAAATACAGCGAACAAAAAGAGCGTTGTTAGTTAGGAAGAGAGTGCGGAAAGGATTGAAAAATATGCCACATGGTTTTCCAGCACAAGTTTCAGGTCGAATAATTCTGTTTCCTGGTAACGTGTCGCGACATGTAGCTGGATACGTTCGCAATGTGGTTCGAAAGTTTGCTGTACCAGATCGACGGTATTATTTTCGCCGGAGAGGTGAGTGAGGATAAGATGTTTAAGACGGTCGGTTTTATAGGCGTTAAACAGTTCGACGGCAACACGATTTGACAAGTGTCCCCAACCACTGCTGATCCGATTTTTCAGAAAATAGGAATAGCGTCCTGTACGCAACATCTCCTCGTCATAATTTGATTCCAGGAGCAAAACATCCGAATGTTGAATAACATGCTGCACATTTTCGCAAGGTCGTCCAATATCTGTCAGGACACCGATATTGTATGTTCCATCTGAGACAAGAAAGCTGCATGGTTCTTTGGCATCGTGATATTTGGGAATACCGTACACCTTAAGTCCTCCAATTTCAACAACCTCATCAGGAGAAATGATATGGACCAAATGGGATGGAAGATGCAAACGGGTGCCATCGTAACTTCCCTTGGTAATATAAACCGGTAAATTATATTTTTTGGCAAATACAGATAGGCCCCTAATATGATCAGAATGTTCATGGGTAATGAAAATTGCTTTGATCTGAGTCGGTAAAATACCCAGGTTGTACATCCGCAGGTGTATATGCTTGCTGTTGATTCCAGCATCTATCAAGATAGCAGAATCATCTTTAGCGACATAATAACAGTTCCCATTACTTCCGGAGGCGATTGCACAATATTTCATTCGTTTATGCTCTTTATAAGAATAGATCTATTTTACAGCGTCAAAGATACGAAAAACGAGAAAACTTCGGCAGTCATTAACATTCCGGCAAACTCAATGGAATATTGACGGCCAATCCACCATCTGCTGTTTCCTTATATTTGGCATTCATATCCAAAGCAGTCTCCCACATAGTTTTAACCACTGTATCCAAACTTACTTTTGCTTTATCCGGATTCGATTGCAGTGCCAATTGTGCCGCAGTAATGGCTTTAATGGCTCCCATTGTGTTGCGTTCGATGCAAGGAATTTGTACCAGTCCACCGATTGGATCGCATGTCAATCCGAGGTGATGTTCCATGGCAATCTCGGCTGCCATCAGCACCTGGCGCTGTGATCCGCCGAGTACTTCTGTCAGCGCGCCGGCTGCCATCGCTGATGAAACGCCAATCTCGGCCTGACAACCGCCCATTGCGGCTGAAATGGTTGCATTTTTCTTAAATATCGATCCGATCTCGGATGCGGTAAGAATAAATTGGATAATTTTATTTTCAAGCATTCCGTCGTGGAAAGTAATGTAATATTGCAACACCGCTGGGATAACGCCTGAGGCCCCATTGGTAGGAGCTGTAACCACACGTCCGAAAGAGGCGTTCTCCTCATTTACGGCAAGTGCAAAACAACTTACCCAATCCAGAATATATTGAAAGTTTTGGCCGCCCTCGCGAATGGCCGCTACCCAGGACTCATAATCTTGATAACTTCGTCCCTGCATTAACTTCTTGTTTAGCTTGGCTGCTCTACGTTCGACATTTAAGCCCCCAGGTAATGTCCCGCCAGTATGACAGCCGCGGTAGATACATTCATGTATTGTTTTATAAATATTCAAAACGCCTGCCACGGTTTCACTTTCTTCACGCCATGCACATTCATTTTCAAGGACCAGCTCCGAGATTTTCAGACCCGTTTTCATCGTCCAATGCAAGAGTTCCTGTGCAGTATCGACAGGAAACGGAAGGTCCACTTCAGACAAAACACCTTCAGTATCATTTTCCTGCACCACAAAACCGCCACCTATCGAATAATAGGTTTCAGTAATTGCCTTACCATTGGATAGGAATGCCTGAAAGGTCACTGCGTTGGGGTGAAAAGGTAAACTTTCCGCGTATAGAAACAAGAGGTCTTCCGGATAGGAAAAAGGAATCGTCCGTTCGCCAGCGACTTCCAGTTCGCCGACTGTCTTAATATGCTCGACTTTGGGCATCACGCTATTGACATCAAAGGTAACCGGATCATCTCCACTTAGTCCCAGGAGCACAGCAATATCGGTACCATGTCCAGCACCGGTTTTGGCCAAAGAACCATACAGCAGGATTTTGACTTGTTCGACTTCATGCAAGACACCTTTTGACCTAAGAACAGCTGTAAATTGCTGGGCTGCACGCCAAGGTCCCAAGGTATGCGAACTCGAGGGCCCTATACCAATCTTAAACATGTCAAAAACGGATATTTGTTCTTTGCTCATAATCTTTTTTATTGTGATTAGCCGATCAAGCCATTGCTTTTGTGAAAACCGCATCTAAATTAGCACAAATAAAGTACAATGTTACTTGTATTTGCATTATTATCAATTTGAAAACCAAGCTCAGGTTCTTTTAACAAGTATCCAACAAACATCTTACATTTTTTAGGGAAAAAGTAAGAAATGCTTCCCTATCTTTGTTGGCTATAATTTATAGAATGACGGGAAAAACATATTTATATTCTTTTTTTACCATTGTTATCTGTTTATTTTCGATTAGAACGTATTCCCAGCAACTACCTAAGCGGGAGTTTCGTGGCGTGTGGGTTGCAACCATAGGTAATATTGACTGGCCATCTGTCAAAGCGGGCAATAATGTCGCACAGCAAAAACAGGAGTTTATTGATTTATTGGACCAGCACCGCAGCGCGGGACTGAATGCCATTATTTTGCAGGTACGTCCAGCTGCCGACGCATTTTACGCGAAGGGCAGAGAACCATGGAGTAGATATCTAACCGGGAAACAGGGATTACCACCTTCGCCATTTTATGACCCCTTGGAGTTTGCCATCACCGAGGCCCACAAGAGAGGAATGGAACTCCATGCCTGGTTCAATCCGTATCGTGCTTCCACAACATTAAATCCGGCTCATTTTTCGGATGAGCATATTACCAAGCGTCACCCGGAATGGTTCTTCACCTATGCTGGCAAGAAGCTTTTCAACCCCGGTATTCCGGAAGTTCGCAAATATATTATTGATGTCATCATGGATGTGGTCAAAAACTACGATGTAGATGGCATTCATTTCGATGATTATTTTTACCCCTATCCCGATAGCAGAAATACACCGGTACCGGATCAGATTACCTTTGGTCAATATAATAATGGGATCGAGAAAATTGACGACTGGCGACGCAACAATGTCAACGTACTGGTGCACGATCTTGGTGTTGCCATCAAAAAGATAAAACCATATGTCAAATATGGCATTAGTCCTTGTGGGGTATGGGACAACAAAGAAAATAACAGTGCCGGATCAGATACCCGTGGTCTGAGCGCTTACCGGGAACTGTATGCTGACGGTGTCAAATGGATGCAGGAAGGTTGGATCGATTATATCAATCCACAGATCTACTTTCCATTCAAAAATCGCGCAGCAGCCTATGAGATCTTGGTTGACTGGTGGCAGAAACACACCTATGGCCGTCACTTTTATGTCGGGCATGGAGCTTATCGTGTTACCGAAAATAAAATCGGCTGGACAGACCGTAGTCAGATCCCCAGACAGGTACGCCACTTAAGGGAGGAGCACGATGTGGAGGGAAGTATTTATTTCAGTTCCAAGTCACTCACGGACAATCTTGTTGGACTGCAGGATTCCATGCGAAATGACCTGTACCGTACACCGGCTTTACCCCCTACAATGCCTTGGTTAGATAGTATCCCACCCAATGCCCCCTTCGGTCTTCTGGTGAAAAATTCGGCCAATGGTAAAATGAATACCTTATTTTGGCAAAAACCCGATGTGGCCAATGATGGGGAGTCGGCTTATGGCTATGTGATCTATCGCTTCAACCTCGATGAAAAAGTAAACATTAAAGACCCTGGAAAAATCATTTTTATCACCTTTGATGGGGATAAGCTTCAATATACCGATGACGATATCAAACAGCATCAAAAGTATAAATATGTCGTGACGGCGATTGACCGTATGAAAAATGAAAGTAAGCCATCCGATAGCAGGTCCGCCCATGAAGAGATTTAAGTGCTGCTAAAAAAAATACCCCTTCCGAAATGGCTTTGCAATTGCAGGAGGGCCATTTTTGGAAGAGGTACCGTGTTGGTGTGATTTTATAATGCTTTATTTCCCCTGTCCGTATTTAAATTTTTTGTTTATCGTAACAGGGAGTTTTCCTTTCGGCGTATTTTGCCCTAAAATAGTTTTCACTGCCGCTTTCTGCATGAAAGCATCATTTTGATAGGCCAGCAAAATTGTTTTTGCTTTTTTGGATGCTTCAAATCCATCCACAGCATAGGCATTGGTAAATAAAGTCAGGATTGATTTTTTTGCAAATTTCTTCATCAGGCCCTGAACATCTTTATTTAATACCATGGTCGGACGTGGACGAAGTCTCGTATCGTGTACGGCAATAATAAATTGTTTGTTCTTCTTGATTTCTTTGGTAAGACGTTTGATATCATCTTTACTTGTGCTATCCGTGATGAAATATTGTGTTTCATTTGTGAGTGCACTAGCCAATTCATTTTGGAAGGTCTGATTGGCTGTAATACCAATGTTGATAATAGCCGTAGGTAAATCCTTTTTGAAGGATTTTAATTTTTCTATCGAGTTCAAAGCGGTGATCGCTGCATCGGACAGTTCGTCAATGAGTTGAACAGCTGAAGCACGATGTAAATCATGGTATAGATTCTGTTGTACAGTTGCCTGATATTTATCTAAACCAAGCCAGAGCTTAGCGGCAAGCACTCGTTTTACCCGCGCATCAATATCGGCCTGCGCGATACGTCCTTCTTCAATAGCTTTTACAATCAAATCGATCGCACGCTTGCTATTCTCCGACACTTCAAGTAAATCATGCCCTGCGATAATCGCCTGTACGTCGGCTTCTCCATTTGGAAAAAACTTCTTTACACCTTTCATGTCCATTGCATCAGTAACTGTTAGTCCTTTAAAGCCAAGTTCATTACGCAAAAGATCGGTTACAACCTTTTTAGAGATGGAAGATGGCATATTAGGCGTGTCATCTAAACTCGGAATATTCATGTGGGCCACCATAACAGCAGGTGCACCGGCTTTAATAAGCTCTTTGAACGGATACAACTCCAGGGTATCCAAACGTTTTTTGTCGAAAGGTAGTTGCGGCAGATCATAATGAGAATCCACATCTGTATCGCCATGCCCTGGGAAGTGTTTAATGGAAGCCAGGATACCACCATCCACCATACCGTCCATATACGCTTTAGCTTTCTGGGTTACATTATATTTATTATCACCGAAGGAGCGGATACCGATAACGGGATTTTTAGGGTTATTGTTGATATCCACATCAGGGGCAAAATTGAAATGCATACCTATACGTTGGAAGTCTAAAGCAACCTCACGTCCCATGCGATAAATCAGCTGATTATCCTGAACGGCCCCTAAAGTCATCTGATAAGGGAACGACAAAGTAGAATCTGGCATACGCATGCCTAATCCCCACTCGCCATCAAATGTCACCATCAATGGGACCTTGGACAGGGATTGATACCGATTGAACATATCAACATGGCGGACAGGACCGCCCTGAAAAACAACGAGACCGCCCAAATGTTGGTCCTGTATAACCTGAGCTACGGAGTCAATATATTTCTGTCCTAAATTGGTGTGTGCCCTAACCAAAAATAACTGTGCAACTTTTTCTTTTGGCGTCAACGTATTGAATACCGCATCGACCCATGCATGCTGGGAGTTGATGTATTTCACAAAATCTTTTTTGTCCTGAGCTTTCAAAAAAGAAATTGTGCCGACTAATGCCAATATTCCCAGACCGAGTTTTTTGAACATAAATTAGTTTGTATAATGTATTTAAAATAGAAATACTAAGGACGTTATTATTTTGGACAATATGAAATTGTTTTTGCAACAATTTCATATAAACACGCATAAAACAGCAATTCGTAAGGTGCAGAGCTGAAATATACCGCATGTCAATTGGTGGGAGCAATACTAACACTTTATATATAGAAAAATAACAGCGCCGGAATACAACTGCCATCCAACGATTACAATTCAATTATCGGTTTGATAAGCACGAAAGAACTTTATCAAGGAATAGATGTTTAGAAAAGACTATAATTCAGCTTTTTAAGCTAAATCAGGTTATATTTTTTCTCTAGAAACAGCGTCAACTCCATCACATTTTCCAATTCACCTATCGCTTCCTTTTTCCACAGCTTGTCGATAATCAACAAGAGAAATTGTGTTTCGAGATCTGGATTTTCATAGTTCAGATCTTCAAAAGCACGATGGATAATGGGCTGCACAGGCTTCATAAACTGCTCGTGCTGTTGTTTGGAAAAGGGGTGATGAGACAAACGCTCCTGCAATTTCCAAAATAAGGGTTCCGCGGTAACCAATTTATTGGGTAGATTGATCATTGTGCGCAGAAATTCCTTTGGTTCACGATAGGTCATCATTCCGCGGTGGTGCGTAAGAACCTTACGATAACCTGATTTAATCAAATAAACCAACAGTGCGTCTTTATTCCCAAAATGTTTAAAGATTAATGCTTCGGAAACTCCTGCATTTTGGGCAATCGTTTTGGTAGAGGTATTCGTATAGCCTTGATCTGAAAAAAGCAACAAGGCTTCTTTCATAATACGCTCTTTTCTACTCAAAACACTTTCTTTCATCTTTTATTTTTTTAATCTATATCCGCATATCACTCGATCGTTATACGGACTTGTTCAGTTGATTTTATAATTCTACTGCAAATATATCTAATCTTTCCATTCACTTGGGGTTATTGTAACTAAAATGATAATAATTCGTAACAAATAGTGCCATATTTTTGGGAAATAAAATTATATAACCGTCAACAACACATTAAAACACATTTGCACCTCGACCGATGAAGATCAAACTTTGGACCATTTTGTTCTTTTCTATCTGCTTATCGCTATTGGGGAAAAACGGGCAAGCCCAACAGTATATTACGGGCAAGCTGCTTGACAATACGACTTCGCAGCCTATCAGAGGTGCAAGCATCACCATTATAGCGGTAAAAGATTCCAGTAAAGTCCAGGTTCCGACAGACATTTTGGGCAGATTCAGCAGCAGTACACTTCCCAACGGAGATTATTTGGTCAGTACACAGCCGATGGGATACAGCATGGATCTTCGGCGTGTAAAACTAATCGGGCAAACAATCGATTTAATGTTTAAACTCACTAATGCCGAGATTGTACTGGATGAAATTAACATTTCTTCGAGCAGTATACAGGTTAAAGGAGATACGCTGGAGTTTGACACCAAGAAATATATCACGCAGGATTTTGCAGATGCTGACGAATTGGTCAAACAGATTCCTGGTGTTGAAATTGATGAAGATGGCAATGTAAAAGCGCAGGGCGAGCCTGTCAATAAGATTATTATTGATGGTCGGGAGTTTTTTAGCACCGATCCTAAGATTGCCCTAAAAAACCTTCCGGCCGATGTTATCGCCAAGATCCAAATTATCGATGACAAAACCGAGCAGGCCAAGTTTAGTGGTTTTGACGATGGAAAACGCATGAAAGTGATCAATATTGTCACCAAGCCTGATAAAAGAAAATCCTATTTTGGCAAGCTCTCCGGAGGTGCGGGTCCCGACCGAAAATATGCCGTCAATACACAGGTAACCAAAATGAACCCCAAACGGCAATATTCAATTGACATCAATACCAACAATGTTAATCAGCCCAATGGTTTTGCGACCCGCGGAAACACCAGAGGACGTACCGGACAAGGGGTGACGACGCGCTTTAACGCCGGTTTCAACTACTTGGATCGCTTTTTCGATGACCGCATGGACTTCAATGCGAATTATACCTACAACTATACGGACAATAACATCGTCAGCCAAAATAAAACAGAATATACGGCAGGTAACCGGGCCAACCAAATCAACAATCAAGATCAATTAAACAGTACTTACGACAACAATCATGCTTTCTCTATCCGCGCAAACTGGAAGATAGATTCGATTCAGAAACTGGACTTTCAGCCTAATTTCTCCTATCAAAGTAACGATAGGAATACAAGTTCCACAGGCAATACCTTGTTAAATCTAGCAGAAATGCTGAATAGTTCCGACCGCAGGAATAAGAGCTTTGGAGAAAACTTCAACTGGAGCGGAGACCTCACTTACATGCGGAGACTCAACAAACCTGGGCGCACGATCAGTTTTAATTTCAATGGCTCATTTAACAGCAACAAGAGTCATGCGGAAAATTTTGCACTAAACTCTTATTATAAAGAGGGCTTATTCAGCCGGGTCGACACCGTCAACAATAGGAACTATACCATGGGTGACAATAACGGCTTTCGCTCAAAGATAGCCTATACCGAGATGCTCGGTAAGTATTCCCGGTTGCAAGGGAATTATACTTTTCGGAATACGGCACGCTATTCGGACCGCAGGACCTATGAATTTCTAGCCGAAACAGGCCAGCTAGGGGAATTAAAAAATCGTCTTTCCAATGAATTCCGGAATGATTTTGTTTACCATAGTGGTGGGGTTTCCTACTTATTTAACAAAAAGGATAGCATAAGATTTCAGATTGGTTTAGATTATCAGACGGCTTCACAGGTCAATGATAAATTGTTTCCGAATATACTGACCACAAAAAGCCGCTTCAATAGCCTACTACCTAACCTCAACTTCCAATATAATTTCAATAAGGATACTCGGGTCGAGTTTCGGTATAATGCAAAGACAAATACCCCTTCCATCGAGCAATTGCAAGATTTTATAGACAATCAAAATCCACTACGCATTAGCTCGGGAAATCCGGATCTTAAGCAAGAATATGACCATAACCTTGTGGTACAATTTAGATCGATCAATAAAGGCTCGGGCAGAAGTTTCACCTCTGACATTACAGCAGATTTTATTGAACATAAAATCTCCAATACCATTTTCACCACAGATTCAGCATTTACGATCGCAGCGGATGTTATACTCGGGCCTGGTGGGCAATACATCAGGCCCGAAAATTTCAATGGGGTCTATAATCTCAAATGGCAAAATAGCCTTGGATACCGCCTTGAACCATGGAAACTTAACTTCAACCTAAACAATAACCTCTATTTCAACCAGAATTACACCTTATTGAATCTCGAAAAGGTCAATGCGCAAACGTACGGCCTGAGTCAACGGGTCGGTGTAAACACGGCATTCAGTAAGGATGTCATTATCGGACTGGATTACAATGGAAACATCGCCTTCTCCAAGAACTCAGCCAGCGAAAAATCGAATTATTCGGTCTATAAACATACCATTGGTAATTCCATTGCATTGACTTTATTAAAAACTTGGACGCTCAATTCAACGTTCAACTACCTTTACAATGGCAGCATCCTGAATTCACCAAGTACGACAAGTTTGTTGTGGAATGTCTCTATCGGCAAGAAATTGTTCAAACGTAGGAATGCCGAGATCAATCTCACGGTATTTGATCTATTTAATGACAATAAAAACATCAATCAGCAGGTCAATGATCTTTGGGTACGTGTATCCCAATCAAATGCAATAACACGCTACGCCATATTAAGTTTTACCTACCATATTCGGGGACTCGGCAGAAAAGGAGAAATGAAAACCCGTCGTTAATATGCACCATTGCCAATCCACGTGGAACACTCCGATCAATCAATCAATCAATCAAT
>NZ_DDKA01000019.1:284554-489788 GCF_002339225.1 Sphingobacterium sp. UBA2610
ATCAATCAATCAATCAATCAACAGTAAGCATATAGCCAACTCCTCTGACATTGGTAATCTTGATGCGGTCATCCTGACTGAGGTATTTTCGTATCCGGCTGATAAACACATCCAAGCTTCGTCCCGTAAAATATTTATCATGACTCCAATAGGCTCGCATGATATCCTCGCGTGGGATGACCTTATCTTTTTGTTCGTATAACTTCCGCAGCAGCTCACTTTCACGGAAAGACAGCTTAAGCACCTCACCTTGATAGGTCAACTGATGTTTTAGGCTATCGAGGCTATAGTCTCCTATCATCAGCTTTTGGCCGAACAGCATTTTGGGGCTATTTTTTAACAGGGACTCTATCCGCACAACCAATTCTTCAATCTTAAACGGTTTTTTGACGTAATCGTCTCCGCCCAAACGAAATCCCTTTACAACATCCTCTGTCTGCACTTTGGCCGTCAAGAAGATAATGGGTATCTGCGTGTCTGATTCGCGTATTTTTGTTGCCAATGTAAAGCCATCCATCACGGGCATCATGACATCTACGACCAAAATATCCGGCCGAGCCGCTGTAAATGCTTCCAAGGCTTCATGACCATTGCTACAATGGGTGACATTAAATCCATTCGCCTCCAGGCTATCGGCAACGATCATCCCAAGACTTGGCTCATCTTCTACATATAAAATTTCAATCATAGCGTTGTCATTCAATCAAAATATATTTCGGCTTTGTTTCTAAGAAATCTTTAGCATAAATCAGCCTAATTACTGTCCGATAAACGGCCCTATTTTCTTTCTGAAATATAAATATTGCTTTTTATTTGTAAGGTAATCGGATATTAAAGGTACTCCCTTTTTCCAGCTCACTGTCCACTGTGATCTTGCCCTCGTGCCTTTTTACAACCTGCTTGACATAAGCAAGCCCCAAGCCAAAACCCTTCACATCGTGCAGATTACCGGAAGGAACCCGAAAGAACATATCAAAGATTTGATTATGGTATTCTGCGGATATTCCGTTACCATTATCTGTAATACGAATATGGACATTTTCTTTCATTTCCTTCACTTCTACCTCGATATAAACGTGCTGTCCAGCATATTTTATCGCGTTTTCCAGTAAATTATTGATCACATTTTTTAAGTGGGCTTCATCGCCATTGATCCTTATCTCACTTGGAACGGCAATGAGCTTAAAGTCCACTTGCTTGGACTTATTCAGCTGCGCAACTTCAATGGCTCCTTTCACCATCGCGACAAGATCAAAATCAGAACGCTGCAGCACAATCCCTCTCGTTGCATCAATATCCATCTGAAGCACTTTTTCAATCATATTGGACAGATGCTCCAGTTCTTTTTTGGAGATATTCAGATAACGATTCATCTTTTCCCGGTCATCCTGCACACCATACAACTGTATCGCTTCTATAGCTGCCATCACAGTGGAAACCGGTGTTTTTAGTTCATGCGTCATGTTATCGACAAAGTTCTTACGCAGCTCGGCCATCTTATTTTGGTTGAGAATGGTTTTCATCAAATAGAAGAATGTCCCAAGCAGCAGTCCAATCAAAAGCAGTGAGATCAACAGCTGCCAACTTAAGCTATACAGCAAATACTTCCAATCCTCCTGAAACTTGATAACAAGAAATTCATTTTTTATGGGATTAACCATCATGGGTCTCGTCCAAGCAAGATTTGCTTCGCGGTATTTGCGTCGTACATCTTTGATTTGATCGTGTGGAATCGTGACAATAGCCATTTCAAATGGTACTGCTATGCTCTTATTGTTCAGGGATTCTTTAAACTTCCTTTCGATCAAATCCAGATTAGCTTTGTTCATCTCAAAGTCCCGGAACAGAAAGGGCGGGATAATTGCGCCTTGCCCTTCGCGGTCTTTGGGAAACATTTTCTCCCGCCTACTGTGGATCTCGCGATCAAATCGCTCGTTTTTAGGTCGTTCGGCGCTTACACGTTGTAAAGCCTTATCGAGTTCAGCAGCTGGCAATAAGCCCAGAAGCTCTCGTTTTACATCTTGGAGGAGGCGATTCCGATCAGCCTCGGGGCCATCTAACTTCCGATCACCATTGCGCGCTTGGTATGCCTCCTGAACAGCATTGAAGAGTGAACGCTCTGCGGTAGAAAGGAACAGGTCGCGACGATTGGTATAACTTCCATAAAGCCAAAAGCCTAGCACTACAGTAATTCCTGCCCCTATTAAAACGATCAAACTGATCAGTAATTTAAATCTTCTACCCATAACTAAAACAAATTTAAATTACTAGATTTGCAATCGCTGTGGTAATTAACCATATTTAACAAAATATAACACTGATTAACAGTTCGCATTGATTACTTTTGCACTATTCAAAAATTAATATGATTAAAGACTTTAAGAGACGTAGTATTCAACTTTTACTTCCACTTTTTACATTGGCCGCTTTTGTTGGTTGTAATAAAGACATTTCGCTCTCATTGGATAGTTCAAGAGATGAAACAATCGGTTTAGTACCAATTGATACGGTTTCCGCCAAAGTTTCGACTTATCAATTGGACGATATTCCGACTTCTGCTACTGGAACAATGCTCGTAGGAAAGAATAGCAATGCTGTTACGGGTAGCATGAAGTCTACAGCTTATATGCGCCTAGGAGTAGGAACGATAAGTAATGCTTCTATACCTGATGATGCTACCTTGGATTCTGTAACCTTGGTATTAAAGCCAAACAAATATTTTTACGGTGATACAACGAAAGTACAAAAGATAGCAGTACACCGTGTCACAGAAGAAATTACGCAAACACAGATTGATTTAACCAAACCTGTTGATGAACGTCCTGTTTTTGTAAGTTCAGCAGCGATATTCAGTAAACAAAAGTTTGCCTATGAAAATACCCCACTGGCACAACTTTCCTTTAAACCGCGTATACAATCGGCAGATTCCTTATTTTTTAGATTCAACAACAGCATTAGCAATGAGTTGTTTACAATGATCAAAAATAATGATAACCGAATTCAAAATAGTACAAGTTTCCAAGAGTATTTCAAAGGATTGGCACTTGTCCCTGACAATAGCAATACGGCAGTTATTGGATTCAAAGACACTGTATTTTTACAGGTCCATTATTCATTCCTGAATAATGAAGGAACAAAATCCGTTGGCAAACAATATTTTTCCATTGATAACAAGGCTTATCAGTATAATCAAATTGAAGCAGATCGCTCTGCAACAAAATTTGCGCCGATGACCATAAAAAATCCGCAACTTGCAAGTCAACAAACTGATGGAAATGTATTTTTAGAAGGCTCAACTGGTGTTGTAGCAAAAATTGAATTTCCAACGTTATTAGAATTGGTGAACAATCCATCCATTGCAATCAATAAAGCGGAACTGATCATCGAGGTAGAAAATGGAGCCAAAACAAATTTTGCGCAACCCAAGAATGTAATTTTGATGATTGCCAGTCCAAACGGGAACCCAATTAGTATGTTATTAACACCCTATGCGACTGATTCTAGAAGTGTGCAAGCACCTACATTAGTTCCTGGCGATGATTTTGGTTCCAATGGAAAATATACATTCAATCTGATTGAATATTTGACAAAAATTAAAACAACAGCATACAAAAACACTTCATTATATCTATCTTTACCGACATCGAGTTTGTTTTCAACTGGAGACAGGTTAATATTGGCAAAAGATAATGAGAATGATCCGAAAATTAAATTAAACATCCTTTATACTAAATTTCAATAATTTATGAACAAGAAAAATTGGCTACTCGTTTTATTAGCTTTTGTATTTACAGTTACAACTATCTCTTCTTGTAAAAAAAGTGACGACAGCACAACCAAATCAGATGAATGGTTTGCAAAAGCTGCTTTTAAAGGGCCACAAACTTCATCTGCTGCTAGCTTTTTGATAAATAACGTTGCATATGTCACTACTGGTCTAGCAAGTAACGCTGGTGGTAAACCATTCCGCGTGAAAGACACGTATGCGTATGACGCAGCATCAGATACTTGGGCTGAAAAAGCACCTTTCACAGGTGTTGAGAGAAACGGTGCCATCGGCTTTTCCATTGGTAATGTCGGTTATGTTGGTGGTGGAAATGACGGAACAAACAACCTAACAGATTTCTACAAATTTGACCCTACAGCTAACGGCGGAAAAGGTGCTTGGTCAAGCATTGCTCCACTTCCTATTGCTTTGTCTAATGCAGTAGCTTTTACTTTAAACGGTGCGGCTTATGTTGGAACCGGTGAAACTGTAGTTAGTGGTGGAACAACAAATACCAATGAGTTTTACAAATATGATCCTGCTGCTAATACTTGGCAAGCAATTAGTGATGCTCCTTTTTCAGCGAAAAGAAAAGCAGCTTTCTCTTTTGTTGTCAATAATGTAGCCTATGTAGGTGGTGGTATTTCTAACGGTTCTTACCCAAAAGATTTCTATAAATTTGATGGTAGCAAATGGACTAAATTGAACGATATCAATAGAGCTGATAATTCATATACGTACGATTTGACTCGTTCAAATGCCTCTGCGTTCGCGATCAATGGTACACCATTCGTTGTTGGTGGTTACAAAAATGCAGTAATCAATAGTACATGGAAATATAATATTTCTGGTGACTACTGGACAAATGATAACGGCGCTTTCGCTGGTTCAGCACGCCAAGATGCTGTTGGTTTCGCTGTAGGAAACAACGGTTACATCACGACTGGACTTAACGGTTCATCTCGTTTTGACGATACTTGGATGTTTACTCCGATTTATTAATCGAAATTAAATCAATATAAAAAAAGGAATGGAGTTTCAAACTTCATTCCTTTTTTTGCTTTAACTATTTTGCTCCTACTGGTTCAAAGGGGTTTTTAGTTTCCTTTTATAACTGCCTATTCTAGCGAAATCAGCCAACAATAATAGCATACACCCATCAGCTATATTGATGTCGGGTAAACTCTGCTCTTCTTTATTAGAGAGGCACGCTCCCGGAGATCTGCTCGCCATAATGTTTCATTCACTCCATACACTTCTAAAAGCGATCTGTCTCAGCCCTTGAGGCATCATTATACAAAAGATTGAATTGCATGCCTCATACGATAACATCCATACTTCAAAAAAGAATGGGGCCAATAAAAAAGAAAATGCTCAAAAAGCCAAATCAGACCCGTTGAGAATTGAATCTCTAAAATGATGTGGCAGCGGAATACGTATAAAATTGCATGAAAAAGGGGGTATCCAATCTTTTGGATACCCCCTTCTAATTTTACACAAACTTGCAATACTGTCGACCTTACGAAGAAGGATCAAGACTTGAAGTTCATTTATTTTTCAACTGTCTTGATCTCAAATAATGTATTCCATAACTTCCCTGTTATAAAAAGACGTTTTCCAGCTTGATCGTAAGCAATTCCATTCAATTCATTGTCATAAGCGGAAGTATGCTCATAGATACCAACAAGATTAATCCGTCCTTCTACCGCTCCTGTTTGAGGATTTATAATAACAATAACATCCTTTTGATAGACATTTGCGTAGACTTTGCCGTCTATATATTCCAGTTCATTAAGTTCATCCACGGGTCCAGCTTCATCGTAAACTCCGATAGCATTTAGCTCTTTACCGGTCGTTGCATCTAAAAAGAACAATTTATTGGATCCATCAGACTTTATCAAATGCTGGCCATCGTAGGTCAAGCCCCAACCTTCTTTGCTATTTTCATATTTAAAGGAACTTTCCTTGACAAAAGAATTTTTATCAAAGACATATCCTTCTCCCTGTTGCCAAGTCAACATAAATAACTTATTACCAACCAATGTCATTCCTTCGGCAAAAGTCTTTTCATCAAATTTGATCTCCTGTAGTACTTTGCCTGTTTTTAGATCGACCTTTCTCAAGTTGGACTCTCCATAACGGCCATTGGATTCGTAGAGAATACCATCCGCAAACTGTAGCCCTTGTGTAAAAGCTGTGGTATCGTGCGGGTATTTGTTGACAACCTCAAAACCATAGTTCTTCGCATTTTCAGGTACAACATAAAATGTACTTGAAACAGAATCGGGTTTTCCAGCATTGTATACCAGGGCGGAAATATTACGTGTACCATAGGCCATGTCTTTGGTATCAACCGTAATTGCCGTTGTATCTGTTGATGACCCTACATGTTTATCATCTACAAAATAAGCCACAGAGTCCATTGATACAGATTCAAATTTCAATTTCAATTGGACCTGAGCACCTTTTAAAACAGCTTGATTTGCTCCAGGAGAGGCAAATTCCAAACTTGATTTTTTTGACTTACAAGAAGCAAAAGCTAGTGCTGCAATTGCCATAAAATAAGTTATTTTTCTCATCTATGTATAGTTATTTATAAGTACGTATCCTCAACTATCCCAAAACGCATCTTTGATATGATTGAGTGCTGTTTTGGGAGATTTTGTTATTGCGACAACATCAAATCTGACTTCACCGACATAACCTGTTTTAAGAATATAAGCCTGAGCTGCACGAATCAGTAGACGCTGTTTTTTGCGATCCACAAATTCGTAAGGTTCGCCGAAATCCGTTCCCGACCGCGTTTTTACTTCAACAAATACCAAGGTATCCTTGTCCACGACAATCAAATCTACTTCTAAATTCTTAAATCGCCAATTTCTTAACACTATTTTATAGCCTATCTTGACGAGGTATTCCATGGCCATTTGCTCGCCCCATTCGCCCGTTTCAAGATGCTTTGCCATATCAAAGATTACTTTACAATAGTGTTGCCCAGAAAGCCGCCCAATAGGCGTTCGGCTTCTTTTAATTTCTGATATTTAAAAATAAGGACTTCCAGGTTGGCCACATCTTGTTCATGTTTCATTTCTTCACGAATATGATGCATTTCAGCTTCAATCTTACGTTTCTTGATCCGATAGATCGCTGTAACGACAAGTTGTTTTAGATGTTCGTATTCTTGCGTTACATAAATTTTACGCTTATCGTCATTCCAATTTTCGCTGAGCGAATATTTACTGGCAACGCAATTGATCGCCAAATCTGCTATAGCAGGGTCAGAGTTTGAATAGAATTGTTTCGTATCTGGAATTTCGTATTTTTCCGCAGCTTCTCTATAGACGTTTAAAATATAAGCCGCAGCTTTATCCTTAAATTCAATGTCGCTGATATTTCCCAATAGCAATCCTGCAACTGGAATATCACCGTCACCTTCCCAGGTTGCCAGATAATCACCATAGTTGATTAAAATTCGGACGATCTCACGTTCCTGGAGAATTTCCGAAGTCAGCTGTGCAGGCTGTTCTACAGACTCTATGGGAGGTAATCCCGCCCTTTCATCATCTGTCATAAAGAAATCCGGCGGTGGCCCGTCCATTCCGAAAGGGGGCATCCCTGTATTTGGCGGCGGACTCTGAGTTTTACGAGCAGCATCCTTATCCGCCTTCTTTGCTCTATTGAGCCTAATCTTGTTGAGTTCAGCCAACAAAATACGCTCTTCGATATCCAAAAGGCTGCTACATTCGCGGATAAAAACAGAAACCTTAATTTCATCGGGAATCAATGCAATACTTTCGACCACATCGCGAATAACCTCGGCCCTTTTTATGGGATCGTTATTGGCATCGCGAAGCAGAATATTCGTTTTGTAGAAAATGAAGTCCTGCTGATTGGATTTGACATAATCTTTAAAAGCCGTGGCACCAAACTTTTGCACGTAAGAGTCGGGATCATTACCGTCGGGAAAAAGCAGCACCTTCACGTTTAAGCCTTCTTCGAGCAGCATATCTGTACCGCGTAGGGAGGCTTTGATCCCCGCTTCATCCCCATCATACAGTATGGTCACATTTTTGGTGAATCTGGAAATAAGCTTGATCTGACCTGTTGTCAACGAAGTTCCCGAGGAGGAAACAACATTTTCGACTCCAGCTTGATGTACCGAAAGAACATCTGCATACCCCTCTACCAAGTAGCAATTATCCTCTTCCATAATTGCTTTTTTGGCAAAATTCAATCCATACAGTACATCGGATTTATGGTAGATTTCGCTTTCAGGAGAGTTTACATATTTGGCGACTTTTTTGTCGGTCTTTAGTGTCCGGCCACCAAAGCCAATGACACGGCCTGTAAGGTTATGAATCGGAAACATGACCCGGCCACGGAAACGATCATATAAAGATTTATCATCGCGTTCAATAGCCAAACCACTCGCGGCCAAATAATCTGGGTGAAAACCCGCTACCTGTGCTTTATCGACCAATGCCGTCCATTCCTCAGGCGAATAACCCAATTCAAATTTTTTGATGATATCCTCACGGTAGCCGCGCTCCTTGAAATAGTTGAGTCCGATCACCTGCCCCATTTCAGTTTTCCAGAGTTGCTCGGCGAAGAATTTACTGGCCCAAGCGCTTAGCACATATAGACTTTCCCGTTTATCCTGCGCGGCAAGCTGGGCTGGAGAACGCTCGACTTCTTCAATTTGAATGGAATATTTATCGGCTAAATAACGAATGGCTTCGGGGTATGAGAACTTTTCCAGTTCCATGACGAATTTGAGGGAATCCCCACCGACACCACAACCAAAACACTTATAGATACCCTTCGAAACAGAAACGTGGAAGGAAGGTGTCTTTTCATGGTGAAAAGGACAATTTCCGATCAAAGAAGTTCCCCGTTTCTTTAAATCAACGAAGTCTCCCACCACCTCTTCTATCCGTGCTGTTTCCAGTACCTTATCAATAACTTCCTGCTTTATCAAAACGTTTCTTTTTTAATGTAAAATTAGAATAAATCTTTTGCATCTCCACTACGAAATGGCTTCTTTAATAGCATTGCATAAGGGCAATTATGCAAATAGAAAGCAGAACAAGTGATGAGCCAGCTCCTATAAATAAATTGTTTTGATATGCTGTGCTTTGTATTGCATATCAAAAGCAATTTATCTAAGTTTGTTCTTCAATTTATAGCTGATTAAGATAATCAAAATGAGCAAAACAATCAAGAAAATATGCTGTATCGGTGCTGGTTATGTTGGTGGACCTACCATGTCAGTTGTTGCAAAGCAATGTCCACATATTGAGATTACGATCGTCGACGTCAATGCAGCCCGTATCGCGGCTTGGAATGATGAAAATCTCGATAATCTTCCTGTATACGAGCCCGGTTTACAAGAGATTGTTGCGGAAGCGCGTCATCGCAATTTGTTTTTCTCAACCGATATCGAAAAAGCTATCGACGAGGCCGACATGATTTTTATTTCGGTCAATACACCGACTAAGAATTACGGAAAAGGCAAGGGGATGGCTGCGGACTTAAAGTATATTGAACTTTGTGCACGGCAGATCGCAGCGGTTGCCAAAAACGACAAAATTGTCGTTGAAAAATCGACTTTACCCGTTCGCACAGCGGCAGCTTTAAAAAGTATCCTGGATAACACGGGTAATGGTGTTAATTTCCATATTCTTTCCAACCCTGAATTTTTGGCTGAAGGAACAGCGATACAGGATTTAATCAATCCGGACCGCGTGCTTATAGGTGGAGAGAATGATGAAGCTATTGCTGCATTGGTCGATATCTATGCACATTGGGTAAGTCGCGACAAGATTCTCACAACAAACCTTTGGTCGTCTGAACTGTCAAAACTAACCGCAAATGCCTTTTTAGCACAACGCGTCTCCTCCATTAATTCCATCTCGGCACTATGCGAGAAAACAGGCGCGAACGTCGATGAAGTCTCCAAGGCAATCGGTATGGATTCCAGAATTGGATCCAAATTTCTGAAAGCTTCTGTAGGTTTTGGAGGCTCTTGTTTTCAAAAAGATATCCTCAATTTAGTTTATATCGCACGGAGTTACGGTCTCACAGAGGTTGCCGAGTATTGGGAACAGGTGATTTTGATGAATGATTATCAAAAACAGCGATTTGCGGACAACATTAACCAAACATTGTATAATACTGTATCGGGCAAAAAGATTGCTTTCTTAGGCTGGGCATTCAAAAAAGACACGAATGATACGCGTGAATCTGCGGCGATCTATGTGGCTGATTATCTATTGAGTGAACAAGCTGAAATCACGGTCTATGACCCCAAAGTTTCTGCTGAACGCATCTATGCCGACCTCGATTATCTGAACACCAGATCTTCGGAAGAAAACAGGGCCTTGGTAAAGGTGGTCAATACCGCCTATGAGGCTTGCAATGATGCACATGCAATTGCAGTATTGACTGAATGGGATGAATTTAAGAACTATGACTGGGCCAAAATCAAGGAGCACATGAAAAAGCCTGCATTTGTGTTCGATGGCCGTAAACTATTGAACCGTAAGGAACTTGAAGACCTTGATTTTAAATATTACGCGATAGGCGAGTAATCAATATATAGGTAAAAAAGAACCCTCAGGATACAGTTGCGTACACTTATGCAGCTATAACTGAGGGTTTTGTTTGTGCCTGTTGTCAACGCATAAGGAAAGAGAGATGAAACACAAGCGATGCAACAGGACTTTTTATCTTAATTATTCAGCATTCCATAAAACTCATTCATGTAATAAGATTCTTGGAGCGCATCTCTGAAATTCTGCCATTGTTCTTCGTCAAATGAAAATACGATATCTGGATAAGGTGTTTTCATGATCAATCGAAATTCACCATCTGGAAATGTGCTAAAAAAGAGTTCATCACCATTACTTTTCGTAATATTCAAGAAGTCGAAGAATTTTTTCTTCGTAAATGTCAGTACAAAACTTTGTTGCCAGATATAATAGGTCTGACACTTATGGCAAACACTGATATGGGTATCTCCTCTTTGGCTTAGAATTTTTGTGTCACACATAGCATCTTTATTTATTTAGACTCATTATAAATAATATTCAAATGTAAGAATAGTTTTTAGAATAACAAGTACCTGAACAAAAAAAAGGCGATATATTTCTATATCGCCTTTTTTTGATTAGTGAGTATTAGTTCAAACCTCTCTTTTTCAATAGATATTTTGGATCTGGATCCGCACCTCTAAACGTACGGTACATCTTAGCAGGATCATCTGTACCTCCTTTTTCAAGAATATTCTTACGGAAAGAATCTGCTGTCACTTGATCGTACAATGATTTTTCCTTGAAAGCTGCAAAAGCATCCGAATCCAATACTTCAGACCAGATATAAGCATAATAACCTGCAGAATACCCACCTGCGAAAATATGTTGAAAATATGTACTTCTATAGCGCGGAATAATAGCATCAATAATACCTATTTTTTTCATTGCCGTTTTTTCAAAGCCATTAATATCTTTTGAAATTTCTTTTGTGGTAGCATGATAATCCATGTCTAACAACGCAGCAGAAAGGTATTCAACGGTTGCAAATCCTTGATCAAAGGTACCGGCCTTTTCCATTTTCTGAATCAATGAATCTGGCATCGCTTCTTTCGTCTTATAATGCTTAGCATATGTTTTTAATACCTCTGGATCTGCTGCCCAATTTTCCATCACCTGTGAAGGTAACTCAACAAAGTCACGTGGTACAGAAGTTCCGGCCATTGAGCGGTATCTTACATTGGAAAGAAGACCATGCAACGCATGTCCAAACTCATGGAACAAGGTAGTTGCTTCATCAAATGTCAACAAGGCAGGATTTTTTCCCACTGGTTTTGTGAAATTGCATACGATGGAAATTACCGGAGCAACACGTTTTCCATCTTTTGTCGACTGATTACGATAAGAAGTCATCCAGGCACCGCCTCTTTTTGATTCGCGCGGGAAAAAATCAGCGTATAAGAGACCTAAATGTGAACCGTCTTTGTCTTTAACTTCATACACTTCTACGTCTTTATGGTAGGTTGGGACATTGTTTAAGGCTACGAATGTCAAACCATATAATTTATTGGCGACACCGAATGCTCCTTCACGAACTGCCGGAAGACTCAGATAAGGTTTAATTTCGTCTTCATTCAATGCATAACGTTTTTTGCGAATAATCTCTGTATAATATCTCCAATCGTAAGGAGCGACAGCAAAATTGCCGCCTTCAGCTTTAATTTCCTGTGCGATATCAGCCTCCTCGCCTTTCGCTTTAGCAAGTGCTGGAGTCCAAAGTTTATTTAACAGTGCATAGACATTGGTCGGATTCTTCGCCATGGATTCCTCGAGTACATAAGCTGCATGTGAAGAATAACCCAATAATTTTGCTTTTTGAAGACGGAGATTAACAATTTTTTGAATGATTGCCTTGTTATCGTTGGTGTTATCTTGATTGCCACGCAACTGATAGGCTTCCCAAAGCTGTTTTCTCAACTCACGATTTTTTGCATACTGAAGAAAGGGCATAATGGACGGATTCTGTAAGGTAAAGACCCATTTGTCTTTCTTTCCTTTTGCTAAGGCTTCTTCAGCTGCTGCCGTTTTCAACGATTCCGGCAAGCCTTCCAATTGGCTCGCGGAATCAACGACCAATGTATAAGCATTGGTTTCAGCAAGCAAATTTTGTCCGAATTGTGTTGTTAATGTTGAAAGTTCAGCATTAATTTTTTTCATTTTTTCCTTATCCGCATCCTTTAGATTTGCGCCAGAACGAACAAAACTCTTATAGGTTTCTTCTAACAGTTTATTATCCTGTTCGTCCAGTCCAAGTGTATTTCGGCTGCTCCAAACTGTTTTGATACGGTCAAATAATTTGGTATTCATCGAGATTTCATCCGAATGACTCGATAAGATGGGGGCCAGATCTTTCGCTATTGCCTGAATACTGTCATTCGTATTGGCACTATTGAGATTATAAAATACAGTTGATACATTATTCAGTAATCCACCCGCATTTTCTAAGGCGACTATCGTATTTTGAAATGTTGCTTTATCCGAATTGTTGACTATTGTGTCAATTTCCAAATTGTGTATTTTTATTGCTTCATCAAACGCTGGCCTAAAATGCTCTGTTTTGATCTTGTCAAAAGGTGGTACATTAAATGGGGTTTCGTAAGCCAATAAAAGAGGATTATCTGTCATCACTTTTTTTTCCTCACAACCAACAAATGCAGTTGCCACTATCGCAAAGAATGGCAAAAGTTGTCTTTTCTTCATATTATCTGATTATTCCTGATTTTTTTCAAAGATAATAAAATTAGGCAAATGCTGAGTCTTCTGGGGGAAGCGTTACAAAGGAGCATGAAAACAGTCATCCTATTGTAAAACAAAAACTTATTCATAAATCTTGTTAAAAATAATCTGTCAATTTGAGTAAAAATATATTAATGAGCGATATTAACCGTTTCTTTTGGAGATGTGCGGGGGTACATCAAGAAACTCTTGAAAAATATCCGGAAGAACATAGTAAGTACACAGCCATAGGTGCTACTATTTTTTTTACGGGATTGTTTGCCAGCCTTTCGGGTGGTTATGCCATGTATTTCGTCTTTAGTGGGGGAACATTTGACTGGCTTTTAGCTATTGTATTTGGTATTATTTGGGGTTTAGCGATATTTAACATGGATCGCTATATTGTGCTCAGTATTAATAAATCCAAAAGTGGCTTTATGCAGCTTCTGCAGGCCCTGCCGCGAATTTTATTGGCTATTTTGATCGGGTTGGTTATCTCTAGGCCATTGGAGTTAAAAATCTTCGATAAAGAGATCCGGGAAAACCTCCGTGTACGGTTTCTTGCCGACCAACGCGCTAAAATTGACACGCTCAACAGTACTTTCAATAAGAAATATGCCAATGAAGTTGCACTTTTGAAAGCAACCACGACAGAACGTGACTCATTGGAATCCAGCATTAAAAATGACCGTACAAAATTGAACTACGAGATATTCGGTAACAAAACAACTGAAACGTCCGGTGTCATGGGGTATGGCCCTTATGCCAAAATGAAAGAAGAAGAGCTGAAGAAAAAAGAGGGCTATTTGGACACTTTACGGAACAAGATAACGACCCAGCAAAACGCTATACGCCAGAAACAGAAATTTGAAGGGATATTGGACCAAAAAGTTTTATCCAACGCTTCTTTGGACAGCGCCGTCAATGTCGCTGGTTTTGCAGACCGCAACTCTGCGCTGGGCAATCTAAGGTACGATGCCAATGGAAAGGTTAACGAGTCCAATGCAAATGCTGTATTTTTTATTGCGTTGCTTTTTGTCTTCCTCGAATGTCTTCCGGTAATCGTCAAACTTTTGGCAGGAAAGGATCCTTATGATAATGAAATCCAAAATCAAAGGACTATTCATGATTATGAATCAGACACCAATGTCACTGTTCAAAAAGAAGCCGTAGACCGTTTAAAGGATACGTATGTTGATGTTTCCATCAATAAGCGCATGAAAGAGCTTTAGTAGAACCGCTAGCAGAAGTTAGCAAAGTAGGTTTTGCATTTCGAAGCTAAAAATTATAAACGGGCTTACCTTTCGGCAAGTCCGTTTTTGTTAATCTTCCTCATCGTTAATCTTCCTCATCTAAAAATTTGGAATCGATCTGTTTATTTGCTTTAGCTCCTAAACGTTTTAATTTCTCTACTTTTCCAATCACATTCCCAGCTCCTGTAGAAAGTTTTTTAGTTGCATCTTCATGGCTTTTTAATGCGCGCTCCAACTGATTCTGCACCTGCTCCATATCGTTCAGAAAGCTCACAAATTTATCGTAAAGGCTCCCGGCTTCCTTTGCTATTTCAATTACATTCCTGGTCTGACGTTCCTGTTTCCAGATACTTGCTATGGTACGCAGGGTTGCCAATAATGTAGAAGGACTTACAATAACGACTTTTCGATCCCAAGCCTCACTAAACAAATCCGGTTTTTGCGCCACAGACATACTCAAAGCCGATTCTATAGGCATAAATAGCAATACAAATTCTGGCGATTCTATACCATACAACTCGTGGTAGTTTTTTGCGGAAAGTTCTTTCACGTGATTTTCCACAGACTGTACGTGTTGTTTTGCGAAAATTGCACGATCCTCATCCGTGTCGGCGTTGACCCAACGTTCGTACGCAATCAGCGAAACTTTTGAATCCACAATCAGGTGTTTATCTTCAGGAAGGTCGATAATCGCGTCGGGCTGCATTCTTCTTCCTTCGGCATCCATAAGAGACACCTGTAATCTAAATTCGCGATCGCGCATCAGTCCAGAACGCTCCAGGACCCGCTCTAAAATTACCTCGCCCCAATTGCCTTGCTTTTTGGTATCCCCTTTTAATGCCTTGGTTAGGCTATTGGCTTCGTCTTTAATTTTAAGACTCTGTTCGACCAGCTGAAGGACAACTCCCTTTAAAGAATTTCTTTCCGCTGCCTCCTGATTGTAATTTTTATCGACTTTCTCTTCAAACAATTTGATTTTTTCCTTCAATGGGTCCAAAATCAACCCCAGGGAACGATGATTGGTCTCTGTAAACTTTTGTGTCTTCTCTTCCAATATTTTATTGGCAATAACCTGAAACTCATTGTTGAACTGCCGTTTAATCTCGGCGATTTCATTCTTCTGTTCCTGAAATTTATCGAGCTGCGCCTCATAAAATGAACGTGTACTTTCTAAAGACCGCTCTGCGACCAGAAGATTCTCCCGTTCCTTATCCAATTCATTTTTTAGCATAAGGCGTTCTTCCAGCAAACTTTGTTCCCGCTGTTGCGATCTGGCAAGCTCAATTTTTAGTGTTTCAACCTCTTTATTGTATGCAGGACCAGCACTGGAATCGGTATTCTTTTTTAATACCAATACGATCAAAATGACCAATAACAATACGATTCCCGCAAAGAAAAATATTTCCATGATTTGTATTTTCTGAAGATGGTGTATGCTTACCTGAGCAGGTCTGTTTAACCATCATTGCATTTAATTAAACCTATAACATCTCAAACTTAATGGATCTGCACGACTAAAAACACTTATAAAAAGTCTGTAGTCAGTTGGCAAGCTGTTGTCAATTTACAAGGTGCATCATCCGCTTCGCCATCGAAGCAGAATCAGAGCAATGTACCGTTCAACGAAGCTTTATTGCAATTTTTGGTGTGTTTTCCACCATAGATCGGGCATTTCACCTGAGACAGCCAATTGATAGTCTTCATAACGGCAAGGCACGAGGTAATAGCGTTCGTTGACTGATTTAGATCCAAAATAAGGCACTTGAATCCACCAGCGGTCTGATTTTTTACTTTTCACAAAGACCAATTCATGCTCCTCGTTTTCCAGTGTGGTGCGATAAATGATATAAGATGATTTGGGATACAACGGCGTATCTTGTTTCCGATTATAATAACCATCAATAAAGCACCAAATCATTTGCGAGACCAACATAGCCGTCTGTTCCATTGGATCAAATGTTGGATTGAATTCATAAAAACCGATGGAAGAACATTTATCCGACATCCCCGCATAGCGGGCAAGTTGACAAGCTTCATCGCCAAATAAACCATTTGGCATTGCATTGGCATTTCCAGGCGCCTCAGAGGCCCGAATGGCTCCTATGTCAAAACTAATCAAATCCGCTGCTCGGATCAAAGGCTCTGATTGGCCCATTTTACCCGCAATCATACCGACTCGTGTTGCATTAAAAAATAGTTTATCATACATATGGATAGACTCTTTACTGACGAGGTAAGTTTGATAAGCTATGGCATTTAAATTGAATAAATAGTCAGGCTGATGCAAAATAATATGGTTCACATAAGATCGGGAATTCAGGCTTACATTTTCGGCGTTCTCCTCATCAAGGTCAAACCGAGCATCTATAATCGCTAGCTCGATCTTTCGTTCTAAATTTTGATACCCCAAATATTGTGCATAGGTAAGGTCCTGTCCACCGCCAATGATAATCGGAAGAATATTCTCTTTGACCAGTTCCTCCACGACAGATTTTAAAGCGATATAGGTATCTTGAATCGTATTACCTGCTTTGATATTTCCCAAATCAACGATATTCATCGTATAATCGCCCTGATATAGTGCATAAAGATGTTTTCGAACAGCATCCGGCGCTTTATCCGTTCCATTATTATTGATGGATGCACGATCTTCCTCCACACCGACAATAGCCAACTGAGGCTGTTTATCCGTTTCCCAGCTCGGAAAATCTGTTTCATAGGCTTGAATAACGTTTCCTAGTTGAGAACTCAAGAACCCATGCTCAGGAGCAAAACCTGTAATTGAAATCGGGCTAAAGAATACGGACAGTGATGACATAAGCTATAATTTGTAAAATCTCCTATTTGTTCTGAAAGCGACTGTTTTAATTGGACTGAAAGAATCTACCTTGGCTTTCATGGTATTTGATACACGCGAAAGCATGAAGGTTTTTTCAGGATGCAATTCACACAAATATCCATTTATTAACTAACTTTTGAAAACATTATTTTTAACAGTATCTTTATCAAGTGATATTAATAACTGGAGGAACAGGTTTTTTAGGGTCTACACTAATCAGACAGTTGATAGACCAAGGAATTGACGTCATAGCCATCAAAAGAGCTCAATCGACTATTCCGGCCTCGTTGTTATCTTCTTCGTTGGTGCAATGGATCGACGCTGATATCAACAATTATTTTGAATTAGAAGATGCTCTTGAAGGCGTTACTAAAGTGTTCCATTGTGCAGCATTGGTTTCCTACCAAAAGAAAGATGCTAAAGCGCTTTTTAAAGTGAATGTGGAAGGAACGACAAATGTGGTCAATCTTTGCCTTGAAAAGGGCATTCGCTTACTCCATGTCAGCTCAATCGCAGCTTTAGGGACAAATAGAGACAACCTGCCGGTATCCGAGAAAGACCACTGGGAGCACAATGCACTAACATCCAACTATTCGTTATCAAAGTATCAGGCGGAGATGGAGGTATGGCGTGGCATTACCGAGGGTCTAAATGCAGTTATTGTCAACCCCGCCGTAATTTTAGGTGCTTCGGCCAACGACAAAGGCTCTGGAGCTATTTTTTCAATGATCAATAAAGGGCTACGATTTTACCCAAAAGGAAGTGTTGGTGTTGTTGATGTAGAGGATGTTGCCGCGATCATGATTCAATTGATGGAGCGAGACGATATTACTGCTGAACGCTATATCATTAATCATCTCAATATAAGCAACAAGGATCTGTTGAGCGTTGCAAGTGTATTAATGAACAAGCCAGAACCGACAATCGAAGTTTCCGAGACCTTACTCCAAATTGCCTCTACTGTTTCCAGCATGCTTTCCGTATTTAAAAAATCGGATTCAACATTGACAAAAGAAACTGCGGCGGCTTCAAGTGCCAAATTGCAGTATTCCAACGCTAAAATCCAGGGGCTCCTAAACCACAGTTATCGGCCTTTGGAACAAACGCTGAAGGAAATTGCAGATTTATATAACAAACAATAAAACGATAACATAACAAACAACCGAACCTTGAAACCATCGGCACCTACCGATATCGGAGATTAGCATTCAGCACTCTCACGATCGTTTCATAAAAAAATAACAAGATGAAAAACTATTACATCATTGATTTTGATAGTACATTTACACAAGTAGAAGCACTTGACGAACTTGCACGGATCTCTCTTGAGAACCATCCGGATCGCGAATCTATCTATCAAGAAATTGAGCGGTACACCAATCTTGCCATGGAGGGTAAACTCTCTTTCCGAGAGGCTTTGGCTGGTCGCGTAAAACTCCTCAATGCCAATAAATCTCATCTCGATAAACTTGTTTCACATCTTAAGAAAAAGGTTTCGACTTCTTTTTCTCGAAATCGTGAATTTTTCAAGAAACACGCCGACACCGCATGGATCGTTTCAGGAGGTTTTAAGGAGTTTATTACACCTGTCGTTACACCCTATCATATCAAGACTGAAAATATCTATGCCAATACATTCAGATTTGATGAAGAAGGTAATATCATCGGTTTTGATGAAGAGAATCCTCTATCAAATGAAGGTGGAAAAGTGCAATTATTAAAACAATTGAATATTGAAGGAAGACTATTTGGCATTGGTGACGGTTATTCAGATTTTCAACTGAAAGAATCGGGATTAATTGAAAAATTCTTTGCATTTACAGAGAATATCCAACGCAAAAGTGTCACTGAGAAAGCAGACTTCATCACACCTAGTTTTGATGAGTTCTTATATGTAAATGATCTGCCCCGTGCCATCTCCTATCCTAAAAATCGTATCCTTTGTTTGATCGTGGGAGATGTACCAGAAATAGCGGCTCATATCTTAAAAAGAGACGGTTTTTCTATCCGCACAAAAGATACATTCGAAGAAAAGTATGTAAAGGATGTAGGGATGCTGCTCTTGGGCGACAATATAGACATCAGTGATGAACAGCTTCAGCAGGCCGACAAATTAAAAACAATCGGATATTTGGGCGATATCAAAGGACATATCAATAAGGATATCTGCAATGCAAAAGGTATTGTCGTTTTCGACGACAAGAAAAATAAAAAGAAAAATTCAGAGTTTATTCCGCGTCGGATGGCCGATTTTATCAACAATGGTGATACTTATTTAAGTCGCAACTTCCCAAATCTGATTTTACCAAAAGTAAAACAGGTCACAAGATTGCTGCATATCCACCAAAACGTTCCCGGAATTATGGCTCAGATTAATAAGGTCTATGCCCAAAATAACATCAATATCGTTGCCCAATTTCTAATGACCAAAAACGACATTGGCTATGCGGTAACCGATATACAAGGTGAATATGATAAAGATCTATTGAAACAACTCAAACAGATCGACAATACAATTAAGTTCAGAATATTGTATTAATAGCATGCGGCGGTAAATATGGGGCAGCTATTGCGTACATAAATTCCGGCTGATGAAACGAGAAATTTATTCAGGCATACCTACGGTGTGCCTGAATTTTCGCTCAATAACTCTCTTTACACTAAAACAAACAGATTATGTCCTTACATCAAGATGCCGAACTAAAGAAAGCTGTCCTTGACCTACCCCAAAAGGAAAAAGACAAACTCCTCGTACGCCTGATAAGCAAGGACAAAATGCTGATCAAGCAATTGCATTTCCAATTATTGGAGAATGCGGAGGATTTAGAGGAACGTATTGAAAAACTACGAAAGCAGCTGCAACAATTGTTCGATAGTGGTTTGAGTCAAATTGGTAATACGCCACAACACAGTAATTTTATTGCGCTTAGCAAGCTTATCAAACAAGCAAGCGGTTTAGTGAATGAGCACGAAAAAGTCACGAAGGATAAAATCAGTGAAGTAGAATTCAGATGCTATATCCTAAAGAGAGCCATCGCTGATTACGACAGGCTTTTCGCCTCCTCCTATCAGTCTGCTGCCCATAAATTACATAAATATATAACAGGGCGTATCAAGCATGCGGTGGGCAAATACAGTAAACTTCATGAAGACTTTCAATTTGACTATCGGGAAGATTTTCAAAATACACTGGATGCTTTTGGTAATACAACACTTAAAAGCTATATTAGTGAACAGAAGATTGACCTCGACCTAAATTAGTTATGAGAAACAGCAAAAATCGCGTTAAAATTGGATCCTTTCATGTTACAGCTTATGAGCAATATAAATTAATTTACCTGGCCACCTTATTGGTGTTGCTCGTTTTTGCCTATACTTTTTACCTCGCGAAATAAGCCCCTGCACAGATTCATCTATTATAGCTTTTGAGCTTCACAAAGTCATCTCCTTCTTAACGAGCAAGTCAGCTATTTTTTTACCAAAAAATTTAGTACTTCATACCCGATACTTGATACTATTTCGTTAAATTCGCACTTATTCGAAATTTTTGCTCGTGGGAATTCAAGAAATATTAGAAAAATACAGCCAAAGCGAAACTGTTCAGTCGCTTACCAAGGCTTTACAATCCAAAAACCCCAAGATTCAGTTGAAAGGGCTTATTGGTTCTTCGGATGCATTCATAGCCGTATCTTCTTACAACTTACAGGAACGTCCAATGGTCTTTATCTTACCGACTCATGAAGACGCTTCTTATTTTTTAAGTGACCTGGAAAGCCTGTTGGATAAGCAGGTTCTTTTTTTCCCTTCGTCTTACCGCAAAGCATTTGATTTTACGCAAACGGACTCCGCCAATGTATTGCAACGTGCGGAGACATTAAGTTCGCTCAATCATACGTCGGAATTACCGAAAATGGTTGTTACTTATCCAGAGGCTATCGCGGAGAAAGTGATCAACCGCAACGACCTGGATAAAAACACCTTAGAAATAACAGAAAACACGGCGCTAAGTATTGATTTCATCAACGAATTTTTGATCGAATATGATTTCGAACGTGTCGACTTTGTGTATGAACCAGGACAATTTGCGATACGCGGTGGCATTGTAGATATCTTTTCTTTTTCGAATGACCTCCCATACCGTATTGAATTCTTTGGCGACGACATCGAAAGCATACGTACATTTGACATTGAATCGCAGCTGTCTGTCAAAAAAATCCACAAAGTAACCATTGTACCAAATGTTCAAGCGAAGTTCCTGACATCCCAACACATTTCTTTATTGGAATATGTAGATCAGGACGCTACAATCTGGATCAAAGACGCTCAATTTACGTTAGATATTGTGAAAGATGGGTTAAAGAAAGCGGAAAAATTATGGGCGGGGTTAACCGATAAGCAGAAAAAGGATAATCCGGAATGGCATAATCCAGCCTATGAATTTACAGACGAGAAAAACCTCAATGCGTTATTTTTTGAGTTTCCCATTATCGAATTCGGCAAACAGTTCTTTTATAAAGCTGAAGCCACGTTCAAGTTCGATATACATCCCCAACCTTCATTCAATAAAGATTTTAATCTCTTAATCCATAATTTCAAAGAGAATGAGAGCCAGCGGATTCAGAATCTGATCTTTTCAGATTCGACCAAACAGGTCGAACGCATCTATACGATTCTGGAAGATCTCGATAAATCAGCCACCTTCATTCCGATTCATAAAGCGTTACGCGAAGGTTTTAGAGACGACAGTTTAAAGTTAGCCTGTTACACGGATCACCAGATATTTGACCGTTATTATAAATATAAACGTAAGAAGGCTTACGAGCGCTCACAGGCAATTACGCTCAAAGATCTACGAGATCTTAAACCGGGCGATTTCATTACACACATTGACCATGGTGTCGGCCGCTACGGAGGTTTGGAGAAAGTAGATGTCAACGGTAAGTCTCAGGAAATGATCCGCTTGATCTATGCGGACAATGATCTTTTGTATGTGAACATCAACTCTTTAAACCGTATTTCCAAATATTCCGGTAAGGAGGGAACTGTTCCCAAAATGAATAAATTGGGTACCGACGCCTGGGACAAACTCAAGAAGACGACCAAGAAAAAAGTCAAGGATATTGCGCGCGACTTGATCATGCTTTATGCCAAACGAAAGGCACAGCATGGAAATGCGTTCTCACCGGATAGCTACCTACAGAATGAGCTGGAGGCCTCCTTTATTTATGAAGATACACCCGATCAGGAAAAGGCTACTGCCGATGTGAAAAAAGATATGGAATCGCCACATCCGATGGACCGATTGATCTGTGGGGATGTAGGCTTCGGAAAAACGGAGGTTGCCATCCGTGCAGCCTTCAAAGCTGTAGCAGACAGTAAACAAGTTGCTGTCCTGGTACCGACGACTATCCTGGCATTACAGCACTACCGGACATTTTCGGAGCGTCTAAAGGGTCTTCCATGCACGATCGACTATATCAACCGTTTCAAGACGAGCAAACAGATCAAAGATACCTTAGCCAGGCTCGCTGAAGGAAAAATAGACATTATCATTGGTACACACCGCCTTGTTAGCAAAGATGTCAAATTCAAAGATCTCGGCCTGATGATTATCGATGAGGAACAAAAGTTTGGGGTCTCGGTCAAGGAAAAATTGAAAGTCATGCGTGCGAATGTAGACTCGCTAACATTGACAGCAACGCCAATTCCAAGAACATTGCACTTTTCATTGATGGGGGCCCGCGATCTAAGTATCATCTCGACTCCACCACCCAACCGGCAGCCCGTACAGACCGAACTCCATGTTTTCAATGAAACACTAATCGGAGAGGCCGTCAGTTACGAACTTGATCGTGGCGGGCAGGTATTCTTTATCCACAATCGTGTTGCAGATCTACCGCAGCTGGGCAATTTGATTCGCAAGCTGGTTCCCGGAGCACGGGTCGGTGTGGCACATGGCCAACTTGAAGGGGATGAACTTGAGGATGTGATGCTCAAGTTTATCAATCACGATTTTGATGTCTTAATTGCAACAACGATTATTGAAGCGGGTCTTGATATCCCAAATGCGAATACGATCATTATCAATCACGCCCATATGTTTGGACTGAGCGACCTGCACCAAATGCGAGGTCGGGTGGGCCGCTCCAATAAGAAAGCTTTTTGTTATCTACTGAGTCCGCCATTGTCGACCTTAACACCGGAAGCCTATAAACGACTTTCTGCAATAGAAGAGTTTTCGGAACTGGGCTCTGGATTTAATGTTGCCATGCGCGATTTAGATATACGTGGCTCGGGAAATCTCTTGGGAGGCGAGCAATCGGGCTTTATTGCCGAGATCGGTTTCGAAATGTATCATAAAATCTTAGACGAAGCTATTCAGGAACTAAAAGAGGACGAGTTTTCGGCAGTATTCGCGGATGAGAAAGAACGAAAATATGTGTCCTTTACGCAGATTGACACTGACCTTGAGGTATTGATCCCTGATGAATATGTAACCAATATTACAGAACGGTATAATCTGTATACTGAACTCTCCAAATTGGAAAACGAGCAGCAATTGGCAGCCTTTGAAAAAGAACTTGAAGATCGCTTTGGCCCTATCCCACGCGAAGTCTTTGAATTATTCAATACACTCCGTTTACAGTGGTTTGGGAAGACGATCGGGTTTGAAAAAATAGCGTATAAAAAGCATACATTGAAAGGTTATTTTGTCAATAACCCCAAATCCAGCTACTTTGAATCAGATCAATTCGGCCGTGTGCTGTCCTTTGTACAAAGCCATCCCGAGATCAGCAACCTCAAAGAAGTCAAAGGCCAGCTTCGTTTAGCGTTAAATAATGTGAATACCATTGGGTATGCGTTGAGCCTGCTGAAAGAAATGTTGTAAGATGTATTAATGTTGTAAGCGATATTGATGAACCCGATATAAATAAAATCTACACATTGAGTAGATTTTATTTATATTTGAGATAAAAGATAAACCGTCTTCGCGCTATTAGCACCAACAATGCTTTCAAACGAGCGAAGGGTTCCTTACGGCCAAAGATTCGACAAGATCGAATTATAGACTCTTAAGGTAATACAAGCATCAATCAACATTATTAGCATGGCTACCAATACCGAAACGATACTCGTCCATGAAGGACAGCAATTCAACCAGACATCTGCAGTAACTACGCCAATCTATCAGACATCCACTTACATTGCGGATCCTGATCCAACGGAATACATCAAAGCTGCGACCGAACCGAAACACCCTTATTTTTATCATCGTCATGGCAACCCGACGAATAGCCAAGTAGCCTCCATCCTAGCAAAATTGGAAAAAACGGAGGATGCACTCGTCTTTGCAACAGGTATGGCAGCGATCAGTACAGCCATATTGGCCATCGTTAAATCAGGGGATCACATTGTCGCCCAACATGCACATTATTCCGGAACAGCTATTTTCTTTAAAGAATTCTTAACAGATTACGGCATCACGGTTACCGCCGTAGACCAGACCGATGTTTCAGCGTTTGGCGAAGCTATTCAGGCAAATACCAAGCTGATTTATATAGAGACTCCATCGAACCCTAATCTCCATATCACAGACCTAAAAGCGATCGGGGAACTCGCTAAACAACATGGGATTCAGAGCATGGTCGATAATACATTCGCCTCCCCTATCAATCAAACACCGACAGATTTTGGAATAGACGTCGTTGTCCACAGTGCCACGAAATACTTAGGTGGACATAGTGACCTCACTGCTGGTATCGTCTGCGGTACGCAGGACTATATCGCCAGCGTATGGAAACGATCCGTCGCTTTGGGCGCATCACTCGCACCGCTTGATTCCTGGTTATTATTACGGGGATTAAAAACATTAAGTCTACGCGTCAAACAGATCAATACCAATGCGCTGAAGCTGGCAGAATTTCTGGATCAACATCCAAAAATCAAAAAAGTCAGTTATCCTGGATTACCCAATCATCCACAACATGAGCTCGCAGCCCAACAAATGAGTGGATTTTCGGGTATGATTTGCATCGATATCAATGGTAAAGATGAAGAGGATGCATTTTTAAATGCACAGAAACTCATCAATGGACTGCACATATTTATTAACGCGGCCAGTTTGGGGGGTGTCGAATCGCTTATTGTACACCCTGCGAGTATGTGGGGAGGTCACCATACGAAGGAACAGAAAGAAGCTTCGGGAATCACGCTAGGGATGTTGCGTATCTCTGTTGGTATCGAACATGCCGATGATCTAATCGCCGACTTAAAACAGGCATTGGACCAGCTTAACTAGGAATCATACGGTAATTCCTGATCAAAAAAGGCAAAAAAAGAAGGGGAATAGCACGTGAATGTTATTCCCCTTACTGCACACCTATTTTTTATTAAAGTACGCGGGTACCATCGGCAATCCTGACCTGAATGACCGAAAGTTCTTTATCAAACTTCTCTTTGTATTCTTTTTCAAGTGTTGGCAAAATTGAAGGTAGTACGCCTTCTTTTACGATATTGATTGTACATCCACCGAAACCGCCACCCATCATTCGGGCTCCGATCACCTCAGGAAACTGCTTGACGTAATCCACTAGATAATCCAGTTCCGGACAACTGACTTCATACACTTTACTTAATCCCTCATGGCTCTGAAAAATATACTGTCCAAGCTGAACAACATCTCCCAAGCGTAGTGCATCACAGGATTTCTCTACACGTTCATTCTCACTAACCACAAAGCTTGCTTTCGCATAGATATCGGCATCTTTATCTTTCACCAATTCATCAAGCATCGCTATGGTTACATCGCGCAAGTTCTTTACAGCTGGGTACTTCTCCTGCACCCATGCAGAAGCTTGTTCACATTGTTCACGACGTGTATTGTAAGCTGTGGAAGCTAATGAATGCTTTACGTTTGTATTCAATAATACAACTTCATAACCCTTAAGATCAAGTGGAACATACGCGAAACCCAATGTGCGGCAATCCAGTTTGATGACATTTTTTTCTTTACCAAAGGCTGAAGCAAACTGATCCATGATACCACACATCACACCAGCATAGGTATGTTCGGCCTTTTGAGCAATCTGTGGAATATCGAGTCGTTCGACCTTCAAATCGAACAGTTCGCTGAGTGCTAAGGTAACGGCACATTCAACGGCTGCTGAAGACGATAATCCAGCACCCAGTGGCACATCACCATCAATATACAGGTTGAAGCCACCTAGTGTTGCCCCACGTTTCAGGTACTGGTCGACAACACCCAAAATATAGTTTGGCCAATGTTTCTCAGAAATAGCAATATCCGCTAGCTTGACCTCATGGCGTTCCTTGTAGTCTTCCGCGTAAAGCACAATGTTATCATCCGATCGCTTGCTTACAGCAACATATATTGCTTTGTCAATTGCAGCAGGCAATACAAATCCATCGTTATAATCCGTATGTTCTCCAATGATATTAATCCGGCCGGGTGAAGTAACGACAAGAGGTTCTTCTTGGTAGAGTTCTTTAAATTTTTTTACAATTGTATATTTTGTTATCATCTTATTTAGCTTTATAATGTACTGTCGAACAATTTCGCAACTGTTCTGCGGCAACCTCCGGTGTGATATCACGTTGTGGATTCGCTAGCATTTCATAACCAACCATAAACTTTTTAACGGTAGCAGAACGTAACAGTGGTGGATAGAAGTGCATATGCCAGTGCCATTCCGGGTGGTCACCGTCATTTACTGGGGACTGATGCATTCCTGCAGAATAGGGGAAGGATGTTTTGAAGAGATTGTCATAACGCGTCGTCAGCAACTTGAGGATAGCGGCAAAATCCGACTTTTCCTTCTCGTCAAAGCCGGCAATGTTTTGGATAGATCGTTTGCTCACAATCATCGTTTCGTAAGGCCAGGCGGCCCAGAAAGGGACTAGCGAAACAAAAGAATCATTTTCGTCAATAATGCGCTCTTCTTTTCTCAACTCCGCTTTAACATAATCTGACAGGATAGTACGTTGATATTTATTGAAATAGTGCTGTTGCTGAACGCATTCTTTCTGGATTTCTACAGGCAAATGATTTTGTGACCAGATCTGCCCGTGGGGATGCGGATTACTACAGCCCATAATCGCACCTTTATTTTCGAAAATCTGAATGTATTTGATCCAGTCAACCTTCGAAAGTTCGACAAACTCTTTTTGCCAAAGATCGACCACCGATTTGATTGCAGCCTGATCCATTTCGGGTAGTGTAAGATCGTGCCGCGGGGTGAATGCAATTACTTTACAGATTCCTTTTTCGGTTTCGGCGATAAATAATTCATCTTCATTAAATTCCTGCTGGCTTGTATCTTTTAATAAAGCTGAGAAATCGTTCACAAAGACAAAACTTTCTTTATAATCTGGATTGATATCACCATCTGCTCGTTTATTTGTCGGACACAAATAGCATTGGGGATCATATTCCGGTCTATTATCCCCGGGAAGATCTTCTACTTGCCCTTGCCATGGTCTTTTACTACGATGCGGAGACACAAGTACTTTTTCCCCGGTAAGAATATTAACACGTGTGTGGGGAGAGTCCCCAAAGTTTAAAGTTGATTGCATGTTATGTATAACTGGTGTACAGAATACACAATTATAGCTATATTAACTCAAAAGTCAAAGGGGATTTTTTAGGCTTTAAACTTTGGGTCCTGCGCTTTTAGCAATTCGAATATGGTAATTTCAGGCAGAATTCCAACACGTCCTGGATAACCCAAAAAGCCATAGCCGACATTAACATATAATCGTTTGTTCTGTTGCGCACGATAAAGCCCTGCCCATTCCTTATAGATATATTGTACCGGACTCCATTGCAACATCTCGGACCTTACACCAAATTGCATACCATGTGTATGTCCGGCAAACATCACATCCACGTCGGTATCCAATACCTGAGCCCGCCAATGCGACGGATCGTGCGATAACAGCAACTTAACAGGTTGCTCTTCGGTACCCATTAATGCTTTTTTGATATCACCATGTTTCGGAAAACGACCTGTCCCCCAATTCTGGACCCCGACAATACAAAGCTCTTCACCGTCGACCTTAATCTTACGATTTTCATCCATTAAAAGATCCCAGCCCATGATTTTATGCACATCGATAACATCCTGGAGGTTCTTACGCTTTGCAGGAGAATCTTCTTTACCATAATAATAGTCACCATAATCGTGGTTACCTAATGTAGAAAACACACCTAAATCAGATTTCACACGCGCAAAAATATCTTGATAACCACGCATTTCAGAAGCTTGGGCATTCACGATATCACCGGTAAAAAATGTCACATCCGCTTTTTCCTTTAAAAGCATATCAATACCACCGCTGACAGCCTTTTTATTATAGAAAGATCCTGAGTGCACATCTGAAATCTGCGCAATGGTCATTCCATGGAATGCTTTGGGCAAATTTGGCAAATACAAGGGGACTCTCCTTACACGATAGTCGTAGGCTCCTGAAATAATTCCCCAGCTCAAGGGTATCAAGGGTGAGGCACCAACTAGAATACCAGCTTTGGTCAAAAATTCGGATCGGCTAATCCCTTTCACTGGATTCTCTGGTAAAGGGTCTCCAGCATCGTCGACTAAATCCTCAACAGATCTCTTTTTTGCGAACAGACGCTTCAACCATACACCCCCACGTCGGATATCATCAATCAACAAAATCAAAAAGAAAAATATCTTTGACGCCGCTGTCAGAAAAAAGGCGACTAAAATAACCGACCGTACGATTAAAGGAATACTATATTGTGCTGAGATAAAAACGCCCAATAGCAGTAAAACAGAATAAGACCACCAGAGAATGGAAAATACTTTTGTTTTGGGAAATTTAATCTTCGTTGCACGGAGCGCAAAGAAAATATAAAAATCCAATATGAGTAATACACACGCGTTTACTAACAACATCTTTTATCGATTTTAGTTTTTGGCATTAAGCGCCAATTGTTTTAAAGATTCGATCCATTTGGGATCATCATTAAGACTCTCTACCAAACACACTTCCTCCCCCCCTAAATGTTTAAATTCATTAGCATATTCCACGCCAATTTCATCAATGGTCTCGATACAATCCGCCACAAAAGCAGGACTAAAAATTAATAACTTCTTATAACCCTTAGCGGCAAGATCATGCAGTAAATCGGAGGTATAGGGCTGTATCCAGGGTTCTTTACCCAAACGGGATTGAAAGCAGAGCGAATATTGTTCTTTTTTCAACCCGAGCTTGGCAGCTATCGTCCGTGTTGTCGCATAACATTGCGAAAGATAGCAATATGAATTGACTGTCATTTTACAAGAATCACAGCCTGATTCGGGGCATTTAAGCTGACCTGTCGGATCTACTTTTCCAAGCTGCCGCACAGGAAGGCCGTGATAACTAAAGACAAAATGGTCAAAACTTTCCAAATCGTGCCTACGGGCATGATCCGCATAAGTTTCTGCCATTAAGTCGTCCGTACAGAAATTGCTTACGAAACTGATTTCTGGCAGATAATTCCATTTGCGAATAAGCTCCATGACACGATCGATGACCGAACCCGATGTTGCTGAAGCGTACTGTGGAAATAAAGGAATGACACGAATGGACTCCAAAAATAGACCCTCCATATTTTTCAATGCAGCCTCAATCGATGGGTTTTGGTAACGCATCGCTAATTCCACATGGTATTCTTCACCCAACGCTTCTTGAAGCAGATTGCGTTGCAAAATACTGTAGTGCATCAAAGGTGATCCCGTTTCTTTATCCCAAATCGTTTCGTATACTTTTGCCGATTTGGGCGCACGTGTACGTGCAATGATTCCCTTGACCAATAAGGTGCGTTGAAAATAAGGAATATCAATAACTCGCGGATCCATTAGGAACTCCGTTAAATATCTCTTTACATCTGGAGTAGTGGGACTATCAGGTGTACCCAATTGTACTAAAAGAATACCTTTTTTGCCTTTATTGCTCATAGCTTACAAAGCTACGCAAAAAAGAATGCACTCCGGATCTAAACCGCGGAATTATGAAATATCTGTGACGGGTAATTGTGCTTATAATGCTTCTAAACTTGCTTTTACATCTTTCATTAACCACATTGGCGTTGAAGTGGCACCACAGATACCAATACGGTCATTTTCAGCAAAGACTGATGCATCTAATTCAGCAGGATCAGAAATAAAATAACTAGCGGGATTGGCATTCTGACAAACTTCAAACAGCACCTTTCCATTGGAGGATTTCTTACCTGAGACAAAAACGATCTTATCATATTGTCTGGCGAAAGCGCCAAGATCTTCGTATCGATTGGAAACTTGTCGACAAATGGTATCATTAGCTTTCACTTCATACCCTCGCCTGATCAGTTCGTCTTTGATGGCATAAAATTTATCCACGCTTTTTGTTGTCTGGCTGTATAAGGTAAATGAGGCGGGCAATTCGACTTGATCCAATTCGGAAATATCCTGAAAAACTAAGGCTTCATTATTTGTCTGCCCCTGCAAGCCGATCACTTCAGCATGCCCGTGCTTCCCAAAGATTAAAATTTTCTCCTCTTGATCGAACGACGTTTTTATACGGTTCTGTAGTTTGAGCACTACAGGACAAGAGGCATCTATCAAGGTAATGTTATTTTCCAAAGCAACACGATAAGTCTCGGGGGCTTCACCATGAGCACGGATCAATACCTTTTCATTGCTCAAGGTCGGCAGGGCGGCATGATCGATAATGCGTAAGCCTTTTGCTTTCAATCGGGCAACTTCTTCGTCATTATGAACGATATCTCCCAAACAATAAAGATAACCCTCTTCCTCCAAAATTTCCTCTGCCATATCAATAGCGTATACCACTCCAAAGCAAAAGCCTGAATCTTTATCGATGTCTACTGTTAGATTTAATGCCATAATAACACAAAGTTACATATTCGTATTGAACTTAGATCAATTGTTTTTTTACTTTTCTATAAACGGCCAGATACAAAGTTTTGTTACATACAGAGAAAAACATTGGGCTGGGAACAAAAGGAAACATCTATTTCAGTAGAGGCACAAATCCGGGAACAAAAACCAATAATTTAGCGATAAGGGTGACATCAGCTAGTCGGCTTATCAATAATTGTGTCTATATTGAGGCGTAATGATATTGCATATGAAAAGCAATTTATCTAATTTTGCAAAAAAATTAAAATAATGGCAACTAACAGAACTTTTACGATGATCAAACCTGACGCAGTAGCGAACGGTCACATCGGTGCAATCTTGAACGATATCATTGCTGGTGGTTTTAAAATCATTGCAATGAAATACATCCAACTTTCTCAAGAGACAGCAGGTGCATTCTATGCAGTACACAAAGAGCGTCCTTTCTATGGTGAGTTGGTAAACTTTATGACTTCAGGTCCTATCGTTGCTGCAATCCTGGAAAAAGATAATGCTGTTGAGGATTTCCGCACATTGATCGGCGCGACTAATCCTGCTGATGCAGCTGAAGGTACAATCCGTAACAAATATGCTAAATCTATTGATGCAAACGCTATACATGGATCGGATTCAGATGAGAATGCTGCTATTGAAGGAAACTTCTTCTTCTCTCAATTTGAAAGATTCTAGTCGTTAGAAACAACATAAAAAAAGCGTTTTACAAATTGTAAAGCGCTTTTTTTATGTATTGCTTCCTTCTCTCGAGTAAAATAGAATCTTCAGTCGGTTCACCGAACTGTGGGTCCTAATGAATGCACGAAGGAGTATATTAAAAGTTTCTTTTACCGAGATACTCATCCTCCTTGGCGGTCATCTTGGCTTTATCTGCCGGCTTTTTATCCGGATAACCGCACAGATGCATTACACCATGAATGATCACCCGATGAAGCTCGTCTCGCACATCAACCTTAAATTTTTCGGCATTCTCCTGAATACGTTCCACACTGATAAAAATATCGCCGGCGATGGTGTCCTCATATTCGGAAGAATCAAAAGTAACGATATCAGTATAGGTGTCGTGATTTAAATATTGCTTATTGATTTCAAGCAAGTAAGCATCCGAGCAAAGGATAAAGCTCAATTCGCCCACACGCTTAAATCCTTCGCCTTTGATGGCATCAGCAATCCATTGACGAATCTTTCCCTTTTCTTTTAATTTGAAATCCGTATCCTCGGTAAAAAATAATATGCTCTTCATCCTTCTATTTATTATTCATTCTTATTTGACGTATTAGTCGCTGTGTATCTAAAAATTACGGCTATCCATGTAGCTCTGCAAAATGATCGTTGCAGACACCGTATCAATCAGCCCTTTTTGTTGACGATCCTTCTTTTTTTTGCCACTTTGTGCGATCGCTGCAGAAGCCATTTTAGAAGTAAAACGCTCGTCTATTTCAGCGACAGCAATTGTGGGATAAGTCTTTTTCAGTTTTCGAATAAACCCGACAACATGCTGTGCGGATTCAGAGTCGGTCCCATCCAGTTGCCGTGGCTTGCCTACAACAAAAGTTTCCACCTGTTCTGTCTGTAAATAATCGGCTAAGTATGTCCAGATATCCTGCGGGTGTACCGTCGTCAATGCTGTAGCAATAATTTGCATTGGATCGGTCACCGCAACCCCTATTCGTTTTGTACCGTAATCAAAGGCCATCAATCTCATGGATATATATTTTTCACAAAAATACAAAGTAGTCCTGAGTATTACACAGGAAGATGTAATATTTCAATTGGACACTTCTTTTCAATACATGCCCTTTTCATTTTTGATCTTTTAATTCTGACTTTTTAATCAAAAAAACTATAACTTTGATAGACTATTTAACAAAGCAAACTAAGTTGCTTTTTGGGGCAATAGATCACCGAATTCAATCCGATCATAGCGTGTCTACGGACTTACCCTATAAGTACACGGATCAAAATAACAGCAAAAGCAACAGGGCATTGGGCTGTATGAAATCGGGCAAATAAATATGCAAACAAATGAAAAAAACACTTATTGCCAGTTTCCTTTTGGCCTTATGCTTGAATACGCATGCCCAAAGTAAATACGAGCAACACATTACTGCTCTTCGTGAAGAAAAAGCCGCTGAATTGGCGAAAGAACAATACGGCCCATTGAAATCAGATCAGGTAGCGTTTTTGGATTACTTTCCTGTAGACGCCAGTTATAAAGTCAACGCCAAAGTTGAAGTCCTATTTGATGAACCGGTATTCCGGATGCCGACCTACGACGGCACAAGCAACGAATACAAACGTTATGCTATTATAACATTTACGCTTCATGGAAAAGAACATACGTTGAATGTCTACCAAAGTGTCGCATTATTTCAAAATCCTGCATACAAAAAACATTTATTTTTACCATTTTTAGATTTAACAAATGGTCAGGAAAGCTACAGTGGGGGCCGGTATATTGATTTATCCACAGACGACATTAAAGGAAACGATGTTGAGATAGACTTTAACAAAGCCTACAACCCATACTGTGCCTATAGCAACGGGTACCGTTGCCCAGTACCCCCAGTCGAGAACAATTTAGAAACAAAAATTATGGCCGGAGAAAAAGCATTTCATAAGTCAAAGAATGAAAGACCAGTCAATCTTAACGCAGGACAGGAGTTCAGTGCTGCCGACAAGAAAATCATTTTATCAGGAGATGAAAATGCAATTCTTCGCGTATTGCAAACAACAGACGATAAAGATCTGAGAGTTTTAAAAGCGACAAGCAGTGATGTCAAATACAACGACCCATTGCTTGAGTCTCTTTCCAAAAGAATGTTCGCGACTGTACGTGATCCCAATCACCCCGGTGTAGGCATCGCAGCGCCACAGATCGGAATCAATAAAAATTTAATCTGGGTACAGCGATTTGACAAACCGGATCAGCCATTTGAATTCTATGTGAATCCTAAAATTCTATGGCGCTCCAAACTGAAGCGTAAAGGTGCAGAAGGCTGTCTTTCTATCCCCAACCGTAAAGAAGATGTATTACGGAGTTATGCGATCCGCCTGCAATACATCAATAAAGAAGGTAAAGTTATTGAAGAAAATATCGAGGGTTTTACTGCTGTTATTTTACAGCACGAAACGGATCATCTTTTCGGCATTCTATTTCCAGATCGACTGGAAGAGCAAAGCAAAGAAAGCTATGCTCCGTTGAATGACAAGATTGAATTTTCGATCCACCCCACAACATTGACACCATAATTTATAGCCCCGACATCAAGGACCAAATCATAAGTATCTAAATTGTGATTTGCTAATGGAACAAAAAAGAGCCCCCATGAACGAATTCATGGGGGCTCAATATTTATTATGGAATCTACTTGAGTTAGATCAATCCTTTTTCAGCCAATAACTCCGCTACCTGAACTGCATTTGTTGCAGCACCCTTACGTAAGTTATCCGCTACTACCCACATGTTGAGCGTATTTGGCTGAGATTCATCACGACGGATGCGTCCTACAAAAACCTCATCTCTACCGTGTGCATCCTTCGGCATTGGATATTGTAGTGACGCAGGATCGTCAACAACAATACAGCCACTTTGCGCGGCTAAAGCTGCACGTACATCATTCAAATCAAAGTCATTTTCAAATTCGATATTCAATGATTCAGAGTGTCCTCCCATAACAGGAATACGCACTGTCGTTGCAGTTACTTTAATAGAATCATCACGCATGATTTTATTTGTTTCCAAAATCATCTTCATCTCCTCTTTGGTGTATCCATTTTCTTGGAAAACATCAATATGCGGAATCACGTTCAGATCAATCTGATAAGGATAAGCTTTTTCACCATCTTTTCCAGCACGTTCATCCATCAATTGGTTAACGGCCTTAACACCTGTACCTGTTACAGATTGGTAGGTAGAAACGACAACACGTTTGATTTTATATTTATCATGTAATGGCTTTAAAGCCACCACCATTTGTATAGTTGAACAATTCGGGTTTGCAATAATTTTATCTTCAGCAGATAACACATCACCATTTACTTCTGGAACAACCAACTTTTTCGTTGGATCCATACGCCATGCTGAAGAATTGTCGATCACTGTAATTCCAGCTTCTGCAAATTGAGGGGCAAATTCTTTCGAGGTATCACCGCCAGCAGAAAATAACGCAACATCAGGTTTCAAAGCAATAGCCTCAGATGGTGTAACCACCTTATACTTCTTTCCCTTGAATTCAATTTCCTTACCCTTACTACGCTCTGAAGCTACTGGAATTAATTCTGTTACTGGGAAATTTCGCGCCGCCAACACGGTTAGCATCTCAGTACCTACAAGGCCTGTTGCGCCGACTACTGCCACTTTCATTTTTGTCTGTGTTTAAATTGTGTATATTAAAATTGTTATTTGATTTTGTTTTTAGTTGATTCTCGAAGAATGAATTCTTCAAATTTAAAAAATATTCCCCAATTCCACTATTAAAATAACAAAATATTAAGCGCTTAGCTAAAAATGTCACAACATTTAGCATTTCCCCTCCTAAATTGCTAAAATGGAATCGTTAAGTTCTTTGATTCATGCCATAAAATTAGAATTAAAGCAATTCAAAAAAAATAAAAATTTTCACCGCTTATTCAAAAAAAAAGAACAAACGATTGAAACAGTTTAAAATCTCATAAAAACAGTCCAAAGAGTCTAAAAATTAACATTTTTTCCCGGCTTCCTAAAAGACCACAAAGTTGATAGATACTGAAAAGCCTTTATATTTGCATCATAAACCGCCATGGTTGAAATTTCATTTTTCATTACATGATGAAACGTAAATTATGTCAGGCTAGATCCTATCATATCGATAGGAAGAAACGAGCGAAGCGATTCATTTATATTTTTGAGCATAAACACTCATTATAGTGAAAGCAGGAGCTTCCTAAAATAAAACTTACAAATGAAAGAAAGCATTATTATCATTGGTGCAAATGGCCAGATCGGCACAGAATTAGCTATCGCCTTGCGCAAAAAATTTGGTGCAGAGAATGTTGTAACCACTGACATTAGAGAACCACAGATTAAAAGCCCTGACGAAAATTTCGAAATCGCTAATGTCCTTGACAAAAATGGACTCGAGACATTATTTCAACAATATAAACCTACTCAAGTATATCTATTAGCTGCCATGCTTTCAGCTACAGGTGAAAAATACCCTGAGAAGGCTTGGGAATTGAACATGAATGGTCTGTTGAATGTGCTTGATCTAGCCGTGAGCTATAAAGTTTCAAAGATATTTTGGCCAAGCTCGATTGCTGTTTTTGGACCGCATTCTCCGAAAACAAATACCGAACAATATTGCGTAATGGATCCGAACACAATTTATGGCATCAGCAAGCTTGCAGGTGAGCGCCTTATAGAATGGTATCAAGAACACCGTGGTCTGGATATTCGCAGTGTCCGTTATCCAGGTATCATTTCTTGGAAAACAGAACCAGGGGGTGGCACAACGGATTATGCAGTCGATATTTTTTATGAAGCATTGAAAACCGGGACTTACGCCTGCTTCTTATCTGAAAACACGGCCTTACCAATGCTCTATATGGAGGATGCCATCCGTGGTACACTCGAATTAATGGATGCACCCAAAGAAAGCCTAAGCATTCGCCACAGCTATAACCTTGGTGGAATTACGTTTACTCCAAAAGAACTTGCGCAAGAAATTAAAAAAATTCTTCCTAATTTTGCAATCTCTTACATCGAGAACGATCCAAGACAACAGATTGCCGATTCATGGCCTGCTAGTCTAGACGATTCTTATGCAAGAAAAGACTGGAACTGGACGCCGGAATTTGACATCCAGAAGATGACAGTCGACATGATTGAAAATCTTAAAAACAAAATATAACAATGGGAAGAGCTTTCGAATTCAGAAAAGAGCGGAAATTCAAACGCTGGGCCAAAATGGCCGTTCAATTTACACGTTTAGGTAAAGAAATCGCTATGGCGGTTAAAGAAAGCGGCCCTCACCCTGAAACTAACTCGAGACTTCGTACAGCAATACACAATGCCAAGGCAGTAAATATGCCAAAGGATCGTATCGAAGCCGCAATCAAACGTGCTTCGGAAAAAGATTCAAAAGGTTACGAAGAATATGTATACGAAGGCTACGGCCCTCATGGCGTACCTGTATTAATTGAAACTGCAACAGATAACACCAACCGCACCGTAGGAAACATCCGTAGCTATTTCACAAAAGCAGGTGGTTCATTGGGGAAAACAGGATCATTGGATTTTATTTTCAATCGTAAATCCATTTTCCGTTTTGCTGCAACAGAGGAACTGGACCTAGAAGAGCTTGAATTAGAGTTGATCGATGGAGGCTTAGAAGAATTGTACGTAGAATCTGATGAAGAAGGCAATGATATTGCTGTCGTTCAAACTTCCTTTGAAGACTTTGGTAATATGCAAAAATTACTGGAAGAAAAGGGAATTGAAGTAACATCTGCAAAATTGGAACGTATCGCATTATCGCATTCAGATATTACGGAAGAACAAGCTGCTGATGTATTGAAGATGATCGATAAAATCGAAGAAGATGACGATGTTCAAGCAGTTTACCATAACATGGCTTAAGCTATTGAACCTATAAAACTATAAAAAAGAGCGCTTGTCGCTCTTTTTTATTTAAAGCACCGCCTAGCCCCGTCAGAAAAATTACTACATTTGTAATAGACTAAATCAAACTCGTACCAGAATGACTTTTGAAGAATTTTTCATAAAAAAGAAAATTGATTTAAAAGCTTTAAAAGCTGCAGATGAACCTTTATTTGAAGAGTTCAAAGCACATTATTCTGCTATGGGAGAAAAGAGTTTTGACCACAGCAAAAAGTTTTGGTTCAACAAGCTTCGAAAAAGTTTCCATTTAGCAGAGGAGGAAACTGTTATTGCAAAACCTGTTGAAAAGCAGGTTACCCCAGATGCATCATCCGAGACCTCCAGTATTCCTACGGCAAAACCAGCAGGCTTTAAACCGCGATTCAAGGCTCCTTCTGCCGCTGTAAAAGATGAAGCTCAAGCAACATCCAAACAGGAAATAGCTGATTCAGCGGAATCCACTCCAGATTCAATACCGACAGGCTTCAAACCGAGGTTCAAGGCCGGAGTTACCAAAGCTCCTGACGCAGCGGCAAGCACTCCTGCATCCGAAGAAACGACCGACGAAGCGACGACGGCGGCTCCAAAACCAACGGGTTTCAAACCGAGGTTTAAAGCTGGAGTAACCAAAGCTCCTGACGCAGCGGCAAGCACTCCAGCATCCGAAGAAACGACCGACGAAGCATCGACATCGGCTCCAAAACCTACAGGATTCAAACCAAGGTTTAAAGCTGGAATAACCAAAGCAGAAACTGCTGACCAGACACCGCTGTCCGATACGAAAGACGAACTTAAGTTAGATGCGAGCATAAAGGCTGAACCTGAAAACAACAGCACAGAAACACAGGAACCTGCTGCCAGTAAACCTACGGGTTTCAAACCGAGGTTCAAAGCCGGAGTAACCAAAACAGAAACTGCTGAACAAACACAGCTGCCCGATACCAAAGAAGAAATTAAGTTAGATGCGAGCGTAAAGGCTGAACCTGAAAACAACAGCACAGAAACACAGGAACCTGCTGCCAGCAAGCCTACAGGCTTCAAACCGAGGTTTAAAGCCGGAGTAACCAAAATAGAAACTGCTGAACAAACACAGCTGCCCGATACGAAAGACGAAATTAAGTTAGATGCGAGCGTAAAGGCTGAACCTGAAAACGACAGCATAGAAACACAGGAACCTGCTGCCAGCAAGCCTACAGGCTTCAAACCGAGGTTCAAAGCTGGCATAACAAAAATTGATAAAAAGGAAGAATAATTTTCACTACATTTAGACTGATTTCTCAATTAATTTTAAAATTCCGATTAAAAACCAAAAGACCAATGTTAAAGGAAGAAAGACAAGCATTCATCATACATCAGATCAACCTACATAATAAAGTTTTATCCTCAGACCTCAGTGTTCAGCTGAATGTGTCTGAAGATACAATCAGACGCGACTTGAACGAACTTGCTGAGAATGGTAAAGTTCTAAAAGTCTATGGTGGAGCATTATCAAAATCATTTCAGTTCCCTTTTCAGGATGGAAACGTATATGCCAAGGAGGCAAAGAAAGAAATTGCCAAGAAAGCAAGCACTTTAATCTCCAATGGAATGACTGTTTTAGTCGGAGGCGGGACAACCTTAATTGAATTAGCGAGAACAATACCCGATCATCTTCAGTGTACGTTTTTTACTATAAGTCCATTAGTTGCACTAGAATTGGCCGAAAAGCCAAATCTTGAAGTCATTTTAGTTGGCGGAAAACTTTCACGCAATACAAACATTGTTTCGGGAGCCCAAGTCGCTAATGAACTGGCCGATCTTAAAGTCGATCTTTGTTTGTTGGGAACAAATTCTCTTTCCGTAGAAGATGGGGTGACCGATTCAGACTGGGAAGTGGTGCAAATCAAACGTGCGATGATTAAATGCTCAAAAAAAGTAGCTATTCTGAGCATTGCGGAAAAACTTAATTCAGTTCAAAAAATGAAAGTTGTACCGTTACGTGATATTTCTTATTTGATTACCGATGTCAATCCAACTGACGTTTCCCTAAAAGAATTTGCGAATACAATTGCAATACTTTAATATTGCCGCTCATTTAATTTAGCATGTCATCGCAAACGAAAAATGACTCTTTAAAATCAAAAACAACAAAAGGACTGCTATGGGGTGGTATGGCCAGTATCATCCAGCAGTTTTTGGGCTTCGGCTTCGGCATCTTACTAAACCGTAAGCTAACAGCAGAAGACTATGGTTTAGTCGCTATGATCACCATCTTTTCTGTTCTCGCTTCTGCTTTTCAAGAAAGTGGATTTGTGTATGGGATTGTCAATAAAAAAGATGTTGAACATAAAGATTATAACGCGGTATTCTGGACAAGCGTAGGAATTGGAACATTTATTTATATCGTTCTATTTTTTGCAGCTCCTCTTATCGCTTTATACTATAATCAACCAGTACTAGTAGAGCTCAGCAGATTTACCTTTTTGTCCTTTTGGTTAGGTAGTTTTGGTATTGCACACAATGCTTACCTCTTCCGGAATTTAAAAATCAAAGAAAGGGTCATCACGGGAACCTTTGCTCTTATCGCATCAAATATAGTCGGCGTTTATTTAGCCTATAAGGACTATGCTTATTGGGCATACGCGATCCAAATTGTTTCCTATAGTGGTTTCAATATGCTCGGATTCTGGTATTTTTCCAAATTCAGACCTACTTTCCAGTTCGATCTTAAACCTATTCGTGACATTTTAGGATTTAGCAGCAAAATATTGGTCACCAACATTTTTATCAATATCAACAAAAATATATATGCAGCGATCTTAGGCCGGCATTATACCGCTGAAGAACTGGGGTATACCGTGAATCCAAATCGTTGGAGCATCATGGCCCAGAATATATTGACTAATATGGTCAATAATGTGACACAGCCTATTTTAAAAGAAATAGAAGATGATAAGGATAGACAAGTTCGGGTTTTTCGCAAACTGATTTCCTTTACAGCCTTTTTAGCCTTTCCAATGTTATTGGGTTTAACCACGGTAGCACAAGATTTTATTACTATTGCGATCACCGACAAATGGGCGCAAAGCGCCATATTTCTTCAAATATTTTGTATTGGTGCCGCATTTGATTCTGTAAGCAATGTTTTCTCTAACTTAATCATTAGCAAGGGGAAACCTGAAGTTTATATGCGGAATATCATTGTTTTTGGCCTACTCCAAATTGCCATCCTATTTTTCGGCAAATCATTAGGCCTAGAACTGCTCATTGGATTGACCTCGGCATTAAATGCCCTCTGGATATTCGTTTGGTACATATCAGCCAAACCTTATATGAACTATTCATTTCGTTATCTGCTAACAGATATTTTTGCTTATGCACTATTGGCAGCGATAAGCTGCTTAGCAGCACATTATGCCACCGCAGCCATCGCCAACCTCTATCTTCGGTTTGCAAGTACAATTGGAATTGCAGTATGCAGTTATATCATCGTAAATAGAATCTTTAAACCCAGTATTTTGTTGGAATTATACCACTATTTCCTAACAGTTATCCGAAAAAAATAGATGGCCAGGATTCTCACCATAATCGTCTCTTATAATTTTGAGCCTTGGATTCACAAGTGCTTACCCAGCCTATTGGATTCGAGTTACCCAACAGATATTTTAGTTGTCGACAACAACTCGGGGGACAATACAACACAGATCATAAAAGAAAAGTATCCATCAGTAAGACTCATAGAAAGTTCCGAAAATTTGGGTTTTGGAAAGGCCAACAACATTGGACTTGACATCGTTTTGAAAGAAAAGTATGATTATGCATTTTTGGTCAATCAGGACGCCTGGCTGGATCGGGACTGTATTGCCAACTTAGTGAAAGTCAACGCAGACAATATCGGAATTATCTCACCTATTCACTACGATGGAACCGAAACAACACTGGACTATGGTTTTGCTGTCTATACAAAAAACGCCATCATCGAAAATTCTAATCGAATTTGCACGTTCGTCAATGCTGCATTTTGGTTTATCCCCAATCTGGTGATCCGAAAAGTCGGTGGTTTCGCACCGATCTTTTTCCATTATGGAGAAGATAAAGATTATGCCAACCGCATCAAGTACTACGGATTAAGCATTATTCTCGCTGAAGGAGCCAAAGCCTACCACGATAGGCAACAACGTAAAACAGACCGCAAGGCCTTTCTGAAAAGCGAATTTGTCTATCATTTGACAGAATATTGCAATATCAATTATACTTTTGTAAAAGCTTTTTCCATGGCAATATTGGCAAGTCTAAAGAAAATGGCGTCTTCATTTTTTAAAGGTCATGCTTTTGAAGCAAAAAGCTACTTAAACATTGCTTTTAGATTGCTGGGCAAAACAGGAGCAGTTTACCGTACCCGTGTGACCAACAAAAAAGCCTTCAACAAAATCTATTGATAAATGAACAATACTGCTCCAGTCATACTTTTTGTGTACAATCGTCCTGATCATACAATAAGAACACTCTCAGCTTTAGAAAATAATATATTAGCAGACCAGACCACGCTATATATCTATTCGGATGCTGCAAAAAACGAAAAATCTGTTCAGGCAGTTACTGAAGTACGAAAGATTATCAATAAGCAATGGAACTTTAAAGAGGTTATTGTTGTAGAAAGGACAGAAAATTGGGGTTTGGCAGCCAATGTGATCGATGGTGTTACAAAAGTGGTCAATGCCCATGGAAAGATTATTGTTTTGGAAGACGATCTGGAAACTGCGGTGTTTGCACTAGACTATTTCAATCAGGCACTGGAGCGCTATAAAGATCAAGATCGGGTCATGGAGATCAGCGGTTATGGTTATCCGTTAAAAGATTTAGATAAATTGCCGGAGACTTTCTTTTTTCGGGTCGCCAATAGTTGGGGCTGGGCAACCTGGGACCGCGCCTGGCAACATTTCAATCCCAATATTGATGAACTTGTATCGGATTTTACCGCCGACCAAATACACCAATTCAGTATCGAGGGAAAAGAAAACTTCTGGAAGCAAGTGCAAGAATTTAAAACCGGAAAGATCAACTCTTGGGCCATACGCTGGTACGCTTCTGTATTCAAAAAAAATGGATTAGTTTTGTATCCAAGGAATTCAATGATACAAAATATTGGTAACGATGGATCGGGTACACATACAGCTGCAGAAGCTACGTATCAGGTTACACTAGCGGAAAGTCCTATACGGTATTTTCCGACGGAAATTTCAGAAAACAAGCAAGCTTATGAAGCCATCAAGTATTTCTACGCCCATCGGAAAGGATCTTTATTCAACCGTGGCATCCGATTCCTGAAGAAGAAAATAAATAAATTCAATACATAAAAAACATGTCTGCTCATCCTAAATTTTCGATTATAACTGTCGTTTACAACAATGTGCGTGACATAGAACACACCCTGAAATCTGTTGTCAATCAGAGCTATGGTCATATAGAGTATATTGTCATTGATGGACAATCAACCGACGGAACGTTAGAGATCATCCAAAAATACAAGGATAAAATCGCCGTCATCCTCTCCGAAAAGGATAAGGGTATCTATGATGCCATGAATAAGGGTTTAGCCTTAGCAACAGGCGATTATGTTCTTTTTTTAAATTCTGGAGACGAGATCTATGATCTGAATAGCATTGAGAACCTCGCCAAACTGAGCGATAACGCAGATATTCTTTACGGCGAAACAATCCTCGTGGACGACAACAGGAATATTATTGGTGAACGGCGGCACAAGGTTCCGGCTCATTTCGACTGGAAAAGCTTTCGCTACGGTATGAATATCTGTCATCAGGCGATCTACATCAAGCGGGAAATCGCCGAGCCATACGATCTCAATTATAAATTATGCGCTGATATTGACTGGGTTATCCGTTGTGCCAAAAAGGCAAAAAAAACGGTCAATGCACAGCAATATGTTGCCCGGTATCTTGTTGGCGGGATGTCAAAACAAAGACATCAGGAATCCTTGAAAGAGCGTTTTGCGATATTCAAACGCTACTATGGAGCCATTCCCAATTTATTCAATCATGGCATCATTGCGCTAAAAGCAGTTTGGTACCGTCTCAATTATGGAAAACCTCAAGACTAATGTTGAATCCTGAAATTTTAACCGAACTTGTTACAGTCAAGATGCCATTTGGCAAATACCAGGGATACACCTTATGTAATCTTCCTGAGCCCTATCTCGTGTGGTATAACCAAAAAGGCTTTCCAAAGGGAAAACTAGGCCAGCAGTTAGCAACACTCTATGAAATAAAGCTGAATGGCTTGGAATACCTCCTCGAACCTTTGAAGAAAAGGTGACGAGGGTCATTTTATTCCACTTATTATTTTTCGTAGCTTTGCACTAAATTTATTTTTAGCATTAAACGCCGTTTGCAGCGGTATCAATGAATATCATGACACAATATCAAACTTTGCTGTACTATTGTTACAGCCCTATCGAGGATGCCGAAAAATTCGCATCAGATCATTTAGAATTTTGTAAATCACTGAACTTAGTCGGCCGTATCATTGTAGCTGATGAAGGTCTTAATGGAACTGTTTCGGGTACTGTAGAATCCTGTAAAAGCTATATGGATGCCATTTATGCCGATGGTCGTTTCAATAAAACAGAGTTCAAAATTGACGATGTAGATGAACCATCATTCATTAAAATGCATTGCCGCTACAAAGCCGAAATTGTTCACTCTGGTTTGAGAGATCCAAAAGAAATTGACCCCAACCGTCAAACCGGTGTGCACCTTGAACCGAAGGATTTCTTAGCCATGAAAGACCAAGAGGATGTGGTTGTATTGGATGTACGCTCAAATTACGAGCACAATGTTGGTCATTTTAAAAATGCTGTTACCCTAGATATTGACAATTTCCGCGAGTTTCCGGAGAAAATCAAAGAGCTCGAACAATATAAAGGAAAAAAAATATTAACGTACTGCACAGGCGGTATCAAATGTGAGAAGGCATCTGCTCTCTTGTTAAAAGAAGGCTTCGAGGATGTTTATCAATTACATGGCGGCATTATCAAATACGGAAAGGAAGCAGGTGGTGAAGATTTTGAAGGTCAATGCTACGTCTTTGACAATCGTGTTACTGTCGATGTAAATTCTGTCAACCCATCCGTGGTATCAACTTGTTTTAACTGTGGCAAGCAAACCACTAAAATGATCAACTGCGCCAACCCAACTTGTAATGAACATTTCACACAATGTGATGAGTGCGGCTGGGAGATGGATGGATGCTGTTCGCCAGCATGTAAGGAAAATCCCAATAAACGTGAATATGACGGAACAGGATATTATGTCAAGGTACCTCAACCCGTCAATATTGACAAAATCAGCAAAAGAAAACATAAAAATTTTCCACCGAAAGTATCGGCCGAAGATTAATACAAATTGAACAAACAGAAAGCGGTCGGAAGTGTAGAACTTCCGACCGCTTCCTGTTTAGGATCTGCACCATCTTAGCTTCATCCCATACTAGCTTTTTATCAAGAAAAATAATAACCGAACACAGCTTACTTGCCAAACATACCGGCGATTGAATCAAGAATATTGCCCTTTGCCTGCCCATCGTTATTTTTATCAAAAAAACTGCCTGCCAATCCACCCAACATGTCGGTAACACTACCTCCCGATGCCGGCTGCTCAGTTGCTTGCGCTTGTTCTTCTTGGCTACCGCCTAAGAAAGAGCCTAATATACCACCCAACATACCGCCACCTGCATTTTGTTGTGTTCCACCACCAAGCACAGAGCCGATCAGATCACCAATCCCACCGCCGCTTGAAGCCTGCTTTTGTTGTCCTAGATACCCCATTACTATCGGAGCAAGTGTAGCCAATACTCCGGTGACCTGAGAAGAACTCAAGCCTGCTTTATCTGCTATATGCTGTGTCACGACTTCGGTATTTTGGCCGAACATATGGTTGACAATTTTATTGCCGTCTTCAGAAACATTTTGCTCACCGCCCTGTTCTGCTCCACCCTGTCCAAAGAAATCTCCAATTTTATCGAGTATCCCGCTATTGCTATGCTGGTCAATAGCCTTATCAATATTTTCCGCCTGCCCCTTGTTTTTGGCATTGTAATTCAATGCTGCAATCATCAAAGGAACTGCCGCTGCTACAATCCATTTTGCCTTGGATTCGCTGATACCAGTAATTTTTGAAATAGTCTCTATCGCTTTAGAGCCTACTCCACCTGTAACTAAATCTGTTAAGTTCATAAGTCTTCGTTTATAGTTATATAATGAAGATAACGATTTTTTTTGATGAGTTGAGATAATAGCTGATGATAAAAAAGCCCCATTGGATTACACAATCCAATGGGGCCATTTGAAAATCAATTTTTCAAATTAATAACTTTTATAAATAGCAATATCGTCCAATCCCAACCTTCCGTTATTAATCACATTGTTACTTGTCCCTAATCCAAGTTTGGTAACTCTAAAACGAACCGGCCCCTGAATATTCATTAAGAATACAGCCTGTTTTGAATTCATGCTCTCTGTCGTTGTATGCGCGTCCGAAATAGGCTCGCCTGTTTGCTTCCATGTCGTTCCTCCGTCGGTCGAGTATTCCAACTTGAACGTACACGAACGATCGGTGTAATACGAACCATACCAAAGCGTTACTTTTGAGGCCCCATTCGGCACATCAAAATTCATTTGCACATAACCATCAACACTTAAGTTCTGCTGCATACGGATGGCATTTTTTCCAGAAACGATACGATCACGACCAGCAGTTGTTCCTAGAATAGCCTGATACAGGTTCCATTGCCCCGTTGGAAAGGAGACCGCGTTTTTATCCTTCATATCATAGCTACCTTTCACACTCGCATCTACAGCATCAAAAGTTTCAGGCCAACCTGCATATAACTTACCGCTGGCATAAGCCATATCAGCATAACTCTGCATCCTAACTTGTAGCTTTTCGCCCTCCTTGAATGCAATTCCTCTGAATGATGCACTTGGAGCGATGGACTCCCCAGCAAATGTCGCATTATCTTGTGTATGCAATATAATCTCATTTTTATCACCATCCATTAAGATTTTATCTCCTTTCAACGCTGTCCCAGCTGCGGGTTCAGGTTCAACATCGGCTGTAATATCGATATAGGTTGATTCAAACTCATCAAACTTCGACTTTAGACTGGAAACAGCAACAGGTAATGGGGCAATAGTATTACCAGATGAGTAGACTTTAAGCTGTTGATTATTATCGACTGAAAGAACTAATAAGCCATCTTTTTTAATCAGTTTTGAACCGCTAATATTGATCTGAACCGAATCTCCAAATTTAAATTCAGACGCATTGGGTACCTGAACTAATATTCCACGGCGTTGATTTCGCCAAATATTCTGTACAGCAAGTGTATTTTCTGGTAAATTCTTATTTTCCGCATGCGAAACGACCACTACTTTGATATGTTCTGCCCCTTGTAGCGAAGACGCATTAAGCTGTAAATCGGCATTTTTATATAGACTGCGTAGCGCATACAACGATATTTCAGGATTTAGCGTCCCTATCGATTCATTGACGTTGTCTTTGATACAGCCGGACAGCAATGCTGACATCGCCAACATACTGCATAGTATTGATTTTAACTTTTTCATTGATTAGTTGATTGAAGGTTGCCACCACATTTTTTCATTTATCCCGTCTCCCCCCATACGACTCACAGCATCCTGATAATTTACTTTGTTTAAAGATTGTACAATTGTTGGATAATTTAAACGTACTGGCATTTTCCCTTGATTCAACAAGCCCGGACCTTTGTATAAATCCAATAATTGGGTTCTACGATATTCGTACCACTGTTGGAAATCCGTAAATAGCATCGCATAGTATTTTTGCAAATGCACCTTTTTCAATTTCGCATGATCACTATCTGTGGGCAGCAACTGAACCTTTGCACTGCTTAGGTAAGATGCTGGCGCTGTTAGCCCCCAGTATTCCATAGCCGCGTTCACCCCCTTTAAATAGGCTCCAGGCGCATCAACCTGAGCATACCCTCTCATACCACATTCAGCAATAATAAATTGCAACTCGGCGTAATTCATGATATTCCCCATATGCGAGTCGGCTTTTAGACTTGTTAAAAGCGTTGATTGTTGCTCGGGGACATTTCCTCTCTGGTATCCGGACTGCATACCGCCATATACTCCTAATGTGGCTTCAGTGGCCCAAATTTTTAATCGTGGGTCTGAAAGGTCCAGCAGATTATTGATAAAAAACTCTGAATAGCCTTTGTTTCCATTAAAATCTATGTCACGGCTATTAAAATAAGGATTCATATAAGGCTGTACATTGGTGTAGTATAAAGCAGCCGTTTCTGCATTGCTTTGCATCACCGGATATTCAGCGGCATTCGTTTCTAATATTTCTTTGATCTTTGCAACGGCATTGGTTTCTGACTTATGTGCTATACGTAGCAATAATCGGAGATATAAAGAATTACCAAATTTCTGCCATTTTCCAGGATCTGAATTAAATATAGGATCCATCGCTAAATTGGTCGATTCGACAGCAACCTTACCTTTCAAAAGCGTATTGGCCTCTTCTAATTTTCTAAAGATATCCGCATAAATATCGGACTGTTTATCAAATACAGGAGTTAAATTACTATCACTATACCCTTTATTGCTGTCTGTATAAGGTACATCACCATACATATCAGTTATTAACGAACTCACCCAAGCATCCAATATAAGCGAAATACCCTGGTATGTCTGGTAACCCTTCTGCTGCCCTTCCCCTGCCTTCTGATAAATGTCGCGTATATTCGTCAACTGTACGTACCATCCGGACCAGGTAGATTCCGCTTCTGACGGTCTGATTTCATACCGTTGAATCTCCAATGCATCATTCACCGTTACAGTCACTTGCATAAGCTCGTTGTTGATGCGCATATTCCGTGATAAATTTGTGTTTAACACATTGAGTAAAGCTGGCGCGATGAGACTTTGTGGCGCTGCCGCAGAAATTGCATTTGGATTTGTATTTATTGCGACAAAATCTTTTGTACAGCTCTGTAGTATCCCACAGGCTGCCAACAAAATAAAAGCTTTTCTTATATTCTTTTTCATAATACGCTGGATTTAAAATGAGAATGATAAATTGACACCCATTGTGCGGGTTGAAGGGAACTGGGCAATCTCTGCGCCCTTCTCAATACCGCTTGAATTTAGCGATCCAAACTCTGGGTCAAATGAAGGCCATTTGGTCATGACAAACAGATCTCTTCCGTACACGCCAATTGATGCGCGCTCAATTTTCAAGCGTTCAACAAAAGACTTAGGTAATGTATAGTCAAATCTGACCTCACGAAGCTTTATAAAGTCCGTGGAAAACGTATTTGATTCTATATTATCCCGGTTAAAATGTTTAGCATAATAATCTCCAGCAGACGCAACAACTGTATTCTTGCTGTAGCTTCCATCACTATTCTTCACAACACCATCGCCGATAATACCATTATATCGTCCCGGAATTGTCTTTTTTAATTTTCCCTCTTCCATCAATACGGCATGCGTCAACGAATATCCCACTCCGCCGAATTGACCATCAAATAAGAAATTAAATCTAAATCCTTTGTATTTAAATTCATTCCCCCAACCAAATTTGGTCGTTGCATTTGGATTACCGATATACATGTTCTGTTGGGACAATACAGGAAGTCCATTTTCATAAATAATTTGACCATCCTGATTTCGCTCATATCCGAGTCCATAGATATCACCAAATCGTTTACCAGGTATGGCCACAATTGTTCCTCTACTTCCAAACAACGTGGATAGCACTAATTCTCCTTGCAGATCTGCAGGTATGGAAATAACTTTCGAATCATAGCTCGTAAAATTTCCATACATATTCCAATTTAAGCCATCTTTCTTCTTGATAATATCGCCAGAAAGCGCAATCTCTATCCCCCTATTCCGTACCTCTCCAGCATTCGTAATCTGATTTCTGAAACCGCTTGAAGGATCCAGCGGAGACTCTATAATCTGATCAAATGTCGAGTTTGAATACAGAGTAAGATCTAATCTAAGTCGATCTCTGAACATTCTAAAATCTGTTCCTACTTCATAAGAACGCGTACTTTCGAACGTCAGATTTTCATCTGGAACGGTGGTTGGATTTGTAAGCCCTCCAGTGGTCCCCTCAACACTACGGTAACCATAAGAGTTTAGATAAGCCCGTTTTCCTCCACCTCCGACTTGAGCAATCGATGCTCTGACTTTCCAAAAATTTATCGCTTTTGGCAGGTTTAGCAATTGGGAAATAACAAAACTTGTATTAAGCGAAGGGTATATAAATGGTTTAACTTCATTCCGTTTCGGAGATGCTAATGTACTCGCCCAGTCGATACGATTCGTTGCATCGACAAAAATCATATCCTTATAACTATAATTTAGTAAGGCATATAAGCTATTGGCTGCATATTCCTCGCGGTAAGGTAAATAAACGATTTTTTCCCTCGCATTGGCAAAATTATATTGGTTTGGATAAATAAGACTATTAGCGTAAGCATCATCTTTAATATACTTATTGTGCATCAATGAACCTCCAACCGATGCGCCAAATTTGTGAAGATTGTTCCGTTGATTGTTATATTGCAATAAAAAGTCGGAAGTAATTTCCTGGTTATTGATGGACTGCTCCCGGTAATAGCCATAAGCGTACTTATAGGTATCAAATGGTCTCGATTGTTTGCGTTTATCATAGCTCCAATCGATTCCTGTCCGCACCATCAAATTCAACTCCTTATTGAATTTATAATCGGCCTGTAAATTTCCAATAATATTGTTTTTATCCTGCGCATTGATCATATCATAAGATATGGTTCTTGGATTATCCAACAGGTTTGAAAACGGAGTCATCTGTTCAATTCCTTCCTTTCCTAGAATCCAATTCTGCTCTAGCCAAGCTGCATTCACATTCGGCACAATGCCCCGTACAAAGTACATGTAACTTTGATTGTTATAACCGCTATTTGGTAAATTGTCTGATCCTCTATTATTAAAATTAATTTTTGTTGAAAGACTCAACTTATCCGTAATCTTATTATTGAACTGCATCGCGATGGTATTCCGATTATAGCCCATGTTGGGAATAATCCATTTATTCGTCACATTCGTATAAGAAAACCTTGAGCTGGTCTTTTCTGTGGCACCAGAAATACTGATCGAATTGGTAGACGTGAGCTCCGTTTGGAAAAGATCCTTTCGGTTGTTTTCATAGGGTCTCCATAAAGTCCGCTCTGGAGGTGTCAAACGATAGAAATTAGGATCGTACTGGTAATAATACTGTCCATCAAATTTGGGTCCCCAAGAAGAAGACGTACTTAAAGTACTTGCACCATCCTCTGACTGTCCGTAGGAATAATAAAGATCCTGATCAATCGCACCTTGACCATATTCGTATTGATAATCGGGCCATCTGTTAATTGTCCCAATTGCCGTATTCGAATTAACGGATACACCAATTTTATTTTTAGCCCCTTTTCCCTTTTTTGTGGTAATAATCACCGCGCCATGTGCGCCACGGGAACCATAGAGCGCTGAAGCGCCTGGTCCTTTCAATACTGAAACGGACTCGATATCATCCGGATTAATATCCGCCAATGATGTTCCAAAATCTACAGGAGAATCACTATCCAAATAATTGGAACTACCATTACCGGTCATCCGCGTCCCTCCTCCCATGACAACACCATCCACAACAATCAATGCGGAATTATCGCCCGTAAAAGATGTTTCCCCTCTTAAAATAATCTGATTGGATCCCAATGGCCCCGCACCCGACTTTACCAAATTCAAACCAGCGACTTTTCCTGTTAGAGCATCCGTCCAATTGTTTGAAATTGCATTCGTCAATTCCTCGCCTTTGACCGTGCTTATGGAATAGCCTAATGCCTTCTCTTCTCGCTGTATGCCTAGTGCTGTCACAACGACTTCATTGAGCGCCTCCGATCTCGAACTTAAAAAAATTTTAGCATTCAATTGGGCTGACGAAAAAGTTTGCGTTTCCGCTTCGTAACCGATTAGCTGAAAACGGATTGCTGTCCCTGATTCTACTTCAATATCGAAATTACCATTTCTGTCCGTCGCTCCTTTAACTACACCCGCTGCAAGGATTGATACGGATGCCAAAGGTTCTTTCGTCTGATTATCGACAACTTGCCCTTTTACTCTAATCTTGGTCTGCTTAACTGCATGCACAGCTTGATCAGATCCTAGTGGAGCCGCCATTGCTGTAAAATCCATATTACAGGCAATTGCTAATGCCACAAATAGCACTTTCGAGGAGGAGTGCCTTAGATTAATTTGGATAGGGTTAATACTAAACATAGTTATTGGTGTAAATTGTTAATTTTCAATTTGGCACAAAAATATATTCTTAACAAAAAGTTTGTTTTAACTTAATGTTTTCTTTTTGTTAACAATTGTTTCGAATAGCATTTCCTTTTATCATACTATTACCGTTTTAATAAAATGCTTTGAAGTTCACCCTGAAGGGATTATCATGCATTAGGCACGCTTTTAAGCGATCTTTCTTTGGTTATTTTATATTTACAAATCGAAAATAATTAATAATATTTAAAAAACGAAATAAATCGAAATTATTTAAAAGCCCATATTAAAATAAAAAAAACAAGAATTACTTAGTCTTTTAGGAATTATAAGACCGTCGGAAAGGGCCCGAAAGGAGGATTCTAGGATGTTTTAAGTAAATTTACTCCCCCCTTTAAGTAGCTATTTAGTATTTTACATAACTACTATATCCATGCTAAAACAATACCGTAACTATACTGGAAGTATACGGTAACTTTCATGTAAAACTACGACAAGAGTAAATAACCGTAGACACAGCTGCCAACTGGGGTAAAAAGTGGGTGATCAAAGCTTCAGTATCCGCAATACTGAAGAAAACAAAAAGAGCCCAAACTTTCGTTGGGCTCTTTATTACAATAGAAGCGTTAAGGCTTAAGCCTTCTCGAAACTCCACTTCACATAGTTAATGTTCTTGTCATGCGCCAAATACTTCCGTTCGTATAATGTTTTAATGGATAAAACGTTATCAACCAAGTCTGAATGGTAAAGATCTGTCGTTTCCTTATATTTTTTCAAACCCTGTAAATCGATCTGCTCTAGTGTGTAAGCATAAAAACCGTCATTGTCTGTTTTCAGATTCATCATTCCTTCAGGCTTCATAATGATTTTATAACGTTCCAAAAACTTTGGCCCGGTCAATCGTTTCTTTTCTCGGCTATCTTGCGGTTGCGGATCCGGAAAGGTAATCCAGATCTCATCAATTTCATTTTCAGCAAAATGTTCAAGGATAGTCTCAATTTGTATCCGAAGAAAAGCAACATTCCGAATTCCATCCTCCAAAGCTGTTTTGGCTCCTCGCCAAATACGATTACCTTTAAAATCGATACCGATGAAATTTTTCTCCGGAAACAATCTCGCTAGATTAACAGTATACTCACCTTTACCACAAGCAAGCTCCAAAACAACTGGATTATTGTTACCAAATTGCTTCTCAGCCCATTTTCCTTTATATTCTTTGCCTGCGTCGAGTTGGATTACATTTTCAAAAGTAGCAACTTCAGCAAATTTACGTAGTTTGTCCTTTCCCATTTTTTAATAAATATCCCGCAAAAATAACCTTATATTCCCGCTAAAAAAAATAAATCTGAGAGACAGCACGAATACCGGTAATTACAGAACAATCTGAAGTCCTGTAGCAGACACAGGAATGCATAAATTGCATCCACACGGGCGAATTATATTGCATATAAAAAGCAATTTATCTAAGTTTGCAGGAATCAATAACTTATCGTGGAGAAAGACGCTAAAATTTATATAGCAGGCCATCGTGGAATGGTCGGATCGGCAATTCATCGCAAACTATCGGAGCTTGGGTACAACAACATTGTCACACGCACATCTTCCGAATTAGATCTGCGCAATCAGCAAGCAGTGGCTGATTTTTTCGATCAGGAAAAACCGGACTATGTTTTCTTAGCCGCAGCCAAAGTTGGCGGGATCATGGCGAACAACACCTATCGCGCTGATTTTATCTACGAGAATATGGCTATACAGAATAACGTCATCAAATCTTCCTACGATAATAAGGTTAAAAAATTAATGTTCTTAGGCTCAAGCTGTATCTATCCAAAAATGGCTCCGCAGCCTTTGAATGAAGACATGCTACTCACGGGTACTCTGGAGCCTACAAATGAGCCTTACGCAATTGCTAAAATCGCGGGAATAAAAATGGCGGAAGCTTTCAGGGATCAGTATGGATGCAATTATATCTCCGTTATGCCAACAAATCTTTACGGAATTAACGACAATTACCATCCGCAAAATTCACATGTCTTACCGGCCTTGATCAGAAGATTTCATGAAGCTAAAATCAATCAGCTCCCTGAAGTTATGATCTGGGGAACAGGGACCCCCTTACGGGAATTTCTTTTTTCCGATGACCTGGCAGATGCCTGCGTTTTCTTAATGAATAATTACGACGAGAAACAATTTGTCAACATTGGCATTGGCGAAGATTTAAGCATTAAGGAACTTGCCGAATTGATTAAAGACGTCATTGGTTACCAGGGAACTATTTCCTTCGACAGTTCCAAACCTGACGGAACACCGCGAAAACTCATGGATGTCTCAAAACTACATGCGCTGGGCTGGAAACATCGAGTTAACCTTCGGGAAGGCATTCAACTAGCTTATGCGGATTTTTTGAAGAAAGAAGCAAATGCTTTTGAATAAATCCAACGCGATCGCATTAGTAGGTCTCGCTATAGGAAGGAATTCCGTACTCGTTAACCTCATCCTTGATCACTGCATTTTCAGCTTCCGCAGCTTTATTTTTCTTCTTTTTCTTGGGACGAATAAAGCTCGTTAATTTACCGATGAGGCCGGTGATTTTATCTTGATTGATCTGGCCGACAGCACGCTCTGATAACAGCAACATCAGCGCTTTCTTTAAAACGCCCGTATTTTTTAGGAACAACCTATTCATAACAAAGGGAACCCCAATACGTAAGATCTTCGTTAACCAATCAGAATCTGGATTATTACTTTTGGCAAACATCTGCTGTATAATATTCGCACCCGGGATATTATTTTTTAAGGAATTAAAAAAACGGATGGGGGCCTCTATTTTATTGTTAAGCAATGTAAATTGAGCCTTTAGATATAGCTCCTGCTCATTCTTTAATGTCTTTAAGCGCAATATTTCAGCTTTAAGTTCCTGTAAATTACGTATTTTGGTCTGTTTATTGTTCATTTGTAGCCCTTTCTCTATCAAGTTTTTCTTTATGCAGTTCTTCCTCTTCTTCCTCAATTTCATCGTTCCATTTAGCCAAAAAACGTCGAATGGAGAGATCCATAAATTTTGATTCCAGCATAGGCTCAAAAACGCGGATTAGGATAATGATCACTAAGAAGATACCTGCTGTTGCCAAAAAACCTAATGAATAACTACCCAATAACTCTCCCAGCCAAAAACCTAGTGCTAAGCATAAGAAAAACAGAACAAATAAAGTAAAAATAAGCTTAGTTGCATCTACCACTAAGCTTGCAATTAAACGAGATGATCGTTCAATTGTTTTTAATTTAACAAGTTTAAATTGGGAGTCAATATACTCCTTGGTCTTTTGAAACGTACCACTTAGTGAAAATTTTTCTTCTTCCATGCATCTAAAATTTATTCAGGCTATTTCAGCCCATAACTAAAAAAACGAAAACGCTGTATCTTATAACCGCAACACAGCACTACTCTATACCCATGAAGAGCGCGCAGCTATCGTAAAAACAGCTATCTCGCGAAATAGCCTGATAATATGTACTCTACACCAATTATTCTTTTGAATAATCTGCGAACTATGCATGTTCGATGATATCATCATCCAGCACTTCTTCTGCCTGATTTAACTTCCCTTTTAACGTAGAAACAATCTTCTCTTTGAAATCATTCAACTGATCAAATTGCTCCTCTGCTCTTTCCCGAATAGCATCACTCAAATCGCTTAATGAATCATTTATTTTATCTCTTGTATCCGACCCTTTGTCTGGAGCAAATAAAACTCCCAAAGCTGCACCCGCGGCAAGACCGGCTAATAACGCCAAAGCTACTTTACTTGTGTCATTCATTTCTTTTTCTTTTAAAGTTCTAAATCTATTACGAAGAATCTAGTCCTCGTTAATAATACAATTAACAAAGCAAATCGTTTGCCAAACAATGCTTTTTATCCGTTATTAATAAGGAACTATATTAACAATATAATCATTTTTTTCGGTAATCTTGGATCCTCCATCAATATTTCACCCGACAATTATTAACTTACTCAATTTTTTAGTATCTTTAAATCAGTCGATTATGAAAATTATGCTAAATAAAACCTATTGCAGCGCCGTCTATGGGATAAATGCCTGCACTATTACCGTCGAGGTAATCGTATCTACTGGCCTCCATTATTATATCGTTGGCCTGCCTGACAATGCCGTTAAAGAAAGCTTAAGACGTATCGAAAGTGCCATTAATTCCTGTCAACTTCACATGCCACGCCAAAAGATCGTTGTCAACTTGGCACCCGCAGATATTCGTAAAGAAGGTTCAAGTTACGACCTATCAATTGCAATAGGCATATTAGCATCTTCCGGCCAAATCACAAATATCCGTCTGGAAGACTATCTTATTTTAGGCGAGCTATCATTAGACGGAAGTATTAAGCCCATACGTGGTGTTCTACCAATTGCATTACAGGCGCGCAAAGAAGGGTTTAAAGGAATAATATTACCTAAAGCAAATGCAAAAGAGGCAGCTATCGTCACTGAAATCGATGTTATTGGTGTAGAAAATCTGACCCAAGTAGTGGAATTTCTCAATCATACTGTAACAATCGAGCCTACAAAAGTTAACATACAAACATTTTTTCAGGATGATACGGCCATTTATGACGTCGATTTCTCTGATGTACAAGGACAGGAGAATATCAAACGAGCGCTGGAAATCGCAGCATCTGGTGGACATAACCTTATTTTAATAGGTCCACCAGGAGCAGGAAAAACCATGTTGGCAAAAAGACTACCAACGATCCTTCCCCCACTCAATATGACCGAATCGCTGGAAACGACCAAAATACACTCTGTGTCTGGAAATCTAAAGGCGAAAGACTCCCTCGTCACTGCACGGCCCTTTCGTTCTCCACATCATACAATATCCGATGTGGCCATGGTAGGGGGCGGCTCAAATCCATTGCCGGGTGAAATTTCTTTATCCCACCATGGCGTATTATTCCTTGACGAATTGCCAGAATTCAAACGGAGCGTCCTCGAAGTCATGCGTCAGCCACTTGAATCGCGTCAAATTACGATATCAAGAGCTAAACTTACCGTCGAGTACCCCGCAAGTTTTATGCTCATTGCTGCCATGAATCCCTGCCCCTGTGGTTATTTCAATCACCCCGAGAAAGAATGCATCTGCGGCACTAACACCGTTCAGCGTTATCTAAGCAAAATATCAGGACCACTTTTAGACCGTATAGACCTCCACATCGAAGTCACCCCCGTGCTATTTGATGAATTGAATACAACACGTTCTATAGATGATAGCCGCACGGTACGCCGTCGGGTCATTCAGACACGCGAAATCCAGAAAGAACGTTTTAAATCCTTCCCAGACATCCATTGTAATGCCCAGATGAGTACACAATTGACCCGAGAAATATGTCAGATTGATGAGCCCGGAAGGAAGTTACTTAAAACGGCTATTGAACGTCTGAGCCTATCTGCAAGAGCATACGATAGAATACTCAAAGTTGCTCGAACAATCGCTGATATGGAGCAAAGTAAAATGATCGAAAATCATCATCTCGCCGAAGCGATCCAGTATAGAAATTTAGATCGGGAAACCTGGGGTGGAAAATTTTAAAACTGAGCCAAACAATGCTTAATAACCCAAGGGAAACAGATAATCGTCAAGATCAGACCCGACAATGCGCCAAAGAAATGAGCATCGTGATTTATACCATCTTGCGCTTTTTTTGACGCCCACACACAGTAACCTAAAAACAAAAATGCAAACAGATAAGCCGGCATCGGTATAATCATCATCACACCAATGGTAATTTTCGGATCGAAAAGAATGTAGCTAAACAGAACCCCACAAATCGCACCTGAAGCGCCTAAACTATAGTAACCGGGGTTATTTTTTTGCTGGATGATTGTTGGAATATCGCTCAAGATCAAACTACCGACATAGATTACGGCAAATAAAATATGACCGTATGGACTTGCTTCTGCAAGTATGCGCTCCAAACCAAATGCAAAATAATAGAAGGTAAGCATATTAAACAGCAGATGCCCCCAATCTTTATGCACAAAGCCACTGGTAAGGATGGTATACCATTTTCGATTACGTGCGATACTATACGGATGCAACATCAGTTTACCGTAAAGTTGTTCATGTGAAAACGTATAGATACTGGTAGCGAGGGTAAGGACGAAAATAATACTCGCCACAGGCATGTATTGTAAATAAAATAATAACATAAGTGTTCTAGAATCTATCTTCTAAAAGTAAAACGTAAAATTCTTTTGGCCCATGTGCACCCAAGACTAACCTTTTCTCAATATCTGCTGTCCGAGACGGACCTGTAATCGTAGAGATCATTGTCGGGATTTCTTGACCATAGCGCTTTTGCATGTAAGCTAGAGCATCTTTGAGATCCCAAACCAATTGCGAAGCTTTGGCAATGACAATATGAATTGGAGGATATATACTCAACCTGCGTCCTGAAGCATTTGCATTACTCACCATAACACTTCCATTACGTGCAACCAATGCTTCACATGAGGTAATGCTCGCATTTGCTGATTCAAAATCTTCCGCTGTTTTTAAAAAAGGGAAACCATATGGACTGAGTAAATTTTGAACACCTTGTTCCCAAGCGTATATATTTTTGATATTATTCTCCTCGGTCAATAAAATCAGATTTTCAATCAGACCGATCTCGCCATCACAATACAGAAACTTGCCTCCCGCAGCAGTCAATTCGCGAACAAAAACAATATCCACCAACTCATCCTCTTCTTTATAAAGCGGCGTTTCTTTGAAATTGGGATGTGGATTATCGTTTTTCTGTAGTAATGCCTGACGTACCCGTTTTAACATTATCTCTTTCGCTGTTGCGTTCTTCACGTTCATGGCGCAAATATATATAAATGCAGCGCTAGATCACTCTAGCGCTGCAGCATTCAAATTAATTCAAATTATTGGAGGGTGTTTCTGAACTCTGCCCTTCGTTAGATCGCGCTTCGTCCGGATGAACATCCAACGGTAAATCTGTCTGTGGAACTCCACCACCATCAGCACCATTCACAAACTCCTCGTAAGTAGTCTTGGTTTCAAATGGACGTTTACCTAATATCTCTTCCAAGTCCGACTGAAAAAGAATCTCTTTTTCCAATAGCTTTTCTGCTATTTTAATCAAACCCTCACGTTTATCCAGCAATAACTGTTTGGTACGTGCATAGACGTCATTAATTAAGTTACGTACCTCTGCATCAATCAGCTCTGCCGTTTTGTCAGAATACGGCTTTTGGAAAGATGCCTCAGAACTATCTCGGAAGGAAACATTTCCAACTTTATCATTCATACCGTAGATTGCAATCATCGCATAAGAAAGTTGCGTGATACGCTCTAAGTCATTTTGAGCACCTGTTGAAATTCTTCCAAAAGTAATATCTTCAGCGACACGACCACCCATAGTCATACATAAACTGTCTATAAGCTGTTCTGTCGTATATAGGAACTGCTCACGGGGAAGATACTGTGCATAACCCAAAGCAGCGACACCACGTGGTACAATAGACACTTTTACCAAAGGATCGGCGTGCTCTAAAAACCAGCCCGCAATAGCGTGCCCAGCCTCATGATAAGCGACAATACGTTTCTCTTCCGGAGAGATGATTTTGTTTTTCTTCTCAAGACCACCGATCACACGATCAACGGCATCCTGAAAATCCTGCATATCAATCTCGGGTTTATTTTTACGGGCAGCAATAAGGGCTGCTTCGTTACACACGTTGGCAATTTCAGCTCCCGCAAAACCAGGTGTCTGCGCCGATAATTTTTTTGCATCGACCTCAGCCGATAATTTCAACGGCTTTAGATGCACTTTGAAAATTTGCTCACGGCCAATCAAATCCGGTTTATCAATAGAAATTTGACGGTCAAAACGTCCTGGACGCAACAATGCTGTATCCAGTACATCGATACGGTTAGTAGCCGCTAAAATAATAACGCCTGAATCCGTACCGAAACCATCCATCTCCACCAATAATTGGTTCAATGTATTTTCACGCTCGTCATTACCGCCCATCATCGAGTTTTTACCACGAGCACGACCTATAGCGTCAATCTCATCGATAAAAATGATACATGGCGCTTTCTCTTTCGCTTGCTTAAACAAATCGCGAACACGCGATGCACCTACACCCACAAACATTTCGACAAAGTCAGATCCGGATAGCGAGAAAAATGGCACTTGAGCCTCTCCGGCTACAGCTTTAGCCAATAAAGTCTTACCTGTTCCTGGAGGCCCTACAAGCAAAGCGCCTTTCGGAATTTTACCCCCTAGATTGGTATACTTACGTGGATTTTTTAAGAAATCCACAATCTCCATAACTTCTTGTTTCGCTTCTTCAAGACCAGCAACATCATTAAATGTGATATTGATCTGCGATTCTTTATCAAACAACGTCGCCTTGGATTTACCTATATTAAAGATCGCACCGCCACCGCCGCCAGCACCACCGCCCATACGACGCATCAAGAAGATCCAGATTGCAGCCAATACCAACAACGGCAACATAAACGTGATAAACCAGCTTGCCCAAGGGTTGGAACGATCATCATAAGTCAACTGGACCTTTGGTGTACCTGGCGTTAATTCCGCTTGCGATGCAGCTAATTTCTTTTCTAAAACATCGGGAGAGGCATCCTTAAAAATATATTGTGGACCCTTGTCTTCCTGTCCTGATAGACTTGGAAGCGGATCAGCAGCTTTTGTAGCGTCTTTAAAACTTGGGTTATCTTTCCAGCCCTTTTTTAGATAGACCTCCACTTCGACAAGATCATTCTTTTTATAGGCGACGAGACGCTCTACAGCGCCTGTATTCAACATACGTGTCTCAAAATCACTATAGCTAACTTCCTTAGCTGGGCTTTCTCCAAAAACGTACTGTAAGGCAAAAAAACCTAAAAACATGGCAATCATAAGCCACACAAAATTGAATTTTGGCGGTTTCGGGCTTACCTTACTACTCGGGATTTTTTTCATTATATCGTAATTATATTTTCTTTATAAATTTTTTCGTTGAGGACAATTAAGCGCTTTGGAAATGCTGTACTTCTGCATCTCCCCATAAATCCTCGATACCATAATGCGCTCTTTTTTCGGTCTTAAAGATATGTACAACCACATCCACAAAATCCAAAATCAACCATTCACCATTGGATTGTCCTTCTTTATATTGGGGTTCTTGACCAAATGCCTTATAGACTTCTTCTTCGACACTCTTTGCTATCGCATTCACCTGAATGTTAGAATCGGCATGACAAATCACAAAATAATCGGAAACAGAACTGTGAAGATCTCTTAAATCCAAGCGAACGATCTCGTTTGCTTTCTTTTCTTGCATACCATAAACGATAATTTCTGATAGACGTTGGGACAATTCTGAACTTTTATTTTTACTCATTAAAAAATGTGATAGTTTTGACTTAATATTTATTTAATACTTTCAGTTTGCAAAATAACAATATTTCGGGACTTATCATCGGTCAAAATACAATATATCTTGACAAAGTCGCCTCTACAAACGATTATCTCAGGGAATTATTGTCAAATTTCAAGCCACTAGCTGAGGGGACTGCCATTTTAGCAGAAGAACAATTTCAGGGCAAGGGGCAGCGTGGAAGCTCCTGGGTCAGTGAACCAGGGAAAAATCTAACAACATCGATCCTCTTAAAGCCTCATTTCCTGCCCATAGCGGAACAATTTGCGCTTTCCGCCACAATCGCCATTGCAACCGTCAATTGGCTGAAAAGCAAAACCGAGCAGCCTGTAGCCGTGAAATGGCCCAATGATATTTACGTCAATTCAAAGAAAATAACAGGCATTTTAATAGAAAATAAATTAAAAGGCAGTAAAATAGACCACGCAATTATTGGCATTGGTGTAAATATTAATCAAATTAATTTTGACACAGCAACAACAATAACCTCGCTCGCCTGCCTGACCGATCGACAGGATTACAACATCAAGGAACTGGCACAGGAGTTATTCCAAGTGATCCAACAGGAGTACCTGAACCTGTATAAGGAGGGGGCTCAATATCAGTTAAACCGCTACAACGCGTTATTGTTTTGGAGAGGTGAAGAAAGACCATTCCTAGTCGACGGCATCAAAAAAACTGGCATTATTCAACAGGTGTCTAATGACGGGAAGCTACTGGTTCTTTTGGAAGACACCTTGCGCGAATTTGATATCAAAGAAATTACACATCTTATTACTTAATCTTTACAAAAAAAGGATAACCCATTTTAGGATTGTCAAACCTTTGTTCTAAATTTGTCAACAGCGTGATTAAACCTTTATTCACCCGAAGTATCAAAGAACAAGAACACACTGCAATCATTGTAGTGAAAAAGGAAAGAACAAATTAAATTCTGATGAAAAAGTTAATACTGTTAATGACTGTGGTAATTTTTGCAGTTACGGGAGCATTCGCTCAGATTCACAAACCGGTAAAATGGACTGTGGCGAGCAAAAAGTTAAATAACAAAGAAGCTGTAGTTTATGTAAAAGCTACAATCCAAAATGGATGGCACATATATTCACAAAATGTGAAAGATGGTGGCCCAATTCCAACTTCTTTCAACTTTGCTAAAGCGGCAGATTATACATTGGTAGGTAAAACTGCAGAGCCGAAACCAAAAGTAAAACACGAGGATGTATTTAAGATGGATGTTGGTTATTTTACAAACGAGGTAATTTTCCAACAAAAAGTAACTTTAAACAAAGGAACTGCCACCGTTAAAGGCACTGTTGAATGGCAAGCATGTGATGCATCACAATGTCTTCCTCCAGACGAATATGCTTTTGCTGTGACAATCAAATAGTAAAAATGATTCTACACGGATAAATTAATAAGGCGATTCTCATCGCCTTTTTTTATTTTTGACCATAACATCAGAAATTCATACGCATGTTAAAAAACACATTCATTCTACTTTTAATTGCTTTTTTCAGTCTTTCTTTAACGACAGCAACTTTTGCCTCCGCACAAGATAGTTTAACAAGTACAGAAGGACTTCAATTTGAATCATCACCGGATACAGCTACCGCTGTTGAAGCGGTACCTGAGGATCTAAATTTTACAGCTTCACCTGACACAATGGTTAGTCAGGACAGCAGCAAAATAGCTCCTGTTAAGGCAAACGCTCCCTCCGGGCAAGAATCAAGTAAAAAATCACTTTGGAGTATCTTTATCGCAGGATTAGTTGGCGGCTTCGCAGCGCTACTCATGCCATGTATATTTCCAATGCTCCCACTTACCGTAAGTTATTTTACAAAACAGGCTGGAAGCCGCGCAAGCGGTATCAGCAAGGCACTCCTCTACGGTCTCTTTATTATTGTGATCTATGTCGCTTTAGGAATGATTATTACCATTTCCTTTGGTTCGGATGCATTGAATGCTTTATCCACAAATGGGGTATTTAACTTCCTATTCTTCCTCTTATTAGTTGTTTTCGCCGCATCCTTTTTTGGTGCTTTTGAAATCACGTTACCGAGTTCTTTTGTCAATAAAATGGATGCCAAATCCGACAAAGGCGGTCTCGTAGGGCTTTTCTTTATGGCATTCAGCCTTTCACTGGTCTCCTTCTCCTGTACTGGCCCCATTATTGGCACCTTATTGGTCGAAGCGGCCTCAAAAGGAGAACGCCTAGGTCCCGCAATCGGTATGCTTGGCTTTTCTATAGCACTTGCAATTCCTTTTGGCTTATTTGCGATGTTCCCTTCGATGTTAAAATCCCTGCCAAAATCTGGTGGCTGGTTAAATTCGGTGAAGGTTGTACTCGGCTTCTTAGAGCTTGCACTGGCACTGAAATTCTTATCAAATGTAGATTTGGCCTACCATTGGAATTGGCTGGATCGGGAGGTGTTCTTATCGCTATGGATTGCCATCTTTAGTATGATGGGCTTATATCTTATTGGAAAGATTAAATTTTCACATGACAGTGAATTAAAATTCCTCTCCGTACCGAGAACTATTCTCGCTATCATTGTATTCTCCTTCGTTATCTATATGGTACCGGGGCTATGGGGAGCTCCCCTAAAATCAATTTCAGCTTTCTTGCCACCCTCGGCAACACAGGACTTTGACCTGTCGGCAGGAATAGCAGCCGCTCCCGCACACAGTGATGGTAAAGTCAAAAAATACGCGGAGATTTTTCACGAACGCGGTACACCAAAAGGATTTGATCCATATTATGATTATGATCAGGCCTTGGAAACAGCAAAAGAACTGAATAAACCTGTATTGATAGATTTTACAGGTTGGAACTGTGTTAACTGTCGGGAGATGGAAGCAAATGTCTGGACTGATCCTGCGGTTGCCAAACTATTGAAGGAAGAATTTGTTATGGCCGAATTGTTTGTCGATGATAAAACAGAATTACCTGCAAACGAACAATTCGTATCAAAATACAGTGGCAAAAAGATTAAAACGATAGGAAATAAAAACAGTGATTTCCAAGCATCGACGTTCAATAGCAATTCACAACCGTTATATGTTATTGTAGACGCCACTGGAAAGGTATTGGTACCTCAGTCTGGTGCAAATAGAAATATTGAACAATATAAAGCGTTTTTACAGAGCGGAATTGATGCATTTAAGGCAAAAAAATAGCCTGTATACAGCAGAAGGTATCCGTCGAGATTAACAGCAGAGAACAAGCAATTATTAAATTTGCATTATCTTTAGCTCACACTTAGATGAATTGCAGTTAATAAAGCGATTGCTTGTTCTTAATAGCGATATTGGCGACTTCTAATAACGGAAATATAATTGTATATACGCTTAAAAATAGCTAAGTTTGAGTACGTATGAGTAACATTAAAAAAATTGCTGTTTTGACATCTGGAGGAGATGCTCCAGGAATGAATGCTGGTATCCGCGCTGTTGTTAGAGCGGGGATCTACAATAATCTTGAAGTATTTGGGGTACGCAGAGGTTATGATGGTCTAGTTAATGGTGAGATTATCCCTATGGATGCTAAATCTGTAGCCAATATCATACAACGTGGTGGTACTATCCTAAAAACAGCCCGCAGCGAGGCTTTCAAAACAATTGAAGGACGTAAGCAGGCTTATGAAAATTTACGCAGCCACGGTATTGATGCCATGGTTGTTATCGGTGGCGATGGTACATTTACCGGCGCATCCAAATTTATCGAAGAATTCGATTTTCCTATCATCGGTCTTCCGGGCACAATCGATAACGATTTGGCCGGCACAGACTTCACTATTGGCTATGATACAGCCATTAATACAGTTATCCAAGCCGTAGACAAAATTCGCGACACCGCCGAGTCTCACGATAGACTTTTTGTGATCGAAGTGATGGGCCGCGACTCTGGTCTTATCGCCGTCCGTTCTGGTATCAGTACCGGTGCTGAGGCAGTTCTGGTTCCTGAGTTCGAGGTAGACTATGATGCGATTATGAAAAGACTTGACAAAAGCCGTAAAAATAAATCATCCCGCATTATTATTGTTGCTGAAGGCGACAAAGAAGGCGGTATGGTGGTATCGGAAAAAATCAAGGAAAATTTCCCGCATTACGACGTTAGATTATCTATTTTAGGACATATTCAGCGTGGCGGAAGCCCTACTTGCATGGACCGCGTATTGGCCAGCAGGCTTGGAGTTGCAGCGGTAGAGGCTTTACTACAAGGCCGCAGAGGTGAAATGGCCGGACTGATCTGCAGTGAAGTAAGATTCACACCCTTTAAGAGCGCCATCAAGCATAACGTAAAAATGAATGAAGATCTGCTTCGTATCATTGAAATCCTTTCGTTGTAAATGATCTAGTTTATTCTTGACTAACAATAAAAAAAGAGTATACATCGTGATGTATACTCTTTTTTTATGCCTTGTGTTTCTTGATTTGTTCAAATTCTTTGTAAAGGCCTGATACCCGAACGGTCATATTCCATAAGCGTACATGAGCTCCATATCAATCCCAGTTGTTATTTAAGCAAATTATTGCGGTATTCTTCAGATACCGGCGGCAACTGAATGGCCTGACCAGCTTTGGCCATCGAGTCCGCAAAATGATTCGTATTGCTGATCGCCTGTTCATATGCCTTAATAACCTGTTCCGATAGGTGTAGGACCTTTGGATCTTTAAGATCAACACGGTATTGATTATTTTCCAGTGTAACATGCTGATAAAAACGATATGCCGCAGCCTTTAGTTGACCCAGCTCCTGTTGTGACAACTGATCGATCCGGGCATTAGGCGGCAACGTAACATCGATAAATGTCGTGTCTTTAGCCAATTGATCAATCGGGTGATCCAAAGGTATGGCATGCAACGCCTCTAGGTTGACAACAGGAATTCCCTTATCTTGATCGCCACCGCAGGAAGCAATCACCGTCCCCAAGAATATACCCAAAATTACTGTTTTCTTCATCTTTACAATTTTATAACCCCAATAGCGCTAGAAATCCCATTGATCACCATGTTTAAATACCTAGGATTCATCATCCCCTAATCCCGCTGTTACGAGGATATGGCGGTTTCATGAAATCATTCGCTAGAGCAGCAGACGAAGTTAGCGAATTCATTCAATGTTTTGCAGTCGTCACGCTATTCCCCTTTTAGAGTCGTCAATTAGTCGCGGCGCCAAAAAAGCGATTGGATGAGGACGACTATAAAAAGAAACCCCTAATTGCAGACTCAGTTCACATGAGTATAACAATTAGGGGTTATTCATGCCCAATGGCAACTAAATATCAGTTTACTTTAGCAATTCAGCTAACTTCGCATCCAAAGCCTCACCTCTTAAATTTGATGCGACAATTTTACCAGAAGGATCAATGAGGAAGTTTTGCGGAATACCACGTACTTCGTACAATTTTACCGGAGCTGATTTCCAGCCCTGTAGATCTGAAACGTGTGGCCATTGTTGTAAATTATCATCATGGATAGCTTTCACCCAAGCATCTTTTTTACCGGGATTGTCTAAAGAAACACCAAACACGGTAAATCCTTTATCTTTAAATTTATTGAAAGCCGCAACGACATTCGGGTTCTCATGACGACAAGGACCACACCAACTTGCCCAAAAATCCAACAAAACATATTTTCCTCTTAAGGAAGATAAGGAAATATTCTTTCCTGTTGTGTCTGGCAATGTGAAGTCAGGAGCTACCGAACCAACAGCTACTGCTTTCAATTTCTGGATACGCTCAGCCAATTCCTTCCCTTTTTCAGAATCTTTCAGTTCAGGAGACATTTTCTCAAAAGAAGCTACATATTCATTGACGTTTTCACCGCTGACATTCTCAGACAACAAATCCAACGTATACCAGCTTTTTGGGTTTTTGTTAATAAATTCAGCATCTGCTTTTTCCATTTTTTCGGAAATCTCACCAGCTTGTTTTTGTAAGCCTTCGATGAATTTAGGATCCTGTTTTTGCGTCTCCGAAGCCGCATAATATTGTTGGTTCAATGCCTCGAACGCATCCGTATGCGGTTTCACAAAAGCCTTGTACTGCGTCAGATCGTCATTAAGCGCCGTACCTGAGACCGTTGCATTTTTAAACCCTTTGGTAGCATCGACTTTGATAACGCCTTTAGAAAGATATAACTGTGCTGTCTCAGGTTGCTTTTGACTATTTCTAAGTTCTGCAAAAGTTAAGCCCTCCGGCGAATAGATCATCATACCTTTTGTTGGTGTAGCTACCTGTCCGTTGAACTTAAATTCGCCTTTTACGACCGTTGCTGAATCAGTCTGACGAGTGCCATTCGCAGCATACTGCATAAACACTTTCGCTTTGTCTGACGTCGTGTTTACTTTTCCTGTAACCGTGAAGCTTTCTTGTGCCATTAACAAGGCTGGTAAAAAGCTTAAACCCATTAATATTCCCTTTTTCATAATTATATACTTCCCATAAATGTAAAACATTTCCGTTTCACTGTCGTCCTATTTAACATTATTTAGCAAAGATGTTACCAACGTCCGGAAGCACCGCCACCACCAAAATCACCGCCACCGAAACCGCCAAATCCGCCACCAGAGCCTCCGCCGAAGCCACCGCCGCCACCTCGGCCGCCACCGCCGCCAAGACCATTCAGCAATGTCCACCAAAAGATATCAGAAGCGCCGCGTCCATTCATCACACGGCCACCACCGCCACCACCTCGTCCACCGCGATTGGAGAAAAGAACAACCAAGACTATCACAATAATAACAACAAACATCACCGAACCTGATCCCTTTCCTTTCGGTTGTTTTGGATCAGCTTTGTACTCACCTTTTGTGTAGGAAATTAAGGAACTGGTCGCATCGTCCACTCCTTTGTAGTAATCGCCCTGACGAAAAGCCGGCTTGATATCATTTTCAATAATACGATATGCAATGGCATCCGGGACAGCGCCCTCTATGCCATAACCTGTTTGAATAGTCACCGCCCGATCTCCCAGAGCGACCAACAACAGAATACCGTTATTATACTTTTTATTCCCAATACCCCATTTTTTCGCTAAACGAACCGCATAATCAGAAATATCATAGCCACCGGTAGAATTCATCATAACCACTGCAATCTGCGTAGATGCGGAATCCTCAAATGCCAATAGCTTCTGCTCCAATAATTGCTTCTGACTTGCGGTCAATGTGTTTGTATAATCATTGACAAGCCTATTTGATGTTTCTGGGAAATCTTGACCCAATACTGTGGCTACCGACAGCAAACAAAGCAACATAGCCATAGCAGGGATCCGAACCCGAGAAAATAATCTCGATACAAATTTCATCCTATAATTCTCTTTTATTCATTTTTATTTGCCTTGAGCAGTTTTCATGCAAATGGCGTTCGGTGAATCCCGAAATCGGGTTTATCACGATCTTTATCAGTTTATTTGTGAGACAGGAAATAGCTTTTCGGGACTGTTTCTAGTCACTTAACAACTAACGGTCTCCAAAAACAATATCATTTGGAAGCTCGTTGATGTCATCGTGTTCACGCGGGAAGAATTTTGCCAATTGTTTACCCGCATGTTCGATCCCCTTGACCAAGCCCTCAACAATGCGATCCACCCGAAACTCCGCCACCATTAGATCTTTGGTACTGTTCCAAAAATCACCTTCTACACGTTGGTGAATTCCCTTATCGCCGATAATGGAAAATTTATGGTCTTCCAGCGCGATATAGATAAGAACACCATTTTTCAATGTAGTCTTATGCATGCCCAATTTGGAAAAATAATAGGTTGCACGATCATGTACCTCGTCGGGGCAATGATTTTCGACCACTACACGAATCTCACCAGAAGTCTCATTTTCAGCTACATTAATAGCGTGAACGATCTTCTCTTGTTCTTCAGAATTTAATGCCATAGTTTGTATACGTTTGCACTCCAAAACTAGATTACCATACCGGTTATTCCAGATTCAAAGGGTCTAAACTAATTAAAACACGATAAAAAAATGGATGATGTGCTTCTACGAAAGCCGCATCATCCATCATCCTGTTCATTCCTAACAATTTGCTGTTAGAATGATACCGTTGGCGCTTTATCCGAACCTGGGGCCGCAGTAAATGTACCTTTTGCCTTAAATCCGAACATCCCCGCCATTAAATTATTCGGGAAGCTACGTACGGTGGTATTATATTGCTGTACCGCTTCATTGTAAGATCTACGTTCTGTTGAAATACGATTTTCAGTACCTTCCAGCTGTGCTTGTAATTCCAAAAAGTTCTGATTGGCTTTCAAATCAGGATAAGCTTCAACAGACGCCAAAAGACGACTCAACGAACCGCTGAATTCATCCTGAACTTTTTGAAACTTGGCAATATTCTCCTCAGACAAGTCATCGGCATTAATCGTCACCGAAGTAGCTTTAGCTCGTGCCTCTACAACAGCTGTCAATGTACTTTCTTCGTGTTTTGCCGCTCCTTTTACCGTATTAACCAAATTTGGAACTAGATCCGCACGACGTTGATACGCATTTTCAACTTGTGCCCATTTTCCTTTAACATTCTCATCTTGTGAGACCATCGTATTGTAGCCACAGGAGTTTAATGATACTAATGCAAATAAACCACATAGGGCGACCAAAAATCTTTTAATTTTCATTGTTCAAAGAATTAAATACTATTCAAATTATACGGTTACACTATCAAAGCATATACCAAGCTCTTACTAAGATAAGAATATTTTTATTTCCAAATCTCCAAATAGCCAATATTCATTAACTTTGTCCCGGTTTTGGGATAAAAACCCAGCCCTTATACTATGCAAAAAGAAATTGAAATTGCGATACTTCCAGAAAGAATCGAGGACGATCAGTATATTCTACAGCAAGGGATCAAAGCCCTGAAAGTCCAACCTCAACAAGTCAAAGGTTATAAAATCCGCAAACGTTCCATTGATGCCCGAAGCAAGCAGGTTGTTTATCGAGCTCGGGTTATTTACTACATTGACGAGCTTCCTGTTCCAGAAATCTACGAAAATAATTTTAAGTCCGTTAAAGACGGAAAACCCGTTATTATTATTGGCGCGGGCCCTGCCGGCCTGTTTGCAGCAATACGCTGTATTGAACGTGGTCTCAAACCAATTGTAATCGAACGCGGTAAAAAGGTCCAAGACCGTAGACGCGATCTAGCTAAGTTGAACCGGGAAGGCATCGTAAACCCTGAGTCAAACTACTGCTTTGGCGAAGGTGGAGCTGGAACGTACTCAGACGGAAAATTATATACACGTTCCAATAAGCGAGGTGACGTAGACAAAGTACTCAGACTTTTCGTTTCCCATGGGGCAACGACGGATATTCTGGTCAATGCGCGCCCACATATCGGTACAAATAAATTGCCGCATATTATTGAAGCCATGCGCGAGAGCGTCCTTGAATTTGGGGGCGAATTTCATTTTGACCAACGTGTCGATGACATTTTAGAATCCTTCGGTCAAGTACGCGGTGTCAAATTAGCCAATGGTGAAGAAATTAAGGCAGATCATGTCATTGTAGCAACAGGGCACTCTGCGCGGGATATTTTCGAGCTTTTTCATCGCAACAATTGGCTGATCGAAGCCAAAGCATTTGCTTTGGGCGTGCGTATCGAGCACCCGCAGGCAATCATTGATCAGGCGCAATACCACTGCCAGGTAAGAAGCGAGCATTTGCCGCCAGCCTATTATAGCCTGGTTGAACAGGTGAATGACCGTGGTGTATTTTCATTCTGCATGTGCCCAGGCGGCGTCATTGCTCCCTGTGCAACAGATTTAGATGAAATCGTTGTCAACGGATGGTCACCATCCAAACGAAATAATCCGCACGCCAATTCAGGCACCGTTATTCAGATCAACCTTGAGGACGTTGCCAATGCACATAAGGATCCATTTGCATTACTGAATTTTCAGAAAGAGATCGAACGAAAGGCTTTTGCCGTAGGTGGCGGTAAGCTCGTTGCTCCGGCGCAACGCATGGTCGACTTTGTCGAAGGACGTGTATCTATGGATCTGCCAGAAAACTCGTACAAGCCCGGAACAGCATCTGCAGATCTCACCGAAGTGCTACCTGTTTTTGTTCACGAAGCATTACGCGGTGCGTTGCCCATCTTTGGCAAAAAGATGAAAGGGTATTATACCAATGAAGCCATTTTAGTCGGTGTAGAGTCACGTACATCTTCACCGATTCGGATTCCTAGAAATAAAGAAGATTTACAACACCCTCAGGTCAAAGGACTTTACCCTTGTGGTGAAGGGGCAGGTTATGCCGGCGGTATCATTTCGGCGGCTATAGACGGTATTAATTGTGTTGATGCGATCAATTTAAGTTAATATTTTTTGCTTTTCCTCTTGCAGAATACGAATAAATGCCTTACTTTTGTAACATCAACGCGAAAGTAGCTCAGTTGGTAGAGCACAACCTTGCCAAGGTTGGGGTCGCGAGTTCGAATCTCGTCTTTCGCTCAAAAAAGCTTCCAAAATTTGGAAGCTTTTTTCGTTTAATAGTGCTCTGTTATTCCCTACATTTCAGCCCTTCATCACCTTTATCTTTGTTTGATTTTAACTAAAATTGCCGAAAAAATTATTAGCACAATTTAAAGCAAGTACCAAGAACGGATTAGTTTCAACGTTGGTTCCATTCATAGCTTCCTCGGTGCTTCTTCGGAGCTTGTTCGGTACTTGTTCGGTGCTTCTTCGGTTGTGAGCGAACAAATAGCGTTGTAGCTCCGATTAAGATCCGTTGTTATACCGTGAAAATGACGAAGTTGATATCCAAAATTACTAGGGTCTACCCTACAGCAAACAATGATAACTTTAAGCGCTTCTCCCAATACGATTAAACGCTCTTCCGTCCAAGCAAGAGCAACAAGACGCAACTTGGCGCTTGATACGAAGGCTATGATGTATTGGTCTATGAAAAAAAATGGCGTTTACCTATTCAGTAAACGCCATATTTAAAAGCTATATGATCCTAAATGGATTTAATTTGTTCTTAGGTTTTCTTCTACAAGCTCTTCAACATATTTGCGAACAACCTCATTTGAGAAACGTGTCGTTACGTCAAATGCAAATGCGTGCACCAACAGGATACGGGCAGACTCTTCGCCAATTCCTCTTGCTCTCAGATAAAACAGCGCTTCATTATCAAACTGACCGATGGTACACCCGTGTGAACATTTTACGTCATCGGCAAAGATTTCCAACTGTGGTTTGGTATAAACCGCCGAATTGTCTGACATCAACATATTATTATTCTGTTGAAAAGCATTCGTTTTCTGCGCATCCTCGCGCACAAAGATTTTTCCATTGAAAACCGCAACGGACTTGTCCTGTGTAATATTTTTATACCATTCATAGGACTCACAATGTGGTTTCAGGTGGTCTACGATGGTATGATTATCGACCAATTGATCGGCAGCCGTTAAGTTGATTCCATATAAATGGCTCTCCACATGCTCGGCATCCAAACGGACGTTGATATTGTTACGGATAAACGAAGCGCCTGGAAAATTACAGTTGTAATTATTGTAAAGACTGTATTTTTCTTGATATACCTCTGTATGATTAAAGTAACGGCTTACAGATTCCGCGAGCTGCAAATAATAATGTTGTACTTTAGCATTCTCTTTGACGATAATCTCAGAGACCTTATTGTGCACATTATTTGCGGTACCTTCTGCAGTGATAAAGCTTTCGATCAATTCAAGTTCTGCATTTGGCTCGACAACGATCAAATTACGTGTTTGTGAAAAGAAATCCTCTTTCCCTGTAGCGACGTGAATAATCTGTATTGGTTTATCAAGTACAACTCCCTTTTTCAAATGGATAAAAACACCATTGGTAAAAGCAGCCGTATTCAAAGCGACCATAATATTGTCTGACTTATCCGCATATTTAGCAAAATGGGACTCAAATGCAGGCTCTGAAGTGGCTTCATCCATTGGAATAACCGACAGTCCCTTTACATTTTCTAATTCACTTACTGCTAATACATACTGACCATTCACCAAAATAATGCGGTAGGCATCCAACTGCGGAATCTCACCTGCACTAAAGTCTAAGCCTTCGATATCCACATCGACATCAAGCGCATAAGGCTTATTGATAATACTGTGGATGTTTGTATATTTCCATTCTTCATTCTTAACGGTGGGAAAGCCTGCTGCTTCGAAACGCTCGAATGCAAGTTGGCGGGCTTCCACGAAAAACGAAGGTTCGTCTGAAACGCCTTGCTCTTTGAAAGCTCCCAACACTTGTTGAAGTAATGATTCTGAAACTAATGTACTCATGTTATTTTTTAATCAAATCGCCAAAATTCTCCTCTAATACTATTTACTCAGGTAAAAGATTAGGCGTTTTGTGTATCATATTCTTTTAACCAATCGTATCCTTTTTCTTCGAGCTCCAAAGCTAATTCTTTAGGTCCCGATTTCACGATACGGCCATTATACAATACGTGAACAAAATCTGGAACGATATAATCCAACAAACGTTGGTAGTGTGTAATAACAATAAAAGCATTGTCTTTAGAGCGCAATTGATTCACACCATTTGCAACGATACGAAGTGCATCGATATCCAAACCAGAATCTGTCTCATCCAAAATAGATAATTTCGGGTTCAACATCGCCAATTGAAAAATTTCGTTACGCTTTTTCTCACCACCGGAGAATCCTTCATTTAAAGAGCGGTTAGCCAAATTAGCTGAAAACTCAACCAATTTTTGCTTGTCTTTTACCATTTGTAAAAATTCCTTCGCTTCCATTGGCGGAAGACCTTTGTACTCACGAATATCATTTACAGCCGTTTTCAAGAAATTGATATTCGATACGCCCGGAATCTCAACAGGATATTGAAAAGCCAAAAACAGCCCTTCACGCGCACGGTCTTCAGGGGAAAGATCCAATAAATCCACACCGTCCAATAGTGCGGAACCTTCACTTACCTCATAGGATTCACGTCCTGCTAATACATTCCCTAATGTACTTTTACCAGCACCATTTGGTCCCATAATCGCATGAACTTCGCCAGCTTTTACTTCTAGGTTTAACCCTTTTAATATTTGTTTGTCTTCTACAGACGCATGTAAATTTTTAATGCTTAACATTTTATTCGTATTGAGTATGGTATAATGTAGCGACTTAACTACATTCCCAATGATTTTTTATCTATCCTACTGAACCTTCTAATGAAATTGCCAATAATTTTTGAGCCTCTACAGCAAACTCCATCGGCAATTGATTTAATACTTCTTTTGCATACCCGTTGACAATTAAACCAACAGCTTTCTCAGAATCGATACCCCGTTGATTCAAATAGAATACCTGGTCCTCACCGATTTTGGAAGTAGTCGCCTCATGCTCTAATTTGGCCGTCTTATTTCTATTTTCGATGTAAGGGAATGTATGTGCCCCACATTTATCACCGATCAATAAGGAGTCACATTGTGTAAAGTTACGCGAGTTGTCGGCATTTGGACCGATTTTCACTAAACCTCTATAACTGTTGTGGCTCTTACCGGCGGAGATACCTTTAGAAATAATTTTAGATTTTGTGTTTTTACCCAAATGAACCATCTTCGTTCCTGTATCAGCTACCTGATGATTACGCGTCATGGCTACAGAGTAAAACTCACCAATAGAGTTATCACCCTTTAAAATCACACCCGGGTATTTCCATGTAATTGCAGAACCGGTTTCTACCTGTGTCCAGGAGATTTTACTGTTATCGCCCTTACAGATTCCACGCTTGGTTACAAAGTTATAAATACCACCTTTTCCTTCTTTATCACCAGGGTACCAGTTTTGAACGGTAGAATATTTAATATCAGCATCACGTTCGGCAATCAATTCAACCACTGCCGCATGCAGCTGGTTTTCATCACGCATAGGTGCAGTACATCCCTCCAAATAAGAAACATAAGCCCCCTCATCCGCAATGATCAACGTGCGTTCGAATTGCCCAGTATTCTGTGCATTGATACGGAAATAGGTAGACAATTCCATTGGACATCTAACGCCTTTTGGAACGTAAACAAAGGATCCATCCGAAAACACTGCAGAATTTAATGCTGCATAAATGTTATCTGTCTGCGGAACCACTGTACCCAAATATTTTTTCACCAGGTCAGGATGCTCTTGCACGGCCTCACCAAATGAACAGAAAATAACTCCTTGCTCTTTTAATTTCTCACGAAACGTTGTTTTTACAGATACCGAATCGAAGACAGCATCTACAGCCACAACTCCCGCCAATATTTTTTGCTCATCCAAAGGAATTCCCAACTTTTCGAAAGTGGAAATCAACTCAGGGTCAACCTCATCCATCGAATTAAGCTGCGGTTTTGCTTTCGGGGCTGCATAGTAGGAAATCTCTTGAAAATCAATCTCGGGAGCTTTGAAATTCTGCCAAGTAGGCATTCTTAACGTCAAGAAATGACGGAAAGCTTTTAACCTCCATTCCAATAGCCATTCAGGTTCATTCTTTTTTGCCGAAATAAAACGAACCGTATCCTCAGTAAGGCCTTTGGCTGCAATTTCCATTTCGATATCTGTCGTGAACCCGTATTTATATTCTTCGAGCTCTAGCTCTTTTAACAAATCGTCGTCTTTAGTACTCATATTGCGCTCTCACGGTTTAACTAATTTGGGAGGGCTTCACCTCCGCACCTATCGAACTGCAAAGTTACAATTTCAAAGCCAATAAAACAGCATTTAATAGCACCTTACGAAGGCATTTTTAATAAAAAAATGACATTTATCACTCCATTTCATTAAAATGAGCACATTTCAATCGATTATGACAGTCAAATGATTTTGCATCGATTAAAATTATAATTATAAAAACACGATATAACTAAAATCTATTTATCACCAATAATTTTGTATATTTTTAAATTTCCAAATATAATTTTGTATATTTACAAATACTATTGATTATTAAGACTTAAGATATGCCCTTTGCACCGGATAAAACAGATTTAAAAATTCTTAAACTATTACAAGAGAATGGTCGTATAACTAATTTGCAACTCGCATCTAGCATCGGACTGTCCCCCGCGCCAACCTTAGAGCGTGTGCGAAAACTGGAAAACTCAGGCTTCATCAAAAGTTACCATGCCTTTGTGGACGAGGAGAAACTGGGGCTTGGGATCAAGTCGTTCATACAGATCTCACTCGATTTCCATACCCACAACGCTATTCCTGAATTTGTAGCTGCAGTCAAAATGATACCTGAAGTAACCGAATGCCATCACGTTACAGGCAATTGTGATTTCATCCTCAAGGTTTACGTAAAAGATATCAAAGCTTATGAAGGCGTCATCATGGAAAAAATATCCAAAATACCTTTTGTAAAGACATTCCAAACCATGATGATTATGTCGACCAGCAAAAAAGAACCCATTATTCCTTTAGAATATTAAGCGAGGGAATTAAGCCCAATCAAAAATATCATTACCGGAATCTCGCTCTTGGACGCATTTGCGCCATGCGCGAATCACCGGCAATGATGTTTATCTACTTTAGCTATTGGACAGCAAACGCTTCGCAAAATTTAACCCAAGCCACAACTTAAATCAGGCGCCAATCAATTGGGGTTTTACCATGTGCCGTCAAATACTGGTTTGCGCGTGAAAAATGCTTACTACCAAAAAAACCACGATAGACAGACAACGGTGAGGGATGAACCGCCGTTAGAATAAGATGCTTCTTCGCATCAATGAGCACACTTTTCTTTTGGGCATAACTTCCCCACAACAAAAACACCACATGTTCACAACGCTCCGAAATGGCATGAATAATACTGTCTGTAAAAATCTCCCAGCCTTTCTTTTGATGAGAACCAGCCAAATGCGCCTGAACTGTCAAGGTCGCATTTAACAATAATACCCCCTGCTTGGCCCAAGAAGTCAAATCGCCAGCATGCGGCGCAACAAAACCAGGGATATCATCTTGCAATTCCTTAAAAATATTTTTTAAAGATGGGGGCAAGGCAATCCCTGCCGGAACTGAAAAAGACAGCCCATGTGCCTGCCCGTCATTGTGGTAAGGATCCTGCCCTAAAATAACCACTTTCACCTGATCCAATGGCGTCAGCTTAAAAGCATTCATCACCAGATCTGCCGGTGGAAACACTTTCGTTTTCTGACGCTCTGCTTGCACAAAAGTAGATAACTGTTTCATGTAGGGCTGAGCGAACAAAGGCCTTAACACAGGAGCCCAAGAATCATCGTATTGCTTTTCCATAATTCAAACATAGACAAAGTTGCATATAAAGGCAAATTTATCCGGCTGCCCACCTATTCGGCGTTGTACCAAAGCAAGATTATCAGAACACATCGATTAACATAAAAGCTACCATTTTCTAGAAAAACACATTTTTACAAAATAACAACCTGAACGAGTTGCTTAAACGGTGAAATTAACGGATATTTGCAGAATTAAATTGAATACAAATATTTTAAACAAAGATTTATGTCAAATCTCGTTAGAATCATTATTTGCAGTGCATTGCTTATCGGAACAGTTGCCTTATTCTGGACCGGAAATTGGGGATGGGGAATTTTAGGGATCTTGGTCACGATCTTGGGTTTTGTTACTGTATTTTTCCATGAATATATGCTGATTGCGCAATGGCATATGCGTAAACAAAATATGGCCGCAGCTGAAAAATGGCTAGGTAAAATCACCAACTACGAAAAGCAATTGATCCCACAACAGCATGGTTACTACAACATGCTGATCGGACTGATCGAATCACAACGTGCACCTATGCAATCTGAAAAATATTTTAAGAAAGCATTGGCATTGGGTCTACATATGGACCATAACATCGCCTTAGCAAAATTGAGCCTAGCCGGTGTAGCCATGGCGAAGCGCAATAAACGTGAAGCCGAAAAACTTCTTCAAGAAGCTAAAAAAGCAGATAAAAATAAGTTGTTAGCTGATCAGATCAAAATGATGAAAGACCAGATGGGCATGATGGACAAACAGCAGATCAGATACAATCGATAATATTGAATAATCAAAAAAAGCTTCGAAGTTATAACTTCGAAGCTTTTTTTGTCAAGAGACAAAATCAATTATTTCTTTAATGAAATAGGAACCTCCAAAAACTCCCCCTCTTCTGTACTGCTCTCAAAGACCAGTTTAACCATAACCGGTTTATCCGTTTTCTTCCAATCCTTTACAACGACCTGTATATCCACAGGCTTATCTTCTTCTAGCAAATAGTGCAGATAATTCTGCTTATCTTCAAATTTAACCAATACATTTCCCATCTGAATCGTGGAAAAGAAATGGGGCTGTTTCTTCTGATCCAACACTTGCGTGGAAAAGGTGTTCATTTTATATTCCCGAGGATTCTTACTATACGATATAGCAAACAAATTGATCACCAATTCATGCTTAGGCTCATCTACGTGAAATTCCTTTACATCGAATTGAATATCATCAACAACCAACAATGAATCTGCCGACTGCGCCTTTACAAACCCACCGACAAGGAAGAGCATTAAGACAACAACATATCTAAAAAAAACGTTCATATCATATTATATTTAAAAAAGCCACGGTCTTCGTGGCTTTAACTATTATTGGATTATTCTTTCAAAATTATGCCCTCAATCGATCGGCAGACCGGATCAACTTTTCATCTTTACGTACACCTCCCATGGCTAACGCACAGAAAATAATCGAGATAGGCAACAAAAAGAATCCTACGCCGATATTCCCAGCACCCAAAAATTGGTTCACCGTAGCGAGATGAGTACTTGCAGAAGAATATAGCCACACTGCAAATAAGATAATTGCGACAACCTCTACCCAAATAAGCAAAAGTTGAACTTTACGCTGTTTAAATTTAAATATCGTGAACAGGGGAAGCCCGCCTAATAATACGGTGGCCACAGTCTGGAGAATATAACCAAATCCCCCCTCGTGTACCGGCTGACCCGCAGCGACACTATACACACCGGTCACCTTCACATTCTTTCCTAAACCAACTAAATCGCTATAATTAACATAGGGAAATAGAAACAAGCCGAATATGACTAATCCTGCTATCAGCAAATAAACAGTTTGGATACGTTGAATCATAGTTTAATTTTTGTATACCAACAAACTTAGATAAATTGATTTTTATATGCAATATAATTGCGATCGAAAAAACAATCAACCTTACAGCTCATTAAACAGCAAAACAATTAAACCCTATATTTTGTTGCATTTTTTTACACGATACCAAAGGGCTTCATTTTAGAAAGTTTTATCTTTGCGAAAAAAAAAATACCATGTTATATATATACGGTGCAACTGCTCACGCTAAAACTGCGGTAGATGTAGCAGAAGATTTAGCGATTGAAATTGGTGGTCTTATTGACAAATCATTGCTCATTGAAGATGTATTCGATTATGAGGTTCAACTTCACCATCAAGTAAAAGGCACGGAGGAAGATTTCTTTATTGCAGTCAAGAACCCAGGCCTTCGCCAACGGATTGTATCGGAAAATGCAGACTGGAATTACCAGACCCTCATCCATCCCAAAGCCTACGTATCAAAACGAGCGGAGATTGGTGAAGGCACCATTATCCTCCCCGGCGCTTCCATCGCCCCCGATGTACAGATAGGCAACCATTGCGTTATCGCCGGTTCTGCTGTTATCGAAAGCAATACCATTATTGAAGATTTTGTCAACATCGGACCAAATGTCTCAATCGGAGCAAACGTTCTCGTAGGGCGAGGTTCAGAGATTAAAGCAAATACACGGATCGAAGATGAAGAAACGATCCCCAAAGAGAGTATAATCGCTTAATTAAATCCCCGCGGAATGAAATTGCAAGTCGTATAGTTTTTTATAATACCCATCAAAAGATAGCAATTCCTGATGCGTTCCAATTTCCTTGATTTCGCCTTTATCCAACACAATAATCTTGTCCGCCTTCTGAATGGTGGACAAGCGGTGGGCAATAACAATCGATGTTCTTCCTTTCATGAGGTTATCGATTGCATGCTGGATCATTTCTTCCGTTTCGGTATCTACTGAAGATGTCGCCTCGTCTAAAATTAGAATCCGGGGATCGTGTACCAAGGCCCGGATAAAAGAAATCAATTGGGCCTGCCCCGCGGATAAGGTTGCACCCCGCTCTTTCACATCATAATCATAGCCCCCAGGTAGTCGCATAATAAAATCATGCGCCCCCACTTCTTTTGCGGCTTCAATGACCTGTTCTCTAGATATCGCTGGATCACCTAATGTGATGTTATTGATGACGCTATCCGAGAAGAGGAATACATCCTGCAATACCGTCGCAATGGTATTTCTCAGATAATCGAGATCATAATCGCGGATATTACGGCCGTCCAACAGAATTTCACCTTTATTGATTTCATAAAAACGGCTTAGAATATTGATGGTAGAAGATTTTCCAGCACCAGTAGCCCCAACTAAAGCCAGCGTCTCACCCGGATTAACGTTAAAGTTAACATCCTTTAGGACCCAGTTTTCCTCATTATAGGCGAACCAAACATCGCGAAACGCAATCTCACCTTTGATGTGTGCAGGTTTCAATGTACCCAAATTTGGGGTCTTTTCATCGGTATCCAACACTTCAAAGATCCGTTCAGCGCTAACCATGCCCATTTGAAGCGTATTGAATTTGTCAATAAGCTCCCGAATGGGCCTAAAGATCATATTGATATACATGATAAAGGCCACCACTACACCCGGAGAGATCACATCACCCATAATTTGTTTGGAACCGAACCAGACCAACAATCCCAAAGCAATGGCCATGATAATTTCCAAAACAGGGAAAAAGATGGAGAAATACCAATTGGTCCGAATATGGGCATTACGATGTTGCGCATTAATTTCCTTAAATTTATCCATTTCCTGCTTTTCACGCGCAAAATATTGGATAATACCGACGCCCGTAATGTGTTCCTGCAAAAAGGTATTTAAGTTAGAAACCCATTTCCGCACATCGATAAAGGCAGACTTCATCGCCTCTTTAAATACGTAAGTCGCTGCCACCATCAAAGGCATCGGAATTAAAACAATCAATGTCAGCTTCCAATCGGAGTAAAACATCACAACCAGAATAACGACCAACTGTAATAAATCACCGATAATCTGAATCAAACCTTCAGAAAAAATATTGGAAAGAGTCTCCAAATCAGAGATGGTACGGGTAATTAATTTTCCCAGTGCTGTGCGATCAAAATACTTCAGCCTGAGTTGAACAATGTGGTTAAATACCTGAATCCGAATATCACGGATAACCGACTGCCCCAGAGTATTTGTCATTAAGGTATGGTAATAACGGATCAAAGTCTGCAGGATGACCAATGCCAACATTGCAATCAGCATGAGGGACAATCCATTGGTATCGAAGTTTAGGATATAGTTATCCAGCGTATGCTGGATTAGCATAGGTAAAGCGGGGGCTACTGCAGCCAGCAATATCGTTAGGACGACCGATATCCAAAATGCCATATGATATGGACGCATATAGCGACTCATGCGTTTCACCAAATTGATATCGTAGGTTTTACCAGTTATTTTATCTTGACTCACGTTAAATTCTATATATAAGGATATGCTACTTCTGTTAAATACAACCCATGTGCCGGCACGGAAACACCTGCCTTCCCCCGGTTTTTGCTTTGGATAACCTCTTGCATAAATGAAACAGGTTTACCTTTTATGCCTATTTCCAACGATGTACCCACAATAGCACGGACCATATTGCGCAAAAAGCGATCAGCGGTAATATGAAAGACCAAATGTTGTTCGGTATGCCATACCCACTCGGCTCTACGAATATCGCAAATATTTGTAAACACCTGCGTATGAGACTTACTAAAGCATTCGAAATCTTGTTTACCCAATAAAAATTGTGCAGCTTTATTCATCTTTTCAACATCCGGACGATCGCGCATAAAACATGAATAGGGATAGATAAAAGGATCTTTATAAAAATGAAGGTGGTATTCATAGGATCTTTGCGTCGCATCGAAGCGAGCATGTGCTTCGGGTTCCACTTCGATCAGGCGCTTCACGGCCACATCAAAGGGCAATAAGGCATTGAGCGAATGAATAAAACGATCAGCATTTTGTAGAATACCCACGGGGGCCGCATCGAAATGTGCATACAATTGCTTGGCATGAACACCTGCATCTGTACGGCCAGCTCCAGTTGTTTCAATGGGTTCCCGCAACAGGGTTTCAAGCGCCTTATTCAGCACTTCCTGCACGGAAATTGCATTATTCTGAATTTGCCAACCATGATAAGCCTGTCCAAAATAGGCTATTTCTAAAAAAAAACGTCTTTTATCCATTATATGCAACAAAGGTACGTTTTTCCAAATGAGCATCATTTCTCCGTAGAACGAATTTGCTCATTTTCCTTATTATTTAATCCTTACATGACAAAACTGTTTGTTTTGCACTTCCTTTCGCTCGATGCTACTGGGCGAGTCATTCGGGATTCAGTGGAACGAAGGTTTCCGCAACATCCTATCAACTTCGTCCCGCAACCACGGTAAGTCCACAGTGAGTCCACGTTGAGTCCACCTTTTTAAGTACATTCAATGCGGGAGCACCATGGTCGCCATATGTTCGCACCCCGAACTTATCCCCTCGTTGTGCATAGCATAAAGCTAAAAAGGCTACAGTAGTTCGACCAGATTTTCAAAGGCCATACCCCTTGACGCTTTCAATAAGACCGTGCTGTCCACAATAGGATTTTCGCTGATTGCCTGTTTTGCTTCGGCAGTAGTTTCATAAAACGCTCCACCCTCATACCGATGTGCGAAAAATTCTTTTCCTACAAAAATTTTGCGATCTGCAGGAATAGCTCTTACGTTCTCGACAATTTTTTTATGTTCTTCAAATGATTCTGTCCCCAATTCAAACATATCACCCAATACAATAGCCTTCTTATCCGCTTCAATAATCCGAATATTATCCAATGCAGCAGCCATGCTTGTTGCATTTGCATTATAATAATCGCAGATTAGCGTATTTTGGGCAGTTTTCATAACCTGCGAACGATTGTTCGTAGGGGTATATCCTTCAATACCCCGATTGATTGACGCAGAAGAAACGCCAAAATGCAAACCTACTGCAATAGCTGCAAGAAAGTTTTCGGTATTATAAGATCCTGTTAAGTGGGTATCGACAACATGAGATTCGGTCGTACCTTTCTTGTGCCATTCAATTTGCAAGAGGGGATTTGCCCTAAGAAGCTTTCCAATCACATCATTACCTTCAGAAAAACCATAAGTGACAATGTTGGCTATCTTGCGGGCGGAAGCCATCTCTTTAAGATGTGGGTTATCTGCCTGCAAAAATAATATCCCTTGATGGTCCTGCAGCCAATCGTACAGCTCGCCCTTGGTTTTCTTTACTCCTTCAAAAGATCCAAAACCTTCTAGATGTGCTTTGCCAACGTTAGAAATCAAACCATGTGTCGGTTCGGCAATCCCACACAAAAAAGCAATTTCTTCCAAATGATTTGCCCCCATTTCGATGATTGCTAGCTCAACAGAATTATCTATGGCCAATAATGTCAATGGAACACCAATATGATTATTCAAATTTCCTTTTGTTGCATAGGCCTTGTATTTCTGCGAAACAACAGCGTACAACAATTCCTTTGTCGTGGTTTTTCCATTGGTTCCCGTCACTCCAATAACTGGAATATCCAATTGCTGTCTGTGGTAATTCGCTAGTTGCTGTAATGTTTTTAAAACATTATCAACAAGAATATACGCTTCTCCTTTTCGGTAGGTCTCGTCATCAATAACAACATATTTAGCACCCATTTCAAGCGCTTTCTCGGCGAAAGTATTCCCATTGAAATTGGCCCCTTTTAAGGCGAAAAATAGACTATCTTTTTCAATTTTACGTGTATCTGTTGTAATATTCGGATACTGTTTATAAATCTGATAAAGTGATTGGATATCCATGTTGAGCAATTTGTTGAACAAACTTAGAGAAATTGCTTTTTATATGCAATACAATTACGCTTTAGCAGATCATATTATTCGGGACTTATTCAAAATTTCAAGCAATCTGCGATAGCGAAAACGTGCTTAGAAAACGTAGAAAATGCGGTATAACCCGATTGCCTTAAACGCTACCGATAACGTTTGCGCATTTATTTTATTGAATTTCCTTTAAGTATGACCTGAATATTGGTAATTTCATTGACCATTTAAACAGTTTGGGAAATTCAGGCGACCGTACTTTCACCCCTTTTTGCATTTTTTATGTCCGATTACTTCAGCAATAAAAAGTTTGACAAGCAAAAGAGGATAGAAAACAGATGAACCTACAAATCAATACATTGTATGAAAACTTTTTTAGACGACAACTTTTTATTGAACACAAAAACGGCTGAAGAGCTGTACTATAATTATTTAAAACATCTGCCGATTATTGATTACCATAATCACCTAATCCCGGAACAGATTGCAAATAATGTCAAGTTTGATAATATTAGTCAGGTTTGGTTACATGGTGATCATTACAAATGGAGGGCCATGCGTGCCAACGGTGTCAACGAACATTATGTGACCGGAGACGCTTCAGATGAAGAAAAATTCATCAAATGGGCAGAAACTGTCCCCTATACCTTACGTAATCCACTACACCATTGGACGCACCTTGAATTACAACGCTATTTTGGCATAACAGATGTATTGTCTCCAAAAACCGCGGCCAAGATCTATGCAGATACCAGTGCTTTACTGCAACAAGATAGTCATTCTGTCCGCGGACTACTCAAGATGATGCATGTTGAAGTCGTTTGCACAACAGACGACCCAATCGATAGTCTGGAATTTCATCAGCAGTTTGCGAAAGAGCGTGAATCATTTAAAATGCTTCCGGCATTTCGTCCGGATAAAGCAATGAATTGCGATGACCTGCCTGCATTGAACCAATACATCAATAAGCTTGAAGAAGTCAGCAATATGCAGATAAGCAGTTTAAGCGACTACCTCAAGGCCTTGAAAGCAAGGCACGACTTCTTTGCGACCAACGGCTGTAAAGTCTCAGATCATGGTTTGGAACAGATCTATGCTGAAGATTACACCGAAACTGAAATCGCATTCATCTTTGATAAAATTCGTGCAGGCAAAGAAATAACTTTTGATGAGAGCCTGAAGTTTAAATCGGCCATGTTAGTCTATTTTGCAGAATGGGATCATGAAAAAGGCTGGGTGCAACAATACCATTTGGGCGCTTTACGTAACAATAACTCCCGCATGCATCGCTTGATCGGTCCTGATACAGGCTGGGACTCCATTGGGGATTTTAGTCAGGGACGTGCATTATCAAAGTTTTTGAATAAATTAGATAACCAAGATAAGCTAACCAAGACAATTATCTATAATCTCAATCCAGCCGACAATGAACTTATTGCGACAATGATTGGGAATTTCAATGATGGTTCTATCAAAGGAAAAATTCAGTTTGGTTCAGCTTGGTGGTTTTTGGACCAAAAAGACGGCATGACAAAACAGATTAATACCTTGTCGAATATGGGCTTGTTAAGTCGTCTTGTAGGCATGTTGACCGATTCCAGAAGTTTTCTTTCTTTTCCAAGACATGAATACTTCAGAAGATTGGTCTGTGACATCTTTGGACAGGACATCGAAAAAGGAGAAATACCAAATGATATCGAATGGGTCGGGAAAATCATACAGGATATCAGCTACAATAACGCAAAAGAATATTTTGAATTTTAATAAATGAACATGCAGGGTAAAGTTTTAAGCTTTGGGGAATTGCTGTTACGGATCTGTCCGGATATTGAAGACAATTGGATTGAACAGCACCAATTGCCTTTCTACGTTGGAGGAGCAGAATTAAATGTCGCTACAGCTTTGGCCCTATGGAACGTGCCATCATCCTACTTATCTGCGATACCGCAAAATGCCATTTGTGAAGGTATAGATGTCTATTTGAAACGTAGAAACATAGACACATCGGCGATGCAATGGGGCGGAGAGCGCTTGGGCATTTACTATCTCCCCAAAGGTAAAGATCTTAAAAATGCGGGGGTTATCTACGATCGCGCCAATTCATCTTTTGCAAGCCTCAAAGTCGGCAGTATTGATTGGGACAAAGCCTTGAAGGATGTGAAATGGTTTCACTTTTCGGCAATTTGCCCAGCAATTAGCCAGGATATTGCAGACCTCTGTCTTGAAGCTGTGCAAAAAGCACAGGAAAAAGGAATTTTTGTGTCCTTAGACCTTAACTACCGATCGAAGCTTTGGAAATATGGTAAAACACCGAAAGAGGTTATGCCTCGGATTGCCAAGTACTGCAATTTAATTATGGGCAATATATGGGCCGCGCATCAGATGCTGGGCACGCCGCTTGACGAACAATTCTTAACAAACACGTCAGGATACACCGAAGAAGAGTTACTCGCGCAAGCAGATCGAACCAGCCGAGAAATCATTGCTTCCAACCCCATGTGCCAGTATGTCGCCAATACCTTCCGTTTTGACCACCATACCAAAGGGATAGAATACTACAGCACATTATTTGATAAAGACCGTTTGATCAAATCCACAACCTATATAGCGGAAGAGATTTTGGATAAAGTAGGAAGTGGCGACTGCTTTATGGCGGGTCTGATTTATGGATTGTATTCCAACCTTTCGCCGCAGGAGACGCTAGAATTTGCAACAAGCGCGGCATTCGATAAACTATTTATCGCCAGCGATGCAACAACAAGTACAGTGGACGATATTAAAAAGAGATTAACAACATGAATTTAAAAGAGATTGTATTAAATAAAATTATCGAACAAGGAACACTTCCTTTATTCTTCCATCATGATCAGGAAGAAAGTATCGATATTCTACGAACATTATACCGAGCGGGTGTACGCGTTTTTGAATTTACAAATCGTGGCCCCGAGGCGTTGGCTGTTTTTGAGCGCCTTGTTGCAACGAGGGACCTTGAGATGCCAGACCTCTACTTGGGTATTGGCACCATCAAATCGGTGGACGATGCACAACAGTTTCTCCAGGCCGGTGCTGATTTTATTGTGGCACCCTTAGTGAATCCTTTGGTTGGCTCGCTTGTACATGAGCACCATAAGTTGTGGATTCCGGGCTGCATGACACCGACCGAAATCTACACGGCTCAACAGCAACAGGCCGCATTGATAAAATTATTCCCTGCAAATATTTTGGGACCAGCATTTATGTCATCTATTCGGGATCTTTTTAAAGGTCAGAACTTTATACCAACGGGGGGTGTAGACATCGAAATAGAAAATCTAAAAGCATGGTTCAGGTCAGGTGTATGTGCGGTAGGTATGGGCAGTAAACTGATTGATCCAAAGGACACCAGCAATTTATTCGAAAATACACAAAAAGCACTTGATCTTGTCTCAAAAGCACGTTAAAAACAATAAGATTGCTTGTATGCCTTCCACGAGCATCGTAAAAGGAAGGCATACAGCGTTCATTATTCGTCATTTGAAGCGATAGGTTCAAGAAAAATAAACAATTAAACCCATTATGATTAATACAGAGAAAAAGGGTAATTACCGTTGGGTAATCTGTGCCCTCCTATTTTTTGCTACCACAATCAATTACTTGGATCGCCAGGTATTATCCTTAACCTGGAAAGATTTTATCAGCCCTGAATTCCACTGGACAAATACGGACTATGGAAATATTACCGCTTTATTTTCTATTTTTTACGCCATCAGCATGCTTTTCGCGGGACGTTTTGTCGATTGGATGGATACAAAAAAAGGTTTTCTATGGGCGATTGCTATTTGGTCCATTGGCGCCATATTACATGCTTTTTGTGGTATTGCAACCTCAGGAATTGTCGCTGGCGAGTGGTTTGTTGGATTTGAGGGTGCAAAAGAAGCTATTTCTCATGTGAACAATGTCGGTTTAATCATCAGCGTTAGTGTAAACTTATTTATTTTCGCCCGGTTTGTATTGGCTGTCGGTGAAGCTGGAAATTTCCCAGCTGCCATTAAAGCGACCGCAGAGTATTTTCCAAAGAAAGATCGTGCATTGTCCACCAGTATTTTCAATTCAGGGGCAACCATAGGAGCATTGGCTGCTCCATTGACCATTCCGGTCATCGCAGCACACTGGGGCTGGGAGATGTCTTTCATCATAATAGGAGCCCTTGGGTTTGTCTGGATGGGTTTCTGGATCTTTCTTTATAAAAAACCGCACGAGAATCCAAAAGTAAATGCGGCTGAATTGGCTTACATTCACCAAGATGACCATGAACACCAAACGGAGCATTCTGCCTTAACAAAACAGCCCAAAACCACCATAGCAGAATGCCTCAAGTACAAGCAAACCTGGGCCTTTGTCTTCGGAAAATTCATGACCGACGGCGTCTGGTGGTTCTTCTTATTCTGGATGCCAGCCTATCTATCAGCCGTTTACGACATAAAGTCTTCTGATACAGAAGGGCAATTGGCCATATTTGTTTTATATGCGATCACCATGCTGTCAATTTACGGCGGCTGGTTGCCGACGTATTTTGTGGAGAAAAAGGGAATGAATGCCTATGAAGGTCGAATGAAAGCTATGTTGCTGTTTGCTTTCGTCCCATTAGTCGTACTCTTTGCACAACCCTTGGGGCATATTTCCTATTGGATACCCGTTATTTTAATTGGTTTTGCAGGTGCGGCACATCAATCGTGGTCGGCCAATATTTTTTCCACTATTGGCGATTCTTTTCCAAAACGCGCCATTGCCACTGTTACAGGAATCGGCGGGCTTGCGGGCGGTGTAGGAGCCTTTATTATCAATAAAACTTCGGGCTGGCTATTCGACTATGCCAAAGAGACTCAACTTGTCTTTATGGGTTTCAAGGGAGAAGAAGCGGGATATTTTATTATTTTTTCGTTCTGTTCAATCGCATATTTAATTGCATGGATTGTAATGAAAACACTAGTACCTAAACTTATTTTAATAAAAAATTAACAAATATTGTAATATTTACAGTATATTAGCAATATCTTTATAAATATCAATCTAAACCACTTTTAAAAACAATGAGCTTAAACTTAGAAGGTATCTTCTACGAGGAGAAAGACATTCCCACAGAATTTACGCTAGACGAACAGGTCGATCAAAGAGAGTTCCTTTCCAATGGAGAAATGATTTCTTGGACGGGTCAAGTAAACGAAGTATTTTCACCTATCTGTGTAAAGACTAAGGACGGCTTGAAACGTAAGCGCATCGGTAGTTTCCCTGTTTGTACTGAAAAAGAGTCCATGGAAGCCTTGGAAGCTGCTGTAAAAGCATACGACAATGGCCGTGGAGAATGGCCGACAATGAGCGTTGCCGATCGTATTACTTGTGTTGAAAATTTCACACAAAAGATGATTGCCAAGAAGGACATTGTTGTCAAGCTTATTATGTGGGAAATTGGCAAATCCTATGCTGACTCTGTTAAGGAGTTTGACCGTACGGTAGAGTATATCTACGCAACGATCGACGCATTGAAAGATATTGACCGCGATTCTTCCCGTTTTCAGATCGAACAAGGTATTATAGCCCAAATCAGAAGATCTCCACTAGGAGTTGTTTTATGTATGGGACCATTCAACTATCCATTGAATGAAACCTTCACAACGTTGATCCCTGCTTTGATCATGGGGAACACGATGTTGTTCAAACCACCTAAACATGGTACATTATTACATTACCCTTTATTAGAGGCTTTCAAAACAAGCTTCCCGAAAGGCGTTGTCAATACAATTTATGGTCGTGGAAACAAGATCGTTCCAAGTCTTATGCAGTCTGGAAAGATCAATGTGTTGACGTTGATCGGTTCAAGCCGTGTTGCTGACGAACTTAAGAAATTACATCCTAAAGTTAACCGTCTACGCGCAATTCTTGGTCTTGACGCAAAAAATGCGGCAATCATCACGAAGGATGCCGATTTAAATCTTGCTGTTTCTGAAACCGTACTGGGTTCTCTTTCATTCAATGGCCAACGCTGTACCGCACTTAAAATTATCTATGTACACCGCAGCTTGGCACAAGAGTTCCTAAAACGTCTTTCTGCGGAAGTTGCTAAATTAAAGTATGGTATGCCTTGGGAAAAAGGCGTGTCTTTGACACCTCTTCCAGAGGTTAACAAACCAGCTTATCTGACGGAATGTATCGAAGATGCAAAAGCGTATGGTGCAAAGGTGATTAACGAAAATGGTGGACAAGTAGCAGAATCTTTCTTCTACCCAGCGATCGTTTATCCGGTCAATTCTCAAATGAAACTTTACAGAGAGGAACAATTTGGTCCAGTTATCCCTGTTGTGCCATTTGATGACCTTGAGGAACCTATCGAGTACCTGATCGGCTCTTCGCATGGACAACAGGTCAGTATCTTTAGTAACAATGCGGCTGTTGTGTCGTCTTTAATCGATCCATTGGTCAATCAGGTAAGTCGTGTCAATATCAACTGCCAATGTCAACGTGGTCCAGATACCTTCCCTTTCACCGGAAGAAAAGATAGCGCTGAGGGAACATTATCCGTTGTGGATGCTTTGCGTTCATTCTCGATACGCTCCCTGGTCGCGGCAAAGTTCACCGAAGAAAACAAGAAATTGTTGAATGACATTGTTAGTGAAAATGAATCGAACTTTTTAAGTACCAAATACATTTTCTAATAGCATTGTCTATAAAAAAAAGCGACACCGCGGATGATCTAAAATCATCCTGCGGTGTCGCTTTTTTTAGAAAATTCGAGGGCCTATAGCGCTCTTTCTTTCTCCTCATTACTTGTATCTTTCTTACGATAGTTGTTTTTTAAATTTCCGAATTTATACGAATAGGTCAATCGAACCACGCGACGATCTTGGTATTGCCTGATACTGGAGTCAAAATCGCCGAAATTGGTTTTCAGATTCTGATTCCCTGTATTAAACAAGTCGCTCACCGCCAGCTTCAACGAACTACGTTGATCTTTAAATGTCTTGGTCGCTCCTACCTCCATATCCCAACGGGCCTTCATATCGTATACATTATAGTTGAACGGCGAGAAATACCTCAAATTGACATTAGCGGACAGACTTTTCGCCAGTTTTAAATTGTGCATCGATGTAGCCTGCAAAAGAAAGGAGGTCCTTTTCAGCGGATAACCACTCACCATGCCATCAAAGTTAAAGTGGATGCCTGTAATATTGTTATTCATGCTCCAAATCTTGGATACCGTAACCGGGATGTTCAGATTCAGATAAGCCGTCAAATTTTTACCTAAATTTTCACGTATAACCCACGTTTGTTTTAGCACCGAATCTTGCCCCATGCTCTCTACAATCGCATCCCGCACATCGTTAATACCCAATGTCACATTATAACGTTGCATCAAGGTATAGTTTAGGGTGAATTCATTGGAAAATTGCGGATTCAGGTAAGGATTACCACGTTCAAAGGTTAGTTTATCAATAAAATAATCAAAAGGATTCAACTGTCGGTAATTAGGACGCGTGATCTTCCTTGCGTAACCTAAGGAAAGGATATGATTCTCATGGAGTGTATACGTCAGATTTGCATTCGGAAAAAGTTTAAAGTAATTCCGTTTCACTTGCTTATTTAAGGTCAACGAGTTCCCGTCAGAAAATGTATATTCTCCCCTCGCGCCGACCTTCAGGCCCCATTTCCCTATGGTATTATTATAGTCTATATATCCAGCGGCGATCTGCTCCTTATACACAAAATGATTCGTACGCTTTTCATTATTAATCCAGGAATTGTTCAAAAAGTCTTCAAAGGTTAAATCGTTATCCGACGTAACGTTAGAATATTTAGCCCCCATCTCAAGCTTGGAGACCTTCGGTAGCGGTTGTTCATAATCCAGTTTGGCGACATAGATATCGATTCCGATAGGCATTCTACTGCGTTGGATCTCTTCGGGCGTAATCGCATTCATCTGACCATCAAAATATTGGTTATTATAACCTACGCGTTTGCTGCTTTTGAATTTACTCCAATCCAGGTCAAGGGTAAGTTTTCTGCCATTCGAATCAATTCTAAACTCATTGTTTAAATTAGCGGAGTAACGATCAAATAATTCTTTGAACTGCGATGTTGAAATCAAAAGCGAATCCAATGTTGTAAAAGACTTTCCTACATTGGTTTTACTATCGTTATCGTTGTATTCGATATTATTCGATCCATTAAACTGCACGGTTAAGGTGTTTCTGGCCGATGTCCTTTGCTCAACACCGAAGCGATAGGAATGGTTCTGTTCCTTTTCGTCCAATATCGACCTTTGTTTAAAATAGGTCTTTTCACCTTTATTCTGAATAACACGATCAAGCAGAAGCTTCCGGTGGCTTTTTTCATCCGAATACGCATACGATCCAAATACTGTCGTATTGTTCTTCTTATAGTTTAAGGATAAGGAGCTATTCCCTCTGAATTTTTCTCCCCTCCCTGCCGTCATGTTAAAGGTTCCGTTAAAACCTTCCATCCGATTTTTTTTGAGGACAATATTAATTGTACCCACTGCCCCCTCAGCGTCATCTTTTGCTGCACGCGTAGTAATCACTTCGACGGACTTAATCTGATTGCCATCCGTACTCTTCAAAAAATTCACCAACTGTTCACCGGACATATAGGTCTGCCGACCATCGATGGTCACGGATACACCAGATTGCCCCATCAACTGTAGGTTATTATTGTTATCTAAACTCACTCCAGGAGCCCGCTGTACAATATCTAAGGCATTATTCCCTGCGGCCAAAGGCGAATTTTCCACATTTAAAACCAGTTTACCAGGCTTGCTTTCAACCATCGGCCGCTTACCCTCTACGGCGACCTCTTGCAATTTTCGTGTATCCGTGTTCAGCAGGATCGCCGGGACCTTGTGGTCTGATTTACTGATATCAAAAACATTGCTCTTATTGGCGGTATACCCGACCATTTTCGCCTCGACATAATAACTTCCAGCTTGTATATCCGAAAATTGGTATTCTCCATTTTCATCAGTAACAACGGCTTTCAGAATGACAGTCGTCTTTGCCTTCATCAGATAAGCAGTTGCCGAGGCCAAAGGCACATTATTTTCTACATGTACTTTGCCTGTAACTTTCACTTGCGCATAGGCAAATGAAGTAATTAAAAAATTTAAGAGTAAGAGGTAAAAATATCTTTTCATTCGTTTATAAATAGGTGTAATAGCATTTACTTTTAATGGTATTAAATAGGCTTATAACACGAAGGTCAGTACTGATTTTCGATTGGTTATAGCGGTAATAATTTGTCTTCCGCCTGAAGGCGGAAGACTTGGTTTATGTTATTTCTTTTTTGTCTCTAGGGTAACACCATCTTTTTTGAGATTAATAATGGTATCCCGACGGATGACAACAGACGTATCATGTGCAACTACCTCATTCCTCTCGGTATCTGTTTCTTCACTGTCATCTGGCTTTTCGGGCGGCAAGGCACATTTCAACCCGAGTGATGTGACCACAAACTCGACGTCTTTTACATCATTTAAATCTTCCTTATAGCGATCTCTGCACTCGTAGAATGATATATCTCTTAATTTATCTTCCAGACGAGCATTAATGACCAATTTTGTGCCCACAGGCAGGAATAAAGTAATATTAACTTCTTGATCCCGATAAAGTTCGCCTTCATTCAATTGAAACGCGTTGTCAAATGTTAATGACGTACTATCTTGTCTCAACGCATAATTAATTTTACCCGCTCTGTCTGTTGCAACTTTATAGGAATTTCCTTTAGCCGAATACTCATAACGTACATATGGTTCTTGCAAAGAGTCAATACGCTCAATTCGAATACGGATATTACGCCTCAAATAGGTTGAAACGTTTTCATTTTTAATACCGATACCACTTCTCACACCATTTTTTAAGCGGATTACCCGAATATCATTTTCATTTAAGTAATAAACAGCCTGTTTTTGCAGTGGCTTCTCTTCAACAATCGTACTAGACTCTTTGAATTCCTTTGCTACCGATGTAGCGTAGTAGATGATACCGCCTATCGATGCCAACCAGACTAAAAACAAGGTGGTTGTCAAATAATTGTTCATTGGTTTTTTCTCGAAGAGAACACGGAGAAGCAAATAGAACAAGCCGGCGAAAGGGATAAAAATGGCCAAGAAACCCGCGATCAAAGCGAAAGGTACATCGCTCGGATTCATGAGGTAGAAAGGACCAGAATCGTCCATGACGTCAGGAATTACGTTCACAATAGCCAGTGCAAAGAAGATAAGTCCAATGATCAATCCGATGAGCGTTAACCCGACGATAATAACAAAGAATACGCCGATAACTTTCACAAAGACCTGCAATAATTTAGCAACACCATCTCCGGTGCGGTCCATTCCCCTCGAGAACGAGTCCCTTACCCCGCTCATTTCTTCATCAAAAGAACGTTTGAAGTTCTGAATATTCGGTGCTTCACCACGCATTTCCATCTTATCTGCACGGGTTACAGCGAGCGGCATTACGATCCATAGGATAACATAGACCAATACGCCCGATCCACCGATCACAACAAATAAAGCAAAGAGTAAGCGTACCCATTTCGCCTCAATACCAAAAAAGTGCCCCAATCCACTACATACTCCACTGAAAACTTTGTCATCGGGATCGCGCATCAGCTTCTTCCCTACTTTAAAATCATCTGCATTTGGCTGGCGCTGAAAAGACGCATAACCATCCTCAGACTCGAAATCGCTGACGCTCCCCATTTGCTCGATAACGGCATTAACATCGTCCATATTCAGAACTTCTTTGCTGCCAGCCTGAATCTTCTCGGTAAACATTTCAGAAATACGATTTTCGATGTCCTCCAAAATCTCCTTACTATCTTCCGATTGTCCAAAGTGCTTCTTTATATCAATCATGTAGGAGCGAAGCACCTCATAAGCATCCTCTTCAATATGGAAGACGATACTATTTATGTTGATAATTATTGTCTTATTCATCGTTATTATCTTTAACTGGTTTAGTTGAATCATTGTTTCTACCCACCAATGACGTGTTTACAGCAAACACGAGCTCATTCCAGGTAACATCTAGTCGCGAAAGGACTTCTAACCCTTCTTGGGTAATTTCATAATATTTTCTAGGCGGACCTGAAGTTGACTCCTTCCATATATAGCTTAACAGTCCATTGTTTTTTAGACGTGTTAGAAGCGGATATAAGGTTCCTTCCACAACCAATAATTGAGCTTTCTTCAGTTCGCTGATAATATCGGAGGCATAAATTTCTCCTCGAGAAATTATGGATAGGATACAATATTCAAGTATCCCCTTCCTCATTTGGATTTGTGTATTTTCAGCTATCATAACAATACAAAGATATATGTATTTTATGGTACCATGCAATACATAGTACCATATAAAACAAAACAATATAACTAAACAACTGATTTACAGTGAAATAATTTTTAAATAAATAATATTTTTATTTCTATCAGGAAATTTTTAGATATTTATCGCCATGATTAAAATCTTATTAGACTATAAGTGGTGTTTTATTTGGGCCATAATAGTTATTGTTTTATGCACCCTCCCGGGCAATAATTTTGATGCAGTTCCCGCCTATCCAGGTATGGATAAATTAGTCCATTGTGGGATGTTCTTTGTTTTCTGTACATTGCTATACAACGGTGTAATCCAGCAATTCCATGGGAAACCGACCCGTTGGCTTCCAATCTTTGTCGTTTCCATCCTTGGTTTTTTATTTGCAGGACTGACAGAGTTACTTCAGCTTTATATTTTTACGTATCGCAGCGGTGACTGGTGGGATTTATTTGCAGACAGCATCGGAATCGGCATGGCAGGATTTGCCTATCTCCTAAACTATGTCAACCGACGTCGCAAATAACGTGTTGAATTCGTTTTGACCTGGTCATTACTATTGAAGGCATGGCCTGCTCGTAATAGTGGTTACCGTAATTATTGAAATTCGCTTTATCCGGACGGAGAAGGGTATAAGTTATGGGATAGACTTTCGAACTAGGCTCTTGCCAGCGTAGCAACAGATACCCTGCAATCAACTGCATCTAAGAGTGTCAATGCTGCTGAAACAACCGTTGCTCCCGTGGTCAATACATCGTCAACCACAAGGATATGTACGTTAGCCGGCAACATAGTGCCTTTGTAATCGAAAATATCACTTACATTGTCGTACCGGTCGATCCGCCCCTTACCCGTTTGGCTCATTGTCGCTTTCTTCCTGACTAAAATATCTTCCCGCAAGGGGATTCCCATTGCTCTGGACAACCCTCTTCCGAAGTAAGTGGATTGGTTGTAGCCTCTTTTTCGGAATTTGCTACGGTGCAATGGCACAGGAACAATACAATTGATATCCTGATAGGCTTTTATTTTGATTAATTTTAAGCCGTATAGATAACCAAAATATTCTGCAAGAAAAGGTTGGTTATTGTATTTAATCTGATAAATGAGGCGCTCTACGCGACTATCCTTTTGCAATAATAAGAATGAACAGGCCTCTTCCACAGGAGCTTTCCCCCAGAGCTGTCTTGCGGTATCATTATCCGAATATTCGTGAAAGTTAGTATAAGGCAAATGGAAATCGCATGCTGTACAGACAAACTTTTCCTGATATTTTAGCACACAGCCGCAACAGCCACATTCCCTTGGAAAAAATATGGCTATAAAATCGCTAAAAACCTTATTTAATTCGGATTTCATCTGGTTAATTCCCTATTAAAGATAGGAACTATCCTTCAGATTATGCTTCGGATTCCTCTTTTTCCTTATCTTTAATTGCTAATTGTCCGCAGGCTGCATCGATATCTTTACCACGGCTACGTCTCACATTCGTGATGATACCTTGGCTTTTTAAATAATTTGCAAATACCTCGATTTTATCTGCTTCAGCGTTCAGGAAATCGGCCAGTGCGATAGGGTTGTATTCAATCAGGTTGACCTTACAAGGAACATGTTTACAGAACTTGGCCAGTTCTTTTGCATCCTCCAACTCATCATTGAAATTGTTAAAGACAATATATTCAAATGTAATTGGGCTCTTTGTTTTCGCATAAAAATATTTGAGTGCTTCTGCCAATGCTTTCAGTGAGTTCTGCTCATTGATAGGCATAATTTCATTCCGCTTTTTATCATTTGCCGCGTGCAAAGAAAGTGCTAGGTTAAAACGTACCTGATCATCACCCAATTTCTTAATCATTTTTGCGATACCCGCTGTGGACACCGTGATCCGCTTGGCGGCCATATTCAATCCATCTGGCGCTGTAATGCGCTCAACAGACTTCATCATATTGGCATAATTCAACAAGGGCTCGCCCATCCCCATATAAACGATATTTGTCAGTGGCTGCCCATAGTACTCTTCGGCTTGCTTGCTGATAAGAACGACTTGATCATAGATCTCATCGGCATTAAGGTTCCGTTTACGGTCCATATAACCTGTTGCACAGAACCTACAGGTTAAGCTACAGCCCACCTGTGAGCTGACACAAGCGGTCATTCGTTCCGGAGCAGGTATTAACACCCCTTCAATGATGTTGTTGTCATAGAGCCAAAAACTACTTTTAATTGTTTTATCTGAGCTGATCTGAGATTCTTTGACTGTAACTGCATTGATCGTAAAATTCGCTTTCAGCTTCTCACGAAGGGGCTTACTCAAATTACTCATCTGATCAAAATCTACGCAAGATTTCACCCAAATCCATTCATAAATCTGCTTCGCACGAAAGCCCTGCTCCCCCAACGCGGTAAGTTGATCTTTGATCTGATCCAAAGACAAACTCCTGATATCTATTATTTTACTTTTTTCAATCACGGTACAAAGATAAGAATAAATAAGTGACAAAAAATCCCGTTCTAAGAAATAGAACGGGACAACTGTTATGTATGTGTTTTAAAATAGGTAGGAGCGAGGTTCAATTAGCCATGAATGGCTTCTTTACTTCCGTACGACTGAATTAGCTTCCCTTCAAATTCCAACCACTCCTTCCAACGCTTTTCTACGTCGACGTCTACGGAATATTTGCGTGCAAAATTTAGAAATGTGGTGTAATGATTTGCCTCAGACACCATTAAATCATAGTAAAACTTCGCAAGATCTTTATCTTGAATATTTTGTGAAAGCACTCTAAAACGTTCGCAGCTACGGGCTTCAATCATCGCCGCGAATAATAAACGGTCAATAAAAGCCATATTTCTACTGCCATCTTTTTTAGAGAATTTCATCAATTGACCGACATAATCATCTTTCCGTTCACGACCCAAGGTATAGCCCCGTTCTTTGATGATATCAATAACCATCTTAAAATGTTCCATTTCTTCGATTGCGATTGCTGTCAGCTCATGCACCAAATCTTCGTGTTCTGAGTTGTTGGTAATTAAGGATATGGCATTTGAAGCAGCCTTTTGTTCACACCAGGCATGATCTGTCAAAATCTCTTCTAAATTTCCTTCTGCAATGTTTGCCCATCGCGGATCTGTCAACAACTTTAATCCAAGCATCTTACTCTCTAAAATGATTTACGACACAAAGGTAGCGAATATCTCAGCGTTAAAAAAATGATAATCGCTCTTTAGGCATCTTTATGAAGAGCCTTTCGAATTTCAGGTGCTATTTTCTCACCAAAAATCTCTATAGAACGCAGCATTTCTTTATGCCCAGGGGCGCCCACATCCATATGTGCAGAGAAGCGTGTCAATCCAAATTTCTCCTGTATTTGCAATATTTTATCCACGGCATAAGCAGCATCCCCAACAATGAGGTGCCCTCTCGAAGACCTTCCGAAGTCATATTGAGTCCGTTGATATGGCGGCCATCCACGACTTGCACCGATACGATCCATCTGTGCAGAATAAATCGGATAGTAATAATCTGCTACCTGAGCGCTGTTGTCGCCAAAGAACGCATGCATATGTACCCCAACCTGAAAGTTAGCCATATCGTGTCCATTATCCTCATAAGCCTGACGATACATGTCAAATAAATGATCGAAGCTTTCATACATCCCGCCGATGATGGCAAACATAACCGGTAAGCCCAACTTTCCGGCACGGATCACAGAAGATGTTGTGCCACCTACTGCAACCCAAATCGGTAGTGATCCATTTTTAGGTCTTGGGAAAACTTCCTGATTGATTAATGGTGCTCTAAAATTACCGCGCCAAGTAATTGGATTTTGCTTATTCAGGCGAAGCAAAAGCTCTAGTTTTTCCTCAAACAACTCGGAATAATCTTTTAGATCATAACCAAATAAAGGGAAGGATTCAATGAAGGATCCTCTTCCTGCCATGAGCTCAGCACGTCCATCGGATAAAAGATCGACGGCTGCGAAATCCTGAAATAATTTAACCGGATCGGCAGAACTTAATACCGAAACTGCACTGCCCAATTTAATATTTTTGGTAACAGTAGAAGCCGCAGCCAAGATAATTTCGGGTGCTGCAACCGCATAATCTGCACGGTGATGCTCCCCTATTCCAAAGAAATCCAATCCTACTTGATCCATAAGCTTGATCTCTTCGATAATTTCTTTCATTCTATCTTGTGCTGCCTGGATTTGACCTGTAACAGGATCTATCCTCGAGTCGCCAAACATTCCTATTCCTAATTCCATTTTTATCTATTTTATAAGTCATTCAAAAGTAACACCTTCTTTCCCTGAATTATTTGATCTAGGATAAGAAAATGATACCGCACCATACCCTGGATCACAAAAAAATAAAGAGCTGTCTATTTGGTCGCCTACTTGATCTGACCATCAACAAAGTTATACTAGGCTCCTCGGCTAAAAGAGTGCAACAGTATTCTTCGCGACCTGGTCTGCATTGCCACTAAAATGATGCCCGCCGGAGAGGTATTTTTTTGTAAAATTCTTAAGTGTTATCTTCTGTATCGGGAAATCAGCTTCATCATCACCAAGAATAACGCCCGTTTTGACTGCACCCATTCGATTGATTTCCGCGATCACGTCAAGACTCCGTTTTGTATTACTCCGACCCAAAATATCCGCTATATGGATCTCCAGATCTGTTGACACAGATGGCTCCAGCAGGACAACACTCTTGAGATTCTTCTTAATGACGGGATCCAGGCGATTAATAATAAAAGGAACCGCGTCTGCGCCAAATGAATACCCCACTACAAAAAGACGCATATTTTGCCGTGCTAAGAGTACGTTTTTCAGTGTATTCGAAACATCGGCAGCAATCTCACTCGGGCTTTTCTTCTTCCAGAAATAGGTTTTCGAATCGATCGCTGCCACAGTATATCCTACTCCAGCAATCAGCTCACAAAGCTTGTTAGAGAATGAATTAAATCCACCATCGCCACTCAGATAGAGAACCAAAGGTAATGCAGCTTTATTGTTCCAATATTTCATGTCAATCAAACGCTGTTGTGCAAACGCATGAAACGCCATGCCAGCAATTATTAATAAGGTAGCTATTTTTTTCATCTGTACAGCATCTACATGAATCTATTCGTTCGGTTTCATTACTTTGACCAGTGCTACAGGAAGTTGTATGAGATCAAAATCATTATCAAATATAAGGTATTTATTTTCCCAAAATGTCGCATACTTCTCTTTAAAGTCGCGCAGGCTATGGTAATGTTTAAAGTTACCCAATCGCGTTGAGGCAAATTTCATAATCTTTTCTGCGGGACTATCTGTCGCCCCCAAGCCCGTCATCGGTACCATGCCCAAATTTAGATAGACGTACTTTTTGGCCTTAGCATACGCAATAAGTTCAACAATCAATGCATCCATGCTACCACCCGGTGCATCAAGAGACTTCCGAATCATATCGTAGGTGCACTCATCTTTCGCATAGTCGGGGATGATATTCAGAAAGGCTACGATAGTATTCTGCTCATTTTTCAGTACAATGATATCTTGCAAAATAAGCTCATTTTCATCAAACATCCCTTGCGAAAAAACCATTTCCTTTTTATCAAATTCTTTTAACCATTCGTTGGAAATTATCCTTAACTGATCTATAATTGCCTTTTCCTGCGGCGCTTTCAACACTTCTGTTGTAAAACCCTTTTTTTGAATTGCATTAAGTCCATTGCGTAATGACTTACGTTCTTTTCCTTCGAGCTTGAATGTTTCCAATTCTAATACAGCCTCTTGTCCAATGGTGATCTTCTGTTTACGTAGGGATGAAAAATGAACCAAACTATTTTCATCAACACGGTAATAAATGGCCTTTAAACCATTCGCATAACAGTATTGATCGAATTCCTGGACCAACTCTTCCTTATCCCCCTGTTCACAGACAGGCTCATCCAATACAATAGCAAATTCATTCGCCAAGCGATAAGCGGTAAATCCCTCCGAGACTTCTGAGAAAAACAAACTCTTATCTTTTCCCAATTTAAAGAAATCCATGGGAGACTGACCAAACTCAATCAATAATTGTTCTGCACGTTCCAATTCAGATTGGCTGGAGTCTTCATCTGCGAGGAGACGGGGACGAGCTAACGCGTAGATTAGTAGGAGCCAACAAAAAAGTCCAAGTACTTGCGTAATCCGCAGGAATTCTTGTCCAAATGCCGTTTGGGGCATCAATTCATCATCAGCAAACAAGAGGAAGCTTCGTGCTGTATGATAGATAGATTGTCGCCAGGTGAAGTCGACACCGAAATGCTGTTTATCAATGAAGTAGAAGCTCAATACGTCAAACAGGCATATGGCTAGGAGAGCAACAAAAAATGTGATAAACCCGATTCGCACCCAGCGAATATTACTCTTGATCCGATATTGCTTATAGCTCACGGCCAGTAAAATCAAGGTCAATAAAGCAACCGAAGCTTCTTCATAGTCCAATGCCTTAAACACGTGCCCAAAAAGCGACAAGGCGCTAAACACTACGGCGATCCAAAATGCAATTCGGAAACCTTTGATCAAGTAAGCCGAGGTCACCAACAGCCCTAAGCCTAAGACTAACACCATAAATTTGGAAGCGTGAATTGCTTCTAAAGGCAAATAGAAACGATCAAGTTTCATCCGGTCGGCCAAAGGAGGCGTCAATACAGATACGAGATTTACCATGCCCAAGAAGAAGATAAGCAGCGCTGGGCCAATACGTGCCAGCAATTGTTTCCCACGCCATGCAAAAGCCAGAAGCCCCAGGACTAAAGGTAGCCAAAATTCGAATGCCCGGTAGAGAATTGTAATGCCCAATCCTTCTGCCTGCGAGTAGCCGTACGCTTTAAAAATATACAGCATAGTCAACTCTACAGCCCCAAGCCCCCGTAGAAAAGGAGAAACAATCATCAATACCACCGAAACAGTATAGGCAATAGCCGCAGCCTCGAAAGAGTGGTCCAAACCAAGGGCATACATACTTACAAAAGCATGGGCAATACCGCAACATTCAACGACCATCGATGCCAGCATGGTACCCAACAAATATTTTAGCTTGACCTCTCCTGAGAATATTTCATCAATATTAGAGGCTACAGCAGGAAATTTTAGTTCAACCCAACGATAGACGCCTTTGTGTGTTCTAAAAGACCAAACGAGCCAAAATACGACGCCCAGAATCAGCCCCAAAACCACCAATGAGATCCAGGCATCACCAAAATTTTTATTGTGCCAAATCGTATACAATATAACAGGTACACCGATCAGAAAGACCGTCAGTAGTCCGACATAGCCATACAGCGCCCCTGCTTGATGAATTTGCGTCGTATTCAAATTTCTTTTTCGCAACTGCGTTGTGGTATAGGCCAAAGAACTAATCCCACCCGCAGGCAGAAACACACTGAGTAAATTTCGCTTGAGGAAAAGATCAATAGCGATTCTCAGATTAATAGAAAGGCCTATCGCTTTAAAACTCTGAACATACATCAATCCCTGAAGTACAATATAGACGAGAGTAATTCCAACGCCGACCAAAACCCAGGTTAGATTGGCCGCACGCAAATGTGGAATGATGGCAGCAAGCTCTTTTCGTTCATTTCTAAAAAATACAAAGGCCAACAAAATAACCAAAACAGCTATTAGTTCCTTCCAATAGGTCTTTGGTGAAAAATGTCGAATTCGTTGCGCAATAGTTTTGGCCATATAATCGTTTAATGATGAATAACCTTGAGATATAGTATAAACACGAAATAAAGCTAATCGTTTGAAAATGACTAATTGTTAATTTTTCGTCAATTCTTTTCACATTAATCAGTAATTTTCCGGCATGAAAGAGAAAAAGGTTTTGTTCATCGGACTGGTGTGGCCAGAGCCAACATCTTCAGCAGCGGGCTTCCGTATGATGCAATTAATTGAGACGTTTGTTAATCGCTCTTATCAGATTACATTTGCTTCTGCTGCTGCCAAATCGCCGTATAGTGCACCTTTACAGTCTCTCGGGATCCAGGAACAGGCCATCGTACTGAATAGCAACAGCTTTGATGAATTTATTGCGCAACTTAAGCCCGACATTGTTGTATTTGACCGCTTTATGGTAGAAGAGCAATATGGTTGGCGTGTTGCACAGCATTGTCCAAATGCACTCCGCGTACTTGACACGGAAGATTTGCATTTTTTGCGTCAGGCGAGACAGACATCCGTCAAAAATAACGGTGATTTTTCCTTTCAAGAGTTATTTACCAATACGGCCAAACGGGAAATTGCCGCGATATTGCGCAGTGACCTCTCGTTGATCATTTCCGAATCCGAAATGAAGATTCTGATCGAAGAATTTCGCATTTCACCCGATATCCTCTATTACCTCCCTTTCCTGGAAAATGAGATCAGTTCTACTGAAATTAATCAATGGAAGCCCTTTGAAGAGCGCAAGAACTTATTATTTATCGGAAATTTTATCCATGAGCCGAACTGGCATACGGTTCAATATCTAAAAACACAAATCTGGCCCCAATTACGGAAGATGCTTCCCAAAGTAGAATTGCACATTTATGGTGCCTACGCAACCCAAAAAGTACTCCAGTTAAACAACTCTAAAGAGAATTTCCTGATCAAGGGGCGGGCGGAATCTGCTCGTCTTACCATGGAAAACTACCGTGTACTGGTCGCTCCAATTCAATTTGGTGCCGGCGTAAAAGGAAAGTTTATCGACGCCATGCAAACCGGCACACCATCTGTCACCACGACAGTTGGAGCAGAAGCCATGAAGGGTAATTTGGACTGGAATGGTTTTATCGAAGACGATCCCGAAACTTTCTGCCGAAAGACTGTCGAGCTTTACGAAAACGAAGATCTTTGGAAAACGGCCCAAGAACATGGTATCCGTATTATCAACGAACGTTATGAAAAACGAAAGTATCAGGCCGACTTTATGACGAATCTATCTTTGTTAAAAGCGCAGATTGACAAGCACCGCCAACAAAACTTTATTAGTCAGATATTGTTGCACCACACGATGCAAAGCACAAAATATATGTCTTTATGGATTGAGGAAAAAAATAAATAGATTTTAGTTGACGTCACGCCACCAAGGCGCGTATACTGTATCTAATCTATTAAAATGGATCATTTCCCCTATTTTTGGCGTAAGGAGAGTGATCTGTTCTTTGTTCGCTGTCTCGTAAAATTTCTCCATTGGCTCTTTCCAGTCGTGCATAGCCAACGCGAACTTAGAAGAATGAACAGGCAAAATAGCTTGAGCTTTCAGATCCTTCGTTTCAGCAGCCCATTCGTCAGGTAAGGAATGGATATAATGCCAGGCATCGTTATATTGGCCATTTTCCAAGATTGCTAAATCAAATGGACCGAATTGGTTACCTATCTTTTTGAAGTGCTTACCATATCCGCTGTCTCCGCCCAAGAAAATAGTGTACTGGGAAGTTTTTAACACAAAGGATGTCCACAAGGTATTATTCCGTGTAAATCTTCGTCCCGAAAAATGCCTTGCGGGTGTGAAAGTTGCCTGAAAATCGGGCGCCAGTTTTATCTGGTCGTACCAATCACCCTCAATGATCTGATCGGCCTTATATCCCCAAGACTCAAAATGCGCCCCCACGCCAAGACCACAAATCACCTGACCGACTTTATCCCTCAATTTCACAACAGTCTCATAGTCCAGATGATCGTAATGATCATGAGAGATAAACAAATAGTCAATTTTCGGAAAAACCATCGTCGCATAGTCGACAGACATCTTAAATGCTTTATTGCTACCTGGGATAGGAGAAGCATTTTGGCTGAACACCGGATCAACCAATATTAATTTCCCATCTAATTTCATCAGGTAGGAGGAGTGACCAAACCAAATCAGAACGTCATCTGCGGGAAGATGTGTTAAATCGCATTCCATAGCAGGCAATACGTTGATTGGTTTCAAGTGGGGATTTTTGTTGAAAAGGAAATCCCACAGCAAAGAGGCCATATTGACATCGCCTTTCAACGACGGCGTTACTTCGAGATTATGAAAAATACCATTTTTAAAATTTGGTGACTGTTTCATCCGTTCCAGTCGAGCTCCTTTGAAACTTCCACCAAACATTGGATGAACAAAATAATAGAGTACTCCACTGATAAGAACAATCAATAGAGCCCCTAAAATAATCCATCCCATATTCCGCATCAGAAATTATTCTTCCACATCATGGACTCCACAGGACGGATGGTTTTCCCATTGTATTTTGCATTACCTTTGGTATTATAAAATGTTTCGATATCGCCTTCTACGGCAAAATAGATCAATTGTCCAATAGGCATTCCCGCGTAAACCCGAACAGGTTGGGCAACCGAAATTTCCAAGGTCCAGGTATTACAGAAACCGACGTCACCCTTTCCTGCAGTTGCATGGATATCTATCCCTAAGCGACCAGTACTCGATTTGCCCTCTAAAAAAGGAACATGCTTATGCGTTTCGGTGTATTCTTGCGTAACGCCTAAATAAAGGGTATTGGGTTCCAATACAAAACCTTCTTCCGGGATTTCAAAATGCTGAATTTCATTGTGTTTCTTGGCATCAAGTACACGGTCTGCATACGTTGCCAAATATTTCCCCAAATGCACATCGTAGGAATTTGTTCCCAAACATTTACGATCAAATGGTTGAATGACAATACTGCCATTTTCAATCTCTTCGAGAATTCTTTTATCAGATAAAATCATGTGTATCAAAATAGCAAAAGCGTCAGGCAATGCTATACAAATTCAAAAATACAGTTCTCCCACTAATTTTACTTCATTTTTCAAAACAAAAATCTGCGATTTGTTTTTTAAATTTGGGTATGAGTCTAGTGTATCTACGTGAAATTGATAATCAAACCAAATTTGCAATTTGGCGAATTGAGGAATCGGACGACGATTTACTGTCGAAACTTCAATTGGATGAACGTGAAAAAGCAAAATTGGGGTCCTTCAATAAAGGGAAAAGACGGTTACATTGGCTTGCCACACGTGTTCTCCTGCGAACCTTATTAAACACATCCCGCTATATCGAATGTCCTTCGGATGCAAATGGCAAGCCTTATCTCGCCAATTTTCCCCAAAAAATATCACTTTCGCACTCATTTGATTATGCAGCAGCTATGATCAGTACAAAAGGAGAGGTTGGTATCGACATGGAAATCATCAAAACAAAAGTAGAGCGCATCCAACATAAGTTTTTAAAACCTGCGGAGCTTGCATTCATCGCGCAGGATGATAGCCGCTATGAGCAGCTTTATGCTTGCTGGTGCGCCAAAGAAGCGATTTATAAACTTCAAGGCAATGCAGGGGTCTCCTTCTTGAACAACATGACCATACAACCATTCGAATACCAAACGCAAGGTATATTAAAACTTGAACTCGACAGCGATCAAAATAAGCATATTTATGATGTACATTACGAGAAGTTCAATGAATATATGCTCGCTTACGCTGTAGAATAGGTCCTTTAAAAAAATAATTTTTCTCAATTTCAATGAATTAGCACACAGACAGCACTTTTTTTTTGTGCTTTTTGAAAAAGCTTCTATATTTGCATCATCGAAAACGATATGGCCCGTTCGTCTAGGGGTTAGGACGCAAGATTTTCATTCTTGAAACAGGGGTTCGATTCCCCTACGGGCTACACATCTAAAAGTCAAAACATACAAAAGCTTGCAAATTAAACGTTTGCAGGCTTTTTTGTTTTTCAGTATCTACAAAACTTACACGTATTCTCAAGAAAAAAGTGAGTCATTCAGTGAGTCATTTTCGCTCATTTACTTACTCACTGAAATGACAATAACATTCTTATAATCAAGTTGTTTAAAAATAAAACATCTTGATCCGTTTTAGTTGCAAGGCTAATTTTGTTTCACTTAAATGATGTTGTCATGAGTACAAATTATTCCTTGCTCTTCTACTTGAAGAAACCAAAAAATTATGTTACTGGCCCCAAGCCAATTTACATGCGGATCACTGTCGACGGCTTTCCAAAAGAGACCTCGGTGGGACGTGAATGCGAGCCATCGAAATGGAATTCCAAAGCTAACCGCGCAAAAGGCACAACAGAAGCTGTAAAAACCCTGAACAGTTACCTTGATACGCTCGTAACTAAAGTAAGCACGATCCATACTGCTATGGTAGCGGCAGGAGAAGAAATTACAGCGGAGTCCATTAAGCTGCGGTTTCAAGGAAAAGATATCAAACGCAAAAAATTCTTAGATGTGTTCAGGGAGCACAACAACCAGATTGAAGCGCTTTTGGGCAATGGGTTTAAGCCCAATACGCTCAAAGGGTATAAAACCTCTTTATCCCATGTTGGTGGATATCTGGAAAAAGAATACAGGTCGCAGGATATCGACACAAGAAAGATTGACCATGCTTTCGTCACAGGATACGAGTTCTTTCTACGTTCTACAATGGGCTGTTCGGCTGTATCGGCTGCAAAGTACATGAAACATCTGCGCAAGATCATCAAGATCTGTATCGCACACCGCTGGATCACCGAAGATCCATTTGCATTTTACAAGATCAAGGCGAAGGCTAAAGAGAAGGAGTTTCTAACAAATGCTGAACTTCGTAGGATAGAGGAAAAGGAATTCAAAATACCACGTCTTGCGCATGTGCGTGATATTTTTGTCTTCTGTTGCTATACCGGTCTGTCTTATGCCGATGTAAAGAAATTAAAATGGACAGATATCGCAGAAGGAGTGGACGGAAAACTCTGGATCTTCACAAGCAGGGAAAAAACAGAAACATCATCAAATATTCCGCTATTGCCAAAGGCACTTGAAGTTATTGAAAGATATCGTGATTATCCACCCTGCGTAGCTAAAGATATGGTACTTCCTGTTCTCAGTAATCAAAAAATGAACAGTTATCTCAAGGAAATTGCCGACCTGTGTGAGATCACCAAAGAACTGACCTTCCATAAATCACGCCATACTTTTGCAACCTCCATTACTCTTGCTAATAGCGTACCTATCGAAACAGTATCCAAGATGCTTGGACACACGGATATCAAGACCACACAGCATTATGCGAAGTTATTGGATAATAGAGTTGCAGCTGATATGGATAGGCTGGAAAGAAAGATCGAGAACAAATCGATGCCTACAAATAAGGCTAAAATTACTGAGCTATGTACTCCACAGACTTTTACTTTCATAAAAGCAGGCCATAACGGAAGAAATATTGCTTAATCACAAAAGGAAGCGGTACATCATGTATCGCTTCCATAATAAAATAAAAAATATGTTATCCTTCCTTAACAAAGAATAGTTGTACTTCTTTATTCCCTCGAAAAGAGCATTATTACTTTGGAACGAAAGCTATCCTTGCCCCCGTAGCTGATTTGCTGTTGTAATTTTAATGAATTTTCATCGACAGAGATATCCCACCAATCTATATCTGCCCTGAGTTTTGGGTAATAATCGGCGAGGGAATCGACAATTCCCATTGAAAGGGAACCCCATTTCTCTACCCATGCAGATGGGCTAAATGTATTGGTCTCCTTTAGCAAAAGCCGGTTTTCTATGAGACGATAATAGTATTTTCGAAAATAGACAGGTTCTCCGATCTGGCTCCCTCCATCTTTAATACTTACATCTGCTCCCGGTGGATTCCAATTAGTACCATTCGCGGTAGAGCTGACAAAGTAAGGGGTTGTCAAGCGCAGTGATGCACTGTCAGGTCCATCAAAACTCAGATATTCGTAAGGAAGATGCTCATTCTGAGCAATACTGTTTTCATTTTTGTCGCCGGTGGACAGGATCGTTTCATAGCTGGTTAACTTCCATTTACCTTTAAGGCTGTTGGCCATGTGTTGTCCAGAATTCTCCTTCTTGCAGGAAACAAACAATAGGAGGAAAATGAATAAAATAATCAATCGGTTTCTCTTCATGGCCTGTTATGGTTTGAGTAGCTAAAATAAATAATTTAAATCTAATTTTACAATCTATGAGGGTTTAAGTGTCGGACTGTGATAGCCCGCATATAGAACTTTATCATGAGGCCTTCTTGTCGGTAAAATTTGTGGTGGGTTTGGCCTACAAGTTTAATTAATCGAGCGTATTAAATGCTTGGGCATGGTCAAATGGGAGTTGGTCGAATAATTTTTGAATTATTATCCGAGTTTATCTAATTTGAATATTGTTTTTTTGAACTGGACAACGGTCAGAATAGATAGCCATAAGTACAGAACTGGACAGCCCGAATAACCATGAAAGAATTCGAAATTGATATTTATCTGGAAGGAGTGAAAACGAGGATCAATCTTCGCAAGATGGATTATACCTCGCTTCGGAACCTTTCCCTGAAATTGCAGCGGCTATTGGGAGATAACAGGTATATCCATGAGTTGGTCCTTGAAAGCGACCTCTTTTATTTCCGGCAGGAGCTCAGCGGAAAGACCGTCAGTGCCCTTCACAAGAATGGAATAATAACTGTTGCGGACCTGATGGCCTGTTCGTATGGGGATCTGGCTGCTATAGGCGGATTGGGAAACAAATCCCTTTCAGAAATATCCGGCTTTGTTAAGGAACTTGGAAAATGGCCCATCGAATTTTGAAAGATCTTCCGAAAAGTGTAATTTGATATTGTTTTTCAAACAAATCCCATAAACTAATCTTTAAGCGGCTGCCCCGAAAGGGTGGCCGTTTTACTATGGATACCCCTCAGTGGACAGTCCATCGGATATAAGGATCATGGTATGGGGCGACGCTTTTATAGGTCTGGATTTTCTTCACCTTTATCCCTTCTCCATTTTTTCTCGGTATAGGAGTTAAAATTTGATTTTTTCCATTTGGTCAGGTGGTAGCCCCCGCAATGTGTACAGTAATATGCACGCCGCTGTACAGGCCGTCCCTGCCTGTGCTTGATGCGGCGGCCTGTTTCGTCCCTTTTGAAAAAGTAGTTCCACTTAATGTCGAGCATGACGAGCCGGGCCTCTATCCAGGAAGCAAATATCACCTTTCCGGTTTCCCTGCATTTTTTATTGGTCGCCATAGAAATAAGTTTTGTTTTTCAGTATTCCCTTCGGTTATATTTTGGTCCTTTGAGGCAATATACTACGAAAATATTTCTCTGCCCGTTACCATGTCCAGATCGCTCCCTATTTTGACCGTAGGTATTGACCGCTTCTTAAAGTTAACCAATTTGCTGCTGAAAACGAGGCAGACAGCTATCTGGTCAGGAGAAAGGCTGTACGAAAAAGTCAGATATCGAGGAAATCGTGCAACTTATAGTGGTCAGACCTCTGTTTGTCGAAAAAATTTGCTAATGTGAAATGTAACACCCTACATTTAATGTATTTCGTACCCCTAAAGTAGTCCAAGTAGAACAGTATACAATTATTTTTTTGCGTTTATGACGGATCATTTTAATATTATTTTTCTCACTGAGCCCCTTTCCGTACTTGATTTAGGTAGCTGTCCTGCTGACTGGACGGAAAATGCTTTGAAGTCAGCAACTTCGTCCTTAAGGTATTTTTTTCCGAAAGCAGAAGTCCTCCGTGAGAAGCTACTCCTAAAAAAATACCATATTGAGCTTTTACAGATCCGTACAGAAGAACCTTTCAGACTTCGATTTCAGTTGGACCGTGACAGGCTGTTCCTTTTATTTACGATGCAGGGAGATCTCAGGTTTTCAACAGAAGATGGTACAGAAGTTACCACGGCAAACGAAAACAGTTTTTATCCCTCACATAGTAGGGCCGGAGTCTACCGAGGAGAAATTGTAGAAGAGTCTGTAGTAAAGGCTCTCATTATTTCATTTGATCCGAAATGGACAGAAAGTATTGTCCGGCCCTATAGGGTCCTATGGGAGGCGTTAAGGGAAATAGCGCTTTCCGATAGACAGTTCAGCATCCTTCCGCGCCTTAGGATTGATCATGTGCTGGGAGAAGAACTTGACGAGATACTGGACTTCAATGATGCCAATATCGGGATCGTCAAGCTCAAAATGCGCAAGAAGATTGCTATGGTCTTGAAGTCTTACCACGAAATGCTGGTCAGCTCGGGACTGGACAGGATCTATCTGGCAGGATTATATATAATGAAAAATTTTACAGATCCAGAAATTGATATCCAGTCGCTGCTACAGGATCTACCGATGAGCGATAAAACTTTTCGAAGAAAGTTCAGGGTCATATTTGGAACTACGCCCTATGACTATTGTGTAAGACTAAGAATGGAGAAAGCCCGGAAGCTCATGGGTGAACAGGGGCTATCCAAAAAAGAAGTATATCCCATGGTCGGTTACACAGATCTCGCCAGCTTCTCTCGTATCTATCGTGGTTACTACCGAAAAAAAGGGAAAAAATAACGTCAATTAATTCTCAATTGTATCTGCTTTGTTACCAATAAAGGGAATAAACGGACATTTTTGATCAAAAATCGCCAAAAGTTGTCCGTTTATTCCTTTCCCAGCTAAAATTTGACCCTGAACTTTGTATTAAAGGTTTGTCTCCGAATACGGTAAGAGCGGATGATAGAGGAGAACCACCATCAGCGATAAAAAATTATGAACCATGAACGGACAGGAAACAGCAGTAAAGCATATAATAGGTGTTCTTTTTAAGACCATAGAAATATTCGTGGCCATACCGATATGGCGGAGAGTTCCTACTATGGCGATTTTTAAGAATATTCCACCCAGTATCTGCATCACTAAAATTCGGTACGCCAAACGGTTTGCACTATTCCCGGGATTGCCGGTCTACCGGTTTCAAGGAGACAGGTAAGCCAGTGTACAGGATCCCTCGATAGCTTTACCGGGAGGTTAAACCGAAAGGCAAAGAGTAAACAACAAAATTTTAAAACTTAAAGCACAGCGTTATGAGAACGTTAAAATCAAAATTTGTAGCTGGCGTGACAGCACTAGTTTTATTGTTCGGAGCTTTCTATCTAGTGAAAGCAAGCCAGAGCAGCCCCGAATCTATAGTTGCACCAAAGGTGCTGGTAACCCAGTGGTTTGAATTTACAGGATCTTCATCCGACTCGCCCACTGATCCGACGAAATATCGGGCCATAGAAGAAGGCGAACCGATGCCGACCTGTAATCCCGGCGATCAGGTATGTGCCCTAAAAGCAACTGTAGACTCAAACGGACAGCCTATCATTGACAGTACACTGCAGAATGAAATACAGAATGCGACTTCCAGTCAGCAGCATTCGGCAAATGTACGTGTAAGAGATTAAGTGGGCCAGGCTCAGAAGAGCGGAAAATCACTTCAGTTTTCCGCTCTTTTTACATGTCAATTCTGAATGAGCGAGCCGTTGTCGATCACCTCATCGGGCAGTTTGTAGGTATATCCGACAATATCGGGTGCGGTCATTGTATATATTTTGCCTCCGGCAATCCGTGTCATCGTTTCTTCCTGTTCCCCAAGAAGAATATATCTTCTGACATCCGGCCAGCGCTGTCCCCTGAATATGAGTTCCCTTCGCCGTTCCTTTTTTATGAAATCCATTGCCCATTTCTGTTCCGTAAATTCGACCTCGCTAAAGTCACTTGAGGCAAAACGCTTTGCACGGAGCGTATTGATGTCCTTTGCGGCTTCAGACAAACGGTTTTTACGGATATTTGTTTCAGAACGGATAAGGTACATTTCGGCGGTAGTCGGTCCACAGAATAATTGGGAGGAGTTCAGCCCGTTATAATTGCCCTTAAAGAGAACCTCCCCCTGATTGTTCAGGGAAAAGAAAGCCTTTTTCCTAAGGTCGCTTTCTTCATAATTCCCATACTCAGCGATGTTTACCCGTCTTCTAGCAGGTGCAAGTGGTGCGCCGCCATTCATGGCCATATCAAATATCACTTCTTTGTTCCATTTGGAGAAGGGGACATTGGAAGCTGTATTTATTTCCGTGCCATAGTCGATAAGATCCGGCTGGATCATTAGCGCGGAATCCGCGTATCGTCCTGCATTTTCAAATGCTGACATCACAAGATATGCTCTTGCCAGCGCTGCGTAGGCGGCAGCTTTTGAAGGCCTGGTCGGAATATCCGCTTTTTCCGGAAGTAGATTAACGGACTCTTTCAGATCACCAATGATAAAATCATAGCATTGCCTGACGGTGCTTCTTGAAATTTTCTCATCAAGTGAAGGCTCTTTCCGTAATACTACGCCCAGGTTGTCATTGCTCCCGGCAGGATCATAGGGAAGTGAAAATACCTGTAACAGGTGCAGTAGCTGGTACGCCCTGTGGAAAAGAGCAGCTCCCCTGAGACTGTTGGCAACGGTAATTTCACCAGGGGATATCTTTATCGAGGGAAGATATTTAAGGACGGTATTGGCGTGCAGGATTGCCTGATAAGGCCCCGTCCACTGACTGGCAATGGGACTATAAGGCTGCCATAGGTAAAGGAACCGGTCCCTTTCGTCCGTCATTGCTGTCCAGGACGTTTCATTTAGGTAATAGCTATCGCTAGCGATTTCCGCAAGGCCAGTTGCTGCAAAATTCATGACCACCTCGCTGTTGTCCAATAGTCCCTGTAGATCTTGTAGGCTGCCCGGAACTGAGAAACTATTGTCCGGTTTTAGGCCAAGGTATTTAGAACAGCCGGAGATACTGCAGGTCAGCATCCCGATCATTGCGAAAGTTTTATACGTGTTCAGTCTTTTCATTTTATCACTGTTTTTAAAATCCAACCTTAAATCCTCCCGTCATCGTAAGCGGTGGAACTATTCCGCCATTATATATCGGGTCTATCCCTTCTTTGTTCTTCGTCCAGATCAAGCCGAGATTTGTGCCCATAAGAAATATTTCCATTGACCTGATCCTTGTTTTTTTCTGCGGTGACAGTTTATAGGACAGCCGGACGTCCTGTAACCGGATATGGTCTCCCCGTCTTACCAGCACTTCGCTGAGACTGTAGAAAGTTTCCCGGTCCGTATTCAGGGGATAGTACATAGCCGGTACATTGGTATGCTGTTCATCGCCCGGATGCTGCCATCGGGCTGAAACGTCAGGGTGGCCAGTCCAGTTGCTAAAAAAAGAAGCATAATTGATGCTGTTCTTTCGGAAAAAATAGATGAACTGCCCTGAAAGGGTAAAGGCAAGTTCGAGATTTTTATAACTGACCCGGTTTCTGAATGAAGCAGTAGTTCTTGGGACAGCTGATCCATGGTATACAAGTTCGTCCAGCGGAGTATCCCTGATGATACTTCGGTAATTTGTTGAAGGTTCGCCATGTTCAAATCCTTTCGGAGCCCCCTCCTCTGCGGTCAGTCCTCCCCATCGGAAACTGGTCAGTATATTTCTGTCCCTGCCTACAAAATATCCGGCATTCATGGCCTGATTGGTTACTGTGAGCATCCTTCCATGGTACTTATCCAATATGGTCCTGTTATAACCTGCTCGGATTATGCCGTTCCAGGACCAGGGCCCCTGCCTTATATTGGTACCGATGCTAAAATCAAATCCGTCTCCATTTAACTCCGCCGAGTTCATCGTGGCGGTAGAAACACCCAGCGTTGGGTCTACCAATGTAAAACCGATCAGGTCCTTTGATTTCTTATTGTAATAATCCAAGGTGAAATCCAGTCTGTTGTTCCACATTTTCCAATCTATTCCAGTATTGAAAATCTGTATCTTTTCCCAGCGCAGGTTTGGATTCTGTAATGAGAGGATATTTGTAAAAGGCAGGTTGGAATAAAAGTCCAGATAATCGGCCTGTTTCAGAACCAGTTCCGCAGGAATGCTGGCATCCACATTTCCACTGTACCCGAATGAAGACCGGACTTTGAGGTAATTAATAGCCGTCATCTTAAAGAAAGATTCCTTTGATATTTCCCAGCCTCCACCTACCGACCATAATGGGGACCATTTATCTCTGGTCTCAACACCGAAAATGTTCGAAGCATCGCTCCTTGCGCTGGCAGACAAAAAGTATCTGTCCTTAAAAGTATAATTTAGGTTTGAGAAAAGGGAAACATATCTGTTTGCGGTTCTTGAACTTGCCAAGCCATTTGGAATATATGCCCTGCCGCCAATGCTTGGAAACAGCGGATAGGTGTTTGCATAATCAACTGTTGAGAATGAATTTCTGTCTTTGTACACACCATAGGTTCGGTAAGAGTTACTGCCATTGTTTACTTCTCTTACTTCGGCTCCTGCTAAGGCCTCAAAGCGGTGGTCTTTGCCGACCTGCCTAAAAAAGTCCAATTGTGCCCGGAGGGAATAACCCCATAATTTGCTATCGCTTCTGTCCCGTATCCCGCCTTCGGGTATACCGTAAGTCGTCTTTCCTGAATTTATGGACGTAAAGCGGTTGTACAGATTTCGGGTAAAGTAACTGTCTTCATCATAACGGGAAGCCGACTGGGTCATGGCACGGTTGAGCTGCGACTGTAGCGTGATTTTTACGCCTTTGGTTACTTCATAACCTAGGTCAATACCTGCAGTAACCTGCTGACTTTCGGACCTTTTGCCAGCTCTACTAAGTTCATCCAGCGGAACAAAAGTCCAGTCACGGGATACTAGTTTCTGATTTTGGTCAATAAAGGTCCTGTCATAATCGGTGTAGAGAATGTTGTTGTTGCCATCCGTATTTTTTAACTGGGCGTATGGATACAGCTCTTTGTTGTTTACCTTGATCTGACCGTATCCCAGCATGTTGGAAGAATTGTACATTTCGCCCGCGATCCTGCTAAAGGCAAGATTTGCGGAAAGGATCAGTTTTGGCATTGGTTTATAGGACTGGTTAAACCTTGCTGTGATCCTGTCCTGGGAGTTTGTGGGCATACTGTATGCATTCTTATTGTATCCAAGCGAGAATGAGTAGCTCGCCTTATCGCCACCGCCACGCAGGCCTATGGAAGAATTGCTTTCGATTGCATTTCTGTATACGGAATTCAGGAAATCATTTCTCACGTCCATTCCACGCAGTACCGCCAATTGGGATTCCAGTTCATTATCGCTGATTTCCTGTTTTTGGTGCTGGATAAGAAGCTTGACCGCGGGTGTGAGTACAGGTTTTTTACTATCGCTGATCTGACTGTTGTAAAACCCCTTTTCAAACAGGAACCTTTCCATGTCAATGAAGTCGCCCGATGTGGCTATTTCCCGGGAAAATAGGTCCGTTTTTTTTGAAACCATGAGGCTGGAAGAAAGATCTATGGTTAAGGGCTGGTTCAGCTTTCCCTTTTTTGTTGTGATGACCAGCACGCCGTTCCCGGCACGCACCCCCCAGATGGAGGCTGCGGCAGCATCCTTTAATACGGTGATGTTCTCAATATCCTCGGGATTGATGTTGTCAAGGTTCCCCTCAAAAGGAAAATTGTCAACGATTATCAAAGGGAAAGTCTCGCCAACCAGGCTTGACTCCCCCCTGATGGTCAAACCCGGCTGCTGCGCTGCCCCGTTAAAATTATAACCTGTCCTATCCATGTAGCCACCGGAAAAGAGGCCTTCGATCCTGTCCAACAGATTTCCGGAAGTACCATAGCCCACTTCTCGCTGACCGATCATTTCTACCGAACCAGTAGACGTCCTTTTATCAATACGCTGGTAGCCGGTATTGATCTGCACCTCTTCCAATATGTTTGAGGCAGGTACAAGTTCAAAGGAAATACGTTTCGGCTGATCCAATATGATGGGACGGACAGCTGATATATATTGTACGTCGCTGACTGTTATGGTATCGTTTCCCCGTGAGACCAGTACAAGTGTAAAATTACCCGTACTATCTGATGACGTTGATAGATGGTTCCTTTTCAGCACGATGGTTGCGCCAGAGATAGGCTTTCCGGTCGTCTTATCGACCACATTTCCCGAAACTGTAATTTTGGTCTGCGCCGATACAGAAAATCTTAGGATCAGCAGAAAGAGTATTACCCAGGCTTTCAAAATGCACCTCCTTTTCCTTGGATATTGGATTGTTTGCCGCTAATTCTGTCCGGTTTTGAAATGACCGTTGACCAGTCATCCACCTGTGCCTTTAATATATTCTCAAAGTCAAGGTATCTGGCCGAAGTTATTGCCATGACCTTGTTATCCTTGATCCAGATAATATCCGGCACAGATTGTACGCCAAAATATCCGGTCAATATGGAATCTTCGGTAACGGAAAAAGGCCTATAATCCTTGAACCAGTATGACATGGCTTTTGAGCTTTCAATATCTTTTTCGGATTGGGCTGTGACGGGAAGGATGGAAACAGATTTTGGTAGATCTATTTCCTTTAACTTGCGTAGGGAATTCAGGCAGCTTCCGCACCAGGTCGCCCAAAAGTCCAGTATGAGAAGGTCACTTTTACGGTACTCGTTCAACGAAATTGTTTTCCTGCCCGATGGATGGTTAACTGTTTGCAGTGGAAATTTCCACAATGCTTCCGGTATGGTATCGCCGATCCCCAGTTTGATACCGATGTCCTTTACCACAACCTGCGCTAAAGCAGGCTGTGGGATGGACGATAAACTAAACATAGAAACAAAAATTGTTGCAAGGGTCTTTAGGAGATTTTTCCTCCTGTAAAGACACATTTTTAGGATGTCTTTTATTAGTAATAGTATGAGTGTGAACATAATCCTGTCTGTTTATGATCGAAAAATTACCGATGCGGAAAGGGCGTATTTATCCCATTACGCTATTTGCGTTTATTTTTTCGATAGAAAATTGGTTTGTTTTGGCTTATAATATAAAAAATAGCCGCTCCCAGCCCTTGGAAAATTTATGACGGATTCGGTCGGGACAAAGAGGGAGCGGTATGTAGGTATTCTGTAGGGTTATTCTGGTGCACAGAATAAATTTTTATAAAACGCTTTCGTTGTTATCAACAATGTGCCAGTAACTTCACCGCACTGAAATATCTGTGAGATAGTATTATTCTGAATATTGGAAGTGTTGTACTGCATATCATTCAATGTTTATATGGTTATGAATGCAGCGGGAAGAAAAGCAAAAAAACGACATGGTCTCTGCCCGCCCCCCACACCTCGCGAGTTTGGAAAGGACGGGTGAGCATCCATGCCGTTTCTCCTATATATCTTTAAGATAAAGGCAAGGCATGGGGCATCACCCGACATGTCTAGATTTCCAATTTTTGCGAGGTGTGGGTCTAGACACTACCGTATTAGCCGTAATTGTTATATCGGCAAAAATATTAAATTATGTTGAATTTTCTAGTTTTATCATTATTTGAAATATCAATACTACAAATATAAATGTTTATTAGTACCGTAAAATGAATAGCCGATATGTAAAATACATATTCCATACACCCAAATAAATTTGTATATTCGTGTATCAGAAATGCATTTTTATATGGCACATGTACAAAGAAAACATTTCGGACAAAATATTCGAGACATGCGTGTTCTTAAGGGGATGAAACAAGAGACCTTGGGAAGAGCAATGGGTATGGCTCAACAAAATGTATCAAAAATGGAAAAGAACGAACTGCCAACTGAGGAGATTTTAGAAAGAGCAGCCAAAGCATTGGGCACTACTGTAGAGGCAATTAAAAACTTCAATAAAGATAGCGATTATCAATTTTTCTTTTATACGAAGGAACAACATAATCACCCTATAAAGGAGGTTATTCAATATTTTAAAGATGAATTAATAAAAGGCTATGAGGAGAAAGAATCTTTAAAAGATGAAATCGCTAGGTTGAAGATTGAAATATCAGCTCTTAAAACTAATTCATCTGATACAAATGATAATGTGAAAAACATCAACCGAAAGGCTGATTAGGCAATATCGGCATTTTAAGAAATTTAAAGTTGAGAACTTGGTCTTTATCCTTCAGGATAGGGGCCTTTTTTCTTTATTAGACACACTGGTCAGCCCTATCTGATTAAGTTTGCTAACTGAACTTTTCTATTTACCTGCCTAATTTTTAAACAGCCCATTATGGCGCATAGGCTACGTGCCAGCGCTAAAAACTGAACTGTTTGCTGGTAATTGGATTAAAGAAAGCGAGTCTACGGTTTTTTACACCAACAATAAATAGCCTTATGTTTAGGGTACACCCCTAATAGGGGCAGAAACTTTTTCAAATTAAAATAGAGAAAGAAATCAGACTTCTTAACTAGATACATTTATACCATTTTATTGAGACGGAAAAAATCAAGAAGTAGAGATGATACTTATCCGTATGCCCAACAAGTTTTAATTCAAATTGGATTTGAGGAATGTTATCAATGGTTCATAATATTTTGGCTTTTTAGTGACACCGGCATCATCATTGTAAACCCCGTCGTTATTCACGCTAACAGAGCGGATTTTTTGTCTAAGGTTGGCCTGAATATATATCCGTGTACCTTTATCTTGGTTTTCTCGTATCAGGAGATTGTATTCGAGAATATCTACTTTTAGCTTTGTAAATACTTTGCTGTCATCATTAACTATTTTACATTTTATAAGACCCGAATCCTTGTCTGCTGAAAGGACAAAATAATCGCTCGAAAGAAAAAGCTGTAAGACGTTCTCAAAAGTTGTTTCCCGATTAGTTGAAGGTACATCTATAAATTGGTTTTTGATGGTTTGTCCACTAGAAATTCCTATTCCAATAAATAAGATAAATAATAATGATTTCAGTTTTTTCATGCTTTAAGTTTTTAATAAGTTGGTGTTAACAACTTAATCAGTTAAATGGAGCAAAATAAACCTAATATACGATTTATTTGTTGACGCGCCTAGGAAATAGCTAATGAATGTTCTGATCTACTTCAAATGGATTTTGGCTGATTAACGGTTAATTAATTCCTGATTAATTCGTATTTACTATCCTCTCCTTGTCGCCCGGTAGTCGGGACACACTATTCCATCATCACCGCTTAGGCAACCAAAAGGCAAGATGGCACAATTTGGTCAAGGGCGCAAGCTGGGGATTGTGCGTAGTGGCGTTTACTATACCCTTGACCTTTGTGCCATCGTGGGTAAATTTGTAGAAGCGGTGAAGATGGATATCCATATTGACAGCAATCTATAGCAATAGATATATATTTATATTCTTTAATGTATATAAGTTTTTGTTTATATTCAGTTAACCATATATCTATCCTACATTTACCGAAAAAATTAAGCATGGTGGCTCTGAGAAGCCGGATCAATGATCCAGCGGATAATTTTTATATCATGCTGGATCATTGTCCTAGACCGCTTTCACAAATAATCGAGCAGCTTTTTTTACCTTCGCTGTCCACGCTTTTTCTTTTTTCGCTTCCTTTTTCTTTCCTCTTCCGCAGCAACGGTATCATGTCCTCCGAAATCCTGAACCGGAGCTAGTAAAATATCCAATAGACCCCAACCAGCTTCTGTAAATGGAGGTACCCATCCTGTTAACTGCGGAAATTTCTCTAAGTCCTCCCTTGAAAGGATCGGCTTGTTCTGCTGCCTTTCCCTTGCTGTATCTCCGCCACTCTTCAATTGTCTGTCAAGTGTATGAAGAGCCACCTGCTGGTCAATATTTCCGTTCTTCATCGTATTTGCATAGAGCAGGGTATCTTTCAATTTTCGGTCAAAGCCGAACATCCTGTCAAAAACTGTCTCGCCGCACTGCTTGAAAGCCATCTGGTCAAACTGTCCCATTTTTTTTGAATGTTCCACATTCCTTCCACGTGACCTGTTCTGGGGACTAAGCTTGATCCTGTTTGTTATATCTTTTCTGCTAACGATGACCTGTACATGGAACTGCGGTCCTTCTTTACGATCCCCCACTTTTTTTGTGCCATTTTTTAACTCCCTGTCCCTATGGCTGTAGTACCGGTAGTTTTCCAGTTTGCCAAACCACAAAAGATCCTTATGGTTTTCTATTCCCGGGCGCCTGAAATTGCGTGCATACTCATCCATGATCCTCACGGCGTATTCTTTCAGCTTTTCCCTTGCGCCCTGCTCGCCATAAGTAGCCAGCAGAAAATCAATCTCTTTCCTGCTGGGACTGATGTTGATCAGGAAGAATTTACTGTCATTTTTTCCAAGCTTGGCGATATTGCCATCTATACCGATACGGACTTCATGCGGCATGATGTTATTGCTAGCCCCATTGAACCAATGCTGGGGTACTTTGTTTTCGTTGGGCCGGTTTTCCTTTTCAAGGTAGGAGACTAGATTCCCGCAGCTTCCTTTATTGTCCCCTGTTTCGGAATCTGTAATATTGATATACATAGCGACTAAAGTTTATCCAGTGCTTCCCTGACCTGTTTGGCCAGTTCTTCCTTTCTTGCGGCAGAGACAGGCCAGCCAAGCGTCTCCCGTTGACTGATATAATGTTCAAGGATCTTTCTGAAATTATCTTTTAGCTCCTGCTTTTCTGCGATCCCCAAAAGTAATTTCTTAAGGAATTTATCGAGGCTCCCGAGATACTCCGTATTTGCTTTCAGAAATTTTGACGATTGCTGCTGTTCATCAGAAATAATCTCTATCGTTCCTGATTGCTGTCTGTGCATGGTCGTCAGTTCATCCAGCATGGAATAGACAGGTACCAACAGGTCGGTTTCCTGCTTTCGGATAAAGGAAAGTATACGGCTTACTCCACTGGAAAGTTCCTTTTTCAGCACCTCGTCGTTCAGATCTGCTGGATCCTTCTTGCTCCTGTAGAAATAATTGACCATCTGCATCACCAGCAGGCGTTTTGTCCGGCCTAGTTTGAGGGAAAGATGTTCGAGTTTGCCGTCCACTTCCACGGGGAAGCGGACGGACCTTGTGTTTTCATCGGACCTAGCCATTGCTGTCGGGATTATTGTTCATGATAAACCTGAACCTGCTTGCCCTGGTCGGATGGCATGAGGGGATATACTCAAGATAACCATACCGGACAAGCTCGGAAAGACATTTATGATAGGTAGCAATGGAACGTATGCGCGAAAAATGCATCAGTTTCCTGCGACTGGCATGAAAAAAATCATTGAAATTATCCTGCTGCTGAAAATAGCATAGGGCCATGACAAGGCCGATATGTGAAGGCAGTAGTCTATCATCCTGCGTGATATGTCCAAAATAAACGCTAAAGTTATGGTCATGCGTATTATTAACCATTAACGTCACCTCCTTCCATCATCATATTTACATCGCTACTGCGATAATACATACTGCCACCGATTTTCTTGAAGGGCAGTACTCCGGTTATCCGCAGGTTCTGCAAAGTGCCCGGAGATATGTTCAGTTTCTTTCTTACCTCCCGGCTACGGAGCCATTCCCTGTCTCCGTTTTCCGCTAAGGTCTTTCCTTTAACGATCTGTCTGATTTCATCGAGCAGCTCTTTTTTAAATAGCTGTAAATCTTCTTTTGTCAGAATGTCTAGTAGCATAATAAACCAATTTTATGAACAATATGGGATCCAGCTATATGCCGGGCCAGTACTACAAAATTGGACTCCGGGATAGGGTTTTGGATGACCACTAGACAGCGATGGTCATGTTCAATAGTCAGACAGGAACTGTCATTAACCCTGATTTTTGCGAATAATCTCGAATAGTTTTTTGTCATCGGGGATCCTGACTCCCTTCATAGAATCTTTCGGGTCTTTCTGTACAAAATAGTTTCGGACGGTATTGACCGGTATATCTTTGCCATTGTAGACAAAATATTTTGAGACCATTTTATAATAGGGACTTTCATGGTCACTGACCAATAGCTTCCTTCCATTAGGAAGAGTAAGACTTTTAATCTGCTGCAGCAGGTCGATAAAAGTAGGCAGGTGTTCGTCCTGTATCATCGGCTTTACGGAGACCTCATATTTCTCCAGATCGGACAGTTTGGTCTGTAAAATTTCGAGCTCTGACCGTAGTTTTGCGATCTCTTCATCTTTCTCTCTAATGAGCATATTATTCGGTCTGATGTTCCATCTATCCAGCGGTGCGAGGAAATCCATGAATTCACCCAACTTCTTGATATTGGAGATATGGAGGGAGTGCTTTGAGGAGAAGGGATCCTGTCCCTTAAAATAATCAATCCTATCGGACACGATACGCCAGACATGGGAAAAGAAATCTTTTTCCGAGCGGTTTCCTCCGGAAAGGTAATATTCCAGATGGTACTGATAATAATCTTGAAATATTTTCTCTTCCAGATCATAGACCTTCAAAAGGAAGTGATTGTCTTCGTACCCCATTTTGAGACCCAGAATATTTCCTAATTCAAAAGGGTTCGGATTGAAATCAAACGCTTTTCTTGCTTTAAAGTAAGTTGCTGTCATATAACGAATTTAATAAAATCATCACAATTGACATGAATCAATCCTTTGGATATGGATAATATTATCTGGGGACGCTCTTCTAACGAGAAACAATAAGTAAATTTGGTAAACGACCAATACTATGCATGATTTAGACAGATTAAAAATGTTGATCGGATTGTACCAGAAGGAAGCAAGGGACTTGAAAAAGTTAATTTCTATCAGCATTAAGGAATGGGAGTATATGATGGCAGATCATTATGCACAAAGGTTGCGACAGGTCAATAGGGAGTTACAGATATTGCAGACAATCCTTGACCCCGATTATGGTGAAAAACAGATCCTGATTAGGCAGATTACCCACTATAAAAAGAATCGCTCATTGGCGGGGCAAAAAAATTTAAGGGAACTTTACGAGCAGTGGATAGGAGATGCCGAGAAGAAGTTGGAGGGACTTAATAGTAATGTGAACCCAGACGCGCCCTTTTCTAGGGTTGTGGCTGATCTACTAGAGAAATTGAAACGGAAGGAAGTTCAAAAAGTCGTACTGATGTTCGATAGTGAACTGGATCTTGGTATCATAATTACCAGCGGTAGAAAGTTATACCTACGGATTCCCAAAATAAAAACTCTCAGAAATAGAAACGCTATCGGAAACCATCAGATCAGCCTTCTGCAGGGGATGGGGTTCCAATGGGATGCAAGAGAAACTTTGTTGTATTTGGGATTGGAGCTTAACACCTTAACCAATCAAGTGATGGAATTATTGTCAAAAATTGTGTTCAAAGTTTTCATATTCGAGGAGATGGGTGGTAAAAGCTACATCAGTTATCGCTAAATGAATGCTTATTCAGATAACCGGCGATATATTTATCTATATTGATAGCCTAATAGATATATTGTCTATTCGATATACAGCCTATTATTTCCCATGTTGGATTGAATTATAAAGTATACACCTCAGTATCCTAAAAATTGGCTTTATGCTATTGTAAAGGCAACAGAGTATCCCCGGAGGATACTCTAAACCCCATTTCTGGCAAATGGGACAAGAAAAGTAGGGCTCTGCCCAACTTCTGCTTGCTCTAGCTCTAGTGACTCGTCCTATTATAGGATTACAACTGTGTCGTAATCCTGAAATGCGTTTACAATGTTACTATTTGATAATAATTCCTCCATAGTCTGGCGGGGTTTCCATTTTGCTCGTGAACAAACTCTGGAGTCAAGTTTCCAAGACTCATGTGTGGGCGTTCCTCGTTGTAAAGTATAACCACAAAATCGAGCACTTCTTTACCCTCTTCCAAATTACTTAGATTGTAACTACATAGATATTCTAATTCGTACTGGGATAGGTTTACATATTACTCTTACCTCGATAACTTAAAACACTATATCTGAAATAGGCCATTGTTGACCATTTTTAAAAATAAGTTGTTAAGAATCAATTTCGTTGAAATCCAAAGGCAGAAATATCTCAAATAATTTACTATTTTTAACAACTATGAACCGTATCAAAGAAGTGTTGGACGAAAAAGGTATAAAGCAAACTTGGCTTGCAGAGAAGTTAGGTAAAAGCTTTAATATGGTGAATTCTTATGTTCAGAATCGACATCAACCAAGTTTAGAAACTTTATACAAGATAGCAGAAGTTCTGGGTGTAAGTGCTAGGGACTTATTGATTGAAGAAAGGGAGGTTTCTAAAAATGAGTTATAGATTTTCAATGACCGGAGCATCTCTTCTAGTTTCAGAATTTGTTCATTTGGCGGAACAACTTAGTGATGTGGATTATGAAATAGGAAGGCTTTCAAGTGAGAATTTGGATCGAGATCGAGCAGGTACCAGGAAAAGAGAATTTGGCGAGTTGAAATTGCGTCTATCGACTTTATCTAAGGATGAAATTAACTACTTAAATAGGGCAAGTTTAGAGCATCAACGGCTGGTTGCATTTATATCTTGTGTTCGTTTATATCGGATATTACAAGAGTACCTTGATGAGGTTGTTCTATATAAGATTCAAGCATTCGATTATCAATTAGACTCGATGGATTTTAATAGCTTTTTGTATAGTAAGAGTATTGATCATAAGGAAATTAATTCTTTATCTGAGATTACAAAGAAAAAAGTACAACAAGTTGTTTTTAAGCTTTTTGAACAGGCTGGATTAATTGATAGTGTTCGAACAAAAAAGCTGCAAGTACCATTTTTAGATTATGGCATAAAAACAATTATTCCTGAAACCGAACATAAATATCTGCTTAATATATGATTTCGGAACAAGAGAAAATTGTTGAAAACTTCAAGGTTATTTTTGAAGTTACCAGTTCCTCCAAGTTTTTGAAGATGGAAGGGCTGAGTGGTGAAATTCCTTTTTGGATTGCGCCTTACGACATACAGTTTCAGGATTTTGCGGCAGAACAGTTTGAGCATCTTGTAAACAAATTAAAGCACCAAGGTATTGAAGTTCTTATCCTTGATCTTTTTGAGTTGTCTATTGAGCTTATTAACAATCATATCGGGCTGGATAAAATGTTTCAAGTAGAAAAAAAGAAGGATAAAATCAAATTCAAAAAAGCCCTTCAATCTACTCTAAATTTGCATGAACGATTTGTTCCTCTAATTGTAGAAAAAGTAAAAGAAGCCCAACCTAAAATATTAATGCTTAAAGGAGTTAGCGCAGTATATCCATTTATTCGGTCACATAATGTATTGAATAATCTGCAAAGCTCAATTACTGAAATACCAACTTTGATGTTTTTCCCAGGGGAATATAATGGTAGGGCACTGAATCTGTTTGGAAATTTGAAGGACGATAATTACTATCGTGCTTTTAATATTTTCGAGTATAAATTACAAAATTAAATTAACGATAATGGCCAATTTGAATTCATATTTTCTAAAAGATTATAATAGACCTATTGAGACTGTCATCAAGGCTGATGACACGGATCATATCTATGATGAAGTATCAGAATACGTAATTACAAATGATATATCTAATAAGATCGCTAATTTCTTCGAAGCGTATAAAGAAAAAGGAAGCACTAACGGTGTGTGGATATCGGGTTTCTTTGGTTCAGGTAAATCTCATTTACTAAAAATATTGAGCTATGTTCTTGAAAATAAGATATACGGTGAAGAAAGCTTGAGTAGTCTATTTGCAGATAAAGTAAAAGATGACCCAAAGTTGAAGGCGGATATTCTTTCTAGTATTGAAAAGCATCCTTCAGAAAGTATTCTATTCAATATTGATCAACAGGCTCAAATAACCAGTAAGTCAGATCAAAATGCTTTGCTGCAGGTTTTCTATAAAGTTTTTTTTGATCATCAAGGTTTTTATGGATTTCAGCCCCATATAGCGGAATTTGAGGCTTATTTGGAGAAGAACGGTAAGTATGCGTTGTTTAAAGATGAGTTTGAAAAGGAATTCGATAAGACCTGGATTGAAGCTCGTAAGGATTATGTAGACCCGTTAATTAATGAGGCTATTGCTATCGCTTTGGGTAATATCTATAACACTGATTCCGATAAGTATGAAGATTATCTTGATCAATGGGAAGATAAGCACCGTGCTTCTATAGAAGATTTTGCAAACAAAGTCGCTGACTATATAGACTCAAAAGGAAAAGGATTTCGATTAAACTTCTTTGTGGATGAGGTGGGGCAATACATTGCTGAAAACACGAAGTTGATGCTTAACCTACAGACCATAGCCGAGTCTTTGGATACGAAATGTCAAGGAAATAGCTGGGTGTTTGTCACTTCTCAGGAAGATTTAGAAAGTTTAGTTGGTGATGATCGCCAAATACAGAAAGATGACTTTTCTAAAATTCAAGGACGATTTAGTAATCGGATACCTTTAACCTCATCGAATGTTGATGAAGTGATTGAACGTCGCTTACTGGAAAAGAATAATGAAGGGGAGGTTCTTTTCGGAGATCTTTATGAACAAGAACACCCAAATTTAAGGACATTATTGACTTTTTCTGAAGTCGGCATGCAATTTAAATTGTATCGTGATGAGGAAGATTTTGTAAGTAAATATCCATTTATTCCCTATCAATTCGATTTATTTCAGCAATGTATTAAGTCTTTGTCTCGGCATAACGTGTTCCAAGGTAAGCACGCATCCGTAGGTGAACGTTCGATGTTGGGGGTATTTCAGGAAGTTTTAAAAAGTCTCAATACATTCCAGGTTGGAAACCTTGTCACTTTTGATTTGATGTTCCATGGTATTGCCGGAACTTTACGTACTGAAGTGCAAAATGCGATATTGTTGGCAAGCAATCAGTTGGAGCACCGTAGCAAACTGGCTATACGTATCCTAAAAGCGCTGTTTTTAGTTAAATATTTTGATAGTTTTAAAACTACAGCTCGCAATATTCAGATCCTGCTTACTGAAGATGTAAACATCAATATTAATGAGTTTGGTAAGGAAATAGAACAAGCCCTTACCCTGCTCGAAGAGGAAACCTATATCCAACGCCGCGGTGAAATCTACGAATATTTGACTAATGAAGAAAAGGACATCGAAGAAGAGATTAAGGATATTCGTATTGAAGATGATGATGTAAGCAAATACTTAGCCTCAGTCTTTTTTGATGGTATTTTGCGTGAAGGAAAACTTAAGTTTTTAGGTAATAAACAAGATTTTGATTATACAAGAATTGTAGATGGCTTGACTTTAGGAAGATCCCATGAGTTGCAGCTATCTTTTATCACTTCTGAATACAGTGAGTATAAGAACGATTCCCATTTTTCAGCGAAGACTTTATCGGATTCTACTTTGATGATGATCAAATTGCCCGAAGATAAGCGCTTTATGCGTGAGGTACGATCATTTTTAAAAACTGACAGTTATGTTCGTAAGAATAATACGAGTTCTAATACAGACTCTTATGCACGTATATTACGAGAAAAGGGATCACAAAATAGTCTTCGCAATACGAGTATAAAAGATATGGCTAATGATCTCATTGCAAGGTCTCAGATCTATATTAATGGTTCGGAGAATACGAAATCCTCGTCAAGTGATGGTAAAACAAGACTAATAGAATCTGCTCAAGATTTGATTAAGGTAGCCTATCCAAAACTATCATTGTTGGGTAATGCGGTGTTGGATGAAGCACAATTGCGAAGAATAATGTCCAGTAGTTTAAATCTTAATTTGTTTGGAGGCGATATCAGTACAGTATCTCAAGCAGAGCAAGAGGTGCTGAATTTTATCAACAGACGTAAAAATCAAAATGAGCGTACTACGCTTACCGATCTTCGAAGCCATTTCAACGGAAAGCCCTATGGTTGGCGTATGATCTCCACATTTTGCCTAGTTGGACAATTGTTTAAACGTGGAAAAGTAGAACCCAAACAGGCGACAAACATTTTGGATGATCAGCAATTTATGTTGGCTCTGGATAATAATCAACATTGGAATAATACGTTGATTTTGCCTCAACAGGATATTGACAGTAGTTACCTACGCCAATTAAAGGACTTGCATAAGGAACTTTTCGAGGATACAAACATTGCTACAGAAGCTAAGGAGATTGCCAAATATTTTAAGGAGAAAGCGGCGGAATTGATTACTGAAATCCAACGGTTATTGAACCAACAGATACATTTTCCGTTTGTAAAGAGTTTAAGTCCAATGCTTGACAAGCTGCAGTCTTTGACAGTAATGGATTACAATCAGTTGCTAACTTCTATTAAAGATTATGAAGATGACTTGTTAGATGCAAAAGAGGATGTGCTTGATAAAATTCGAAGTTTTATAAATAGCGAACAAGCCAATATTTATCGACAGCTTTCGGTTTTTTTAAGTGACAATAATAGTAACCTCAAATATGTTGAATGTGATAAGGAACTTGATTTGTTGAATGAGGTTCAACAGCATGAGAAGCCTTATGCAGGAACACTTATAAGAGATGCTAAGCAGGCTGTAGGTCTGTTGTCTGAACGTATTACTGACGCTCAAAATGAAATGCGTGCAGAGGTTATTCTTAAGCTGGAAAACTATATATCCTTATTAAAGGCTGATAAACTATATCAAAATTTGAGCTTAGAACAGCAAAATATGGTATTGCAACCTTTGCTGAATAAATTGAGGGATGCTCAACAAGAACGTTTTATTAGTGTTTTACAGAATATGTCCTATGGTATAGGAGAGTTATACAATAGACAATTAAATGATATTGCTCGATTCCAAATACCAACTTCGCCCACAAAGAAGACGGAAACTTACAATGAAAGTGATGTTTTAGGAAATACAGTCCGAGAGCCAAAGGAAGTATTTATCACCCTATCGACTACACTAAAGAAAGTGAAACCACCTAAAGCACATATTGAAACGAGTGAGGATGTGGAGGAATACCTTGGTGAACTGCGTAAAGTATTATTAGATCAGATTGCACAGCAACGTAAAATTAACTTAAACTAATACATGGATACAGTACAATTAAAGCGTTTTGCGCAAGAGGCTAGGAAAAAGCTCAGTACCTTGGTCGATGGTAAGTTGGAGGCTGTGTTAAAAGATGATAGTGGTAGTCTTCGCGCGAAGCAAGATACGATTAGACAGTTACAAACTGAACTAGAGAAACTTGGACGTGAAGCTTTGGTGGATAAAGTAGCCTACACTTGGTTCAATCGTTTGGTTGCCATACGGTTTATGGATGCCAACGGATTTCAACCCTTAGGTGTAAATATTTTATCACCTGCTGAAGGTATAGGCGGAAATATACCTCAAATTTTAAATGATATTCATGCAGGTCAATTCCCGGATGATCTTAAAATAGATCATCAATATATTAATGATGTATTAAATGGTGTTATTAGCTCCAATAACCCAGATAATACGATATACCGACATGTATTGATCGCTGTATGTAATGATTTGCATCGGATATTCCCGTTTTTATTTGAGCGAATTGACGATTACAGTGAATTATTATTACCAGATGACCTGACATCACCATTTTCTATATTGGCAGATATGGTTGCAGGTATGTCGGTGTCCGATTGTGCAGAAGTTGAGATTATCGGCTGGTTGTATCAATTCTATATTTCAGAAAAAAAGGATGAGGTGTTTGCAGCGGGCGGAAAAGTAAGAAAAGAAGATATTCCTGCACGTACACAATTATTCACACCTCGCTGGATTGTGGAGTATATGGTTCAGAATACAGTTGGTAAATTGTGGTTGCAAAACAATCCGCAATCTAAACTGAAAGAGCATATGCCCTATTATATCGAGTCTGCAGAAGGTAGCTCGGCAGATTATCTACAAGTTGATTCAGTCGAAGATATTAAATTATTGGATCAAGCCTGCGGAAGTGGCCATATTTTGGTTTATGGTTTTGAATTGTTGGCGAAAATCTATGAAGAAGAAGGATATGGCGCATCAGAAATACCAACAAAGATTATTGAAAACAATTTGTATGGTTTAGAAATAGATGATCGAGCTGCTCAACTAGCAGCGTTTGCGATCACGATGAAAGCGAGACAATATTATCGTAGGTTCTTTCGAAAAGCAGCGGTGCCTCAAATCATATGTTACCAAGACATCAAGTTTTCTGAAGAGGATGTGATTGGTATCTTAAGCGATTATAGTATAGAAAATAAAGAAGCATTCAAGTATGATCTTCAAACCTTAGAGCAGGCTACCAACTTAGGATCCTTAATCCAACCCCATACGAGTCTACCTACATTAAAAGCTATTGAAAAACAGTTAGCAGATGAAGGCGAGTCGAGTGATGCATTCAAGCAACAGATACAGATAAAGTTAAAGAATTCATTACAACAATTGGTTCCTTTAGCAGAAAAATATCACTGTGTGGTAGATAATCCACCATATATGGGCGGTGGGAATATGAATCTTGTATTAGGGGATTTTGTGAAAACTAATTATCCAAAATCCAAAGCTGATTTAATGGCTTGTTTTATGGAAGCCGGTATTGCCGCGTTACAATCGAAAGGTTTGTTAGGTATGATTAATCAACACACGTGGATGTTTTTAAGTTCTTATGAAGAATTGCGTAAAGATTTGATTGATACCGTGCATTTCGATACACTTTTGCATTTGGGACCTCGTACATTTCCTGAAATTGGTGGTGAGGTGGTACAGAATGCTGCTTTTACTTTTTTGAATTGTCAAAGTTATTGTAAGGGGACTTATTTGAGATTAGTTGATTTTGATAATTCTCATTTAAAGAAAGAAAAAACTTTAGAAGTTATACAAAAATTAAATTCTATATTATTATTTAATGCCAACCAAAATGACTTTAAGAAAATTCCTGGCAATCCTATTGGGTATTGGGTGGGTATAGAAACGTACCTCTCCTTTGAAAACCTAAATGCATTGTCAAAAGATTTTAACGTTAAGTCAGGAGTAATGACGGGGAATGATGATAGGTTTTTAAGATACTGGAGCGAAATAAGTTTTACATCAATTGGATTTGGATATTCAGATATTAAATGCGTGAACTATCAAAAGTATCGTTTTTTTCCGCTTAATAAAGAAGAAGGATTCAGAAAATGGACTGGTAGATTCAAACAAGTATTACATTTAGAGAAGGAGGGAAATAATTTTTCAGATGTTACGAATCTCAACTACCGTTTAAGGGATTCAGGTCTTTACTTTAAAAAAGGAATTTCATGGGGAGATGTTGCAGGAGGCAATTCATCATATAGATTTCAAAATGAGGGATTAATTTTTGCGGCGAGAGCCCCGATGATTTTTACAGAAAATATTAATTTATTGGCTTTCTTAAATTCTAAAGTTTCTAATTATTTTCAAAACGTACTGAATCCTACACTTAGTTTCAATCTGAGTGATTTAGACAGATTACCTATTTCACCATTGATACTTCAAAATTTCAAAATTGAAGAACTTACCAAAGAATGTCTCCAAATATCTAACATAGAATGGAATTCAAACGAGTGCTCATGGAGTTTTATGAAAAATGAGTTGCTCCGGGACAAAGGACAAAACCTTAAAAATGCTTGCAACTTGTATAAACGATATTGGAAAGATAATTTTTTGCAACTCCATAGTATCGAAGAAAAACTCAATAAACAGTTTATCGAGATCTACGGTTTGGAAGACGAATTGATACCTAATGTTCCATTTGAAGAAGTTACTATTTTAAAAGAAGAGACGAAGATTATCGACAATCAGCTGGTGTTTCAAGAAAAAGAATTGATAGCGCAGTTGTTATCGTATGCTATAGGATGTGTATTTGGTCGATATTCTTTGGATAAGGAAGGGCTAATACTTGCCAATCAAGGGGAAACAATCCCGGATTATTTAAGTAAGGTAGAAAAGACGATTGATCAATTGCAATTTGTGCCTGACGCCGATAATGTTATACCAGTATTGGAAGAAGAATGGTTTGATGATGATATCGTCAATCGTGTAAAGGTATTTATCCGAGCTGTATGGGGAGAGCAATCTTATACCGAAAATATGCAGTATATAGAAGAGGTATTGGGTAAGGATCTTCGGAAGTATTTGACTAAGGACTTTTACAAAGATCATATTAAGCGGTATAAAAAGCGTCCTATCTATTGGCAGTTTTCATCACCGAAGGGGCATTTTAATGTGCTTATCTATATGCACCGCTACACGCAGGATACACTTAATCATATCTTGAACTCTTATTTACGTCCCTTTATGGAGAAGGTACGTAATGATATTGCGCGACAACAAGATATCATTGTTACCGGATCGGCATCTGAACAAGGTAAAGCACACAAGCGCCAAGGTAAATTACGAGATATATTGCGAGATTGTGAAGCCTATGAACATGATATTTTGTATCCTTTGGCTGGCGAACGTACCAGCATAGATCTAGATGATGGTGTATTGGTCAATTATAATAAGTTTGGGCATGCCATAGCCCCAGTAGCTGGGCTAAATGATGTCAAAACAAAAAATAAAGTAAAGGGATTTGATTGGATAGATACAAGTACGATTAGATGAAACAGGTAGATAAAACTTACAAAAAGCTGATCGAAGATATTGGTGTTACGCTTCAAGAGAAACGTGAAAACGCTGCTATAGCTGTAAATCGCGAGCTGGTTGCTGCCAATTGGGAGATCGGTCGACATATTGTTGAATTTGAACAACATGGAAAAGAGAAGGCTGAATATGGTAGCTCGCTACTTACCAATCTCTCTAAAGATCTAAGATTGGCCTATGGCAAGGGTTTCGGTAAGAGTAATCTATATTTATGTCGGCAGTTTTATCTTCAATATCCAATTTTCCAGACAGTGTCCGGAAAATTGAGTTGGAGCCATTATGCGGAGTTGCTGACTGTTTCTGACGACCTTGCTCGAGCCTTTTATGAAAAGCAAACAATTGCCGAAAATTGGGGTGCACGGGAAATGAGACGGCAAATAAATGCCTCATTATTCGAAAGGCTAGCGCTCAGTAAAGATAAAGAACAAGTTTTGGCTCTGTCAGAGAAAGGCCAGCTTATAGAAGGTGCTAGCGATATCATCAAAGATCCCTACATATTTGAATTTCTTGGATTGCCGGAAGAGCAACTGGTTAAAGAGCGGCAGTTGGAAACTAAACTTATTGATAACTTACAGCAGTTTTTGTTGGAATTAGGCAAAGGATTCTCTTTCGTAGCCCGTCAATATAAGATCACTGTAGATAACCAGCATTTTTATATTGATTTGGTGTTTTATCATCGGATACTCAAATGTTTTGTCTTAATCGACCTGAAAACACAGAAGGTGAAGCATCAAGATATTGGACAAATGAATCTGTATTTGAATTATTTTAAAGAAGAAGAAAATACAGAAGGAGATCGTGAGCCTATCGGAATAATCATTGCAAAAGATAAGCATGAGTTTCTCGTAAAATATGCAACAGGCGGTTTATCTTCTAAAATATTCGTATCAAAATATCAGCTCTACCTACCCGATCAGAAGCAGTTGGAAAACAAAGTAAAGCAAATACTTGGTGATGATTAGCCTAAGTATTGATTTTATTTTTTATAAAGAGAATGAAAATAGAAAAGAGTTTAGAAAAATTATATAATCAACATCGTATCGTCGTGTGGTATGATCCAGAACAAACCTTTACAGAAGAGCTTGTGGATTTTGCTATGCCCAACGTTTCGGTGCTCAAAATATCTAATGATGAATTAGCCGTTAAATATCGCATACTGCATCAAGAACCTAAGCAAAAGTTTTTGTTATATATGCCCTATGCTAGACCAGCTGATGAAGATAATTGGTTGTTAGATATCGAATTGTCCCAGCATATCTTTCAGACCAATCAAGAAGCTATGTTACTTCAAGAATTGGAACTACCACTAGCGCAGCAGAACTGGATTAAAAGAAATCAGTCATTCTTTCGTAGTAAGGAAAGAACCGCAAAATTTAAACAATTAGTAGTAGCATCTGATAGCGATGTTGTATTGAATAATAAGTTGATCCAAGTTTTGTTTGGTTCTAATTCAAGTGATATTGATGATTTGTTGCGCGATTATACACAAGCTTTTGTTGAAGAAAGTATTAAAGAGTATGAAAGCAGTTTGCTAAAATATGATTTAAGCGATCATTTTTGGGAACAGATTATGAATCATTATGGCATAGATAATCCGTCGCAGCAATTGTATGATTTTTTGCTGCAGTTATTTAAATATAGCTTCAAACCATTATGTGGTGAGTCTCAGGTGTTGAATTCGGCTAAAGTTGCTCTCTCTCGGTGGAAAGATCTGCGATCTTTTCACAACAGCTATGATTCACTTTCTCATCGAATAAGTGAGGATCTGCAAATTCGTCAACTATTAGATTCCTTGGTGTTAGAAGATTTGCTGGAGGATGATTTATTCGAAAGCATAGAGAAATGGATCATAAAAGACTTGGTACAAAAAGCTGTTGATCGTACTTACAATACCCCCCGCATTCAGGAAGTTATTAAGAAGCGCTTATCCAAGCATTGGTTTGAAAAATATAAATCCTACTATTTGGCTATTGAAAAAGCTGTATCATTGATGGATCTTGTCGAAGAAATAGATTTGAAAGGCATTGATACATTAGCTGACGGTTTTAACTTATATACTCAAGCTTATTATAAAGTTGACCAGCTTTATAGGCAGTTTATCGAATTATTACGTCAGGTTGAACATGGAAGTGTGCTACAATCATTATATATCGAAATTGAAAGGTTATACACGAATAAATGGTTGTTAGAGCTGTCAGAGCAATGGCAGTATACCATTGAGAAAGAAAAGGATTGGTATCTGGGAGATAAGAGCCAGTTTAATTTCTACAAAAAAAATGTTAAACGAAAGTACTTGGATCATAACCGTAAGGTATTTGTGATTATATCTGATGCCTTGCGTTATGAAATTGGGCAAGAATTGCACGATGCCATCAATCAGCGCAACCGGTTTAAATCAGTTTTAGATTATCAAGTTACCGGACTGCCTTCCTATACGCAATTGGGGATGGCCAGCTTATTACCACATAAACGGCTGTCATTTGGTGATGGGGATGATATCTATATTGATGGATTGGCGACAAAAGGTTTGGCTCCACGGAAGAAAATCCTAACTGATATTGGGAAAGTAAGTGCAACTACTATCAGTGCAGAAGAGCTGGCTTCGTATAAAGTGAAATCTGAAGAAGCTAAGGCTTTAGTCCAAAACCATGATGTTGTCTATGTGTATCATAATATAATTGATAAGATGGGTGATGACAAGGTGACAGAAGAAAAAGTATTTGATGCTGGTAGAGATGAAATTGAACATTTGTTAAAGTTGATTCAACGTATAACCAGTTTTAACATTTCCTATATCTTGATCACTGCAGATCATGGTTTTATTTATCAGCATGATTCTATAGACGAATCTGATTTTATAGATGCACAGATTTCTGGAACCATTAGTAAAAGCAATAGGCGATTTGTTATCGGACATGACTTAAGCTATAATAATACGGTATTAAAGTTTGATGCCTGCAATGTGGGTATTCACTCTGATGCAACTGTATTGATTCCGAAGGGTATGAACCGACTGCGGAGACAAGGAGCTGGAAGTCGATTTGTCCACGGTGGAGCATCTTTACAAGAGACTGTTGTACCTTTATTATATGTGTCTAAACTGCGAGAAGATACTTTGACCCAGGTGTCGGTGGATATTATTAATAAAAGTAATAATCGAATAACGACTAATATCCATCCAATAAAATTTTATCAGTCTGAAGCTATATCCTCTCGGTTAATTGGTCGTCAATTGAAGGCTTACTTTGGTATTGAAGAAAATGGAAAAACCCAAGTTATTAGTGATGTTTTTCAGCATATGTTTGATTCTGAGATGTCTCGAGCTGAGGATAGAGAGGTTTCCTACACCTTTAAGTTTTCTACCACTATCCAGCGACATCAGAATGTATGGTTGTTTGTCGAAGAACAAATAGCGGAGTCGACTCAGTGGAAACCTTATAATCAATATAAGTTCACATTATCGTTAGGTATGATGAATGATTTTGATGATTTTTAATTTCCTAGATTATGAAAAATTTGGATCAAAAGATTAATGCTGTTTTTGGAGGAAAGGTCGTTCGTAAAGATTTAACTCAAAAAATTAAAGGTAATGCTATAGTACCTAACTATGTGCTAGAATATTTACTTGGTCAATACTGTGCAACAGATAATGAAGAGACTATTCAAGCTGGCATTGAGACAGTCAAAAATATTATAAGCCAACATTTTGTTCATAGGGATGAATCGGAGTCTATTAAGTCTAAGATTCGTGAAAAAGGAACTCATCGTATTATTGACAAGATCTCCGTCAAACTTAATGATAAAGCGGACCGTTATGAGGCAAGGTTTAGCAATCTGGGATTAGTGAATATCCCGATCAATGATGATTTTGTTCAGAAAAATCCGAAGTTGCTTTCTGAAGGTGTATGGTCATTGATCAATATGGCCTACATGGCTGTTGAGGAGCGGAATACAACACCTTGGATTATTGAAAATGTAAAGCCTATTCAGATATCGATGGTCGATGTCGGGGAATACAAGGATCTGAGAAAAGATTTTAGTATGGAGGAATGGATAGACTTGCTGATGCAGTCTATAGGGTTGAATCCGGAAGAATTTTCACTTCGATCAAAACTGATCCAACTATGTCGCTTGATTCCTTTCACCGAGAATAATTATAATTTGATTGAGTTGGGCCCCAAAGGAACTGGGAAATCTCATGTATTTTCGGAGCTATCGCCTCATGGTATCTTAATTTCTGGTGGTGAGGTGTCAAAGGCTAAGCTTTTTGTAAATAATTCTAATGGGAATATTGGATTGGTCGGGTATTGGGACGTAATCGCTTATGATGAATTTGCGGGGAAAACTAAAAAAGTAGACCGTGGCTTAGTAGATATTATGAAGAACTACATGGCCAACAAGTCTTTTTCTAGAGGAACTGATGTGTATCAAGCAGAGGCGTCTATGGTCTTTGTCGGTAATACGGATCATTCTGTCTCGTACATGATCAAGCATTCTCATTTATTTGATGCACTCCCTAAGGATTACCATGATACGGCCTTTTTGGATCGTATTCATGCATATTTACCAGGATGGGAAGTTTCTAAGCTCCGTAATGATCTTTTTACTAGTGATTTTGGGTTTATTGTTGACTACTTAGCTGAGGTATTGAAAGCTTTGCGTAAGGAAGATCATAGTAAATTGTATCAACAGTATTTTACGCTCTCGTCGTCGATAACTACTCGGGATAAAACGGCCATTGAAAAAACTTTTTCGGGATTGGTAAAGATTATCTTTCCAGATCTTCATTTATCAAAGGATGATGCTAAGCTTCTATTGGATTTCGCTATTGAATCGCGAAAACGGGTAAAGAATCAGCTCATTAAAATGGACGAGACTTTCAATGATGACCCTGTTTATTTTGAGTACGTTTCTATGGATGGAAATAAGTTTGAAGTCCAAACATTGGAGGAGATAGAATATGGGGTTCCTAAAGATGTAATTTATGACGGTGACGCTGGTTCTAAGTTTAGTGCTAATATTGAAGTGAATTATGAAGAGCGACGGATTGATTCTATTAAATCTTCACCCAAGCTGGCGGGACGGACGGTGAATGTTCGCGAGAACCAATCGAATATTAGTTATGACAAGTTGTTCGGTGAATATTTAGTTGGAGCTAAAAGTATTGAAATTGTCGATCCTTATATTCGTATGCCTTATCAGGTACGGAATTTCATGGAGCTTGTGCGCTTGGTTTTGTCTAAGCGTGTGTCTGAAAATACAATCAAAATTCATTTGAAGACATTTAATACGGACGATAAAATTTCGGAGATGATTGATACGTTCGATGATTTGAAAGAGTCATTAGAGTCTATGGATGTAGATTTTACGTATGAATTTGATGATAATATTCACGATCGTAGTATAAGCCTCGATACAGGGTGGGTTATCGCTTTGGGGCGTGGATTGGATATATGGCAGCGTACTGGTGGTATGTTGGATTTTTCGGAGTACTTTCAGGAGAAGCGGATCTGTAAGGAGTTTACGATGTATGTTGTAGAGAAATAATAAAATATAAACCTAAATTATGAAATTAGACACATTATATTCACTAAGAAAGAATTTCACAATCATTGGATTGACAGGTCGTATTGGCTCTGGATGTTCTGAAGTAGCAAAAATTTTATCTGATAAAAGTTTTATCGATAAAATTGATATTAGCAAATGGAATCTTAATATGGATAATCCAGAAGATATCAAGAGCAAAATATGCTATGACTTTTTAAGGTTTCCTGGCAATTTTAATGCTTATGAAGTAGTTGAGTATAAGTCAATAATTTTATTACATCTGTTACATGAATCAATTGTTAAAGCTGGCTCAAGTGCTATTATTTCTTCAGTTATAGATCAAGTAATTAACGTGATTGGTCAAAATGGGAAAAGTGGTCATTTTGGTCAAATTTTTACTAATAGGTTTGATGTTACTGATAATTTTGATGAGCTTAAAGAGTTATTGAATAAAGATTCTCGCTGGCATACATATCTCTCAGAAATAGATTCTGATCTAAACTCTTACTTAAAACGTAAGAGAAGTAAACGATTATATGCATTATACTTTGGTTTATTTAAGCCATTTTCTGACAAGTTTTTCAATATACTATTCCAACAACATCCTACTAATCGGTCGAGGTTGCTGCATGATTTGGGAAATAATTTACGGTGTTACGGAACTGTATGGAATCAAGGAACAGAAAATATTGATACTAAACATATTTACACCGTAGCAGAAACAATAAACTCAATTATTAAACTTTGGAAACGGTATAATCCTAATGACGGTAAAACGAAAATCGTTATTGATTCTTTAAAAAATTCACTTGAGCTTATGTTTTTTAAAGAGAAGTATTCGGCTTTTTACATGCTATCAACAAATATGGTTGAAGGAAATAGAATTGAATCTCTTTCATTAAAAACAGGCTTGAAAACTGAAAATTCTCATTTTAAAGAAATAATGAAATTGGACGAAGCAGAATATTCAGGAAGTTCATTTACAAAAGGTGAATTTGGATATCCCGATATCGAGAACTGTATTCAAAAAAGTGAATATCATCTATCTTTAGATAGTACTGTGTTTAATTTAGATAGGCAAGTTGTTAAATTTTTAGCACTTGTCCAGCAACCAGGTATTATTACTCCATCCGCAGTAGAAAGGTGTATGCAGATCGCTTTCAATGCAAAATTGAATTCTGGATGTATTTCTCGACAAGTTGGCGCTGTCGTTACGGATAGTAATTTTTCTGTTAAGGCAATAGGATGGAATGACGTGCCTGAAAAACAATTACCATGTAACCTCCGAAATTTAAAGGATTTGATTGAAGATGAGGTTAAGAATCCGAATCATTTTTCTGATTATGAAAAAGAAGGCTTGGTGAAAATCAATAAGGATAAGAGTATTCCTTTTAAAGAGTTGGCAAAAAGTGATTTTTCAACACTTCATAACGAAAGTTTAGAAGGCAGAAATTGTAGTTTTTGTTTTAAAAGCCATCAAAACTCTTACGAATTCGAGAAAAATCAAGTGCATACCAGATCTCTACATGCTGAAGAAAATGCAATGATGCAAATCGTGAAATATGGCGGAGAACCACTCTTAGGTGGCAATCTTTTTACCACAGCAAGCCCCTGTGAGTTGTGTTCTAAAAAAGCTTTTCAATTAGGTGTGAGAAATATTTATTATATAGATCCTTACCCTGGTATTGCTACTAAACATATACTTAAAAACGGACTTGACCAAAATGATAATCCTGAATTAAGCCAATTCTATGGCGCTGTAGGAAGAACTTTCCAAAAGTTATATGATCCTTTTATGGCTTATAAGGATGAATTATTGTTATTAACAGGAATCTCACCTAAAACACCTGACGAATTGAAATCTAAAAAAATAGGAGACGTGTTATTATCTAAAGTAAAGGATAGCTCGGTTAAAAATAAGTTTAAAGAAATATTGGAAGGAGATGATTCTCTTGATGTTATTGCTGAATTAATTTCCAAAGGGTTGAAGGTTAACTAGCATGTTCCTTTAATTGATAAAAGTCGTTGATCCAACCAACGACTTTTTAACTTTTTGTTAGTCTTTGCGAGACTGTAGCCTAAACTGTGTAAATGGAATAATTCAAGAAGATTATTTATATTCAGATGACACGGTCATGAAAGAAAAGACCCTATTCGACTTTGAACGTTTCAAGGCAGAAATATTTTCCATTATTTTATTCTAAAGAATCTATATATTTACATATAGCAATTGCAGCTAAAATGTATGTCAAACCAGTGAGCGATTCGGGGAGTAAGGGAACAGAGTGTTTGTAAATGACTGAAAATAAGGTCGATGCTCGTAAGGTATTATTCCCCTACGGGCTACAAAAAGCGACTTCAAAAGAGTCGCTTTTTTAGTTTTTATCTAAGTGCCTAATACCAAATTCAGGAAACAGGCAAACAGATTTTTAAAGGGGCTTTCAATAAAATTTAATTCTTTAAAATTTTCGCTTTTTCCGCGTCAAATTCCTCCTGGTTTATAATTCCCGCGTCCAACAGATCTTTTAAATCAAATAGAGCCTTTTTCTTCATTCCCATATCCACATTTGATAAGGGTTCAGTGAACACTTTTTTCCCTGGAAGGACGGGCTCACCTTTTAGGGGATCGGTCTGTGCGCCGGCATCAATCAATAATGCCGTTATTTCATTAAATCCTTGCATATTGGAATAATCTATTGCTTTCTGTTCCAATACATTCGTTATATCTGTAACGGAGCCATTAGATAAGAGATACCGCAACACATCCTTTTTACCATAGGCAGCAGCATAATGAAGCGCAGTGTTGCCGGTAGCATCCTGCTTATCAATTGTTGCACCACTGTCTAAAAGTTGTTTGACCAAAGACAGATAACCCATTTTTGTAGCTGTATGCAGTAATGTTTCTCCTGCATAATGAGGTTCAAAACCAAGAATAAAGATACGCCCCCCTGTCCGTTCGATCAACCTTTCCAAATATTTACCGTCCTTTCCATCAAATGAGTCTACAGGACGTGCATAATCTGCAGAGAGGCCTCTTTCTAAAAATAAAGCGAGAAGCTCTTTTTGATTGCTATTACAAACATACCACACAGGAGAAATTCCCTCGGCAGATTCAGCAAAAATATCGCTCCCTTGCTCCAGTAACTTCTGAGCAAGAATACGGTTTCCGTTTTTTACTGCGAGCAGCAAGGGACCTTCACTTAAGTCATTCAGGATATTGACAGATGCACCATTATCCAACAACATATTGACAATAGGAACGGAGCCCTGTACCACCGCCAAATTTAAGGCCGTATTGCCCTCCTTGTCAGAGATATCTACACGAGCACCATTTTCAATAAGCAGCTGTACCACTGGCGGGTATTTTGCCTGCACAGCCAATAGTAATGGTGATTCAGCACTATTGTTCAATACGTTTACGTCTAATCCCTGTGCAATCAGTTTTTCAGCCATTTCCTGTTGCCCTGTTCGAGCTGTAATATGGAGCAAGCTATTTCCCAAAAAGTCGTTGATCAGAATATTAGCATTATTTTCCAATAAATAGACTGCTGTTTGTTTTTGCTTTTGTAACAGGGCAAAATATAAGGGGGTTTCCCCCCGATGATCCTCGTAGTCCACTGTGGCTCCAGCCTCAACCAGCTTTCTCACCAAATCCAAATAACCTCGATGCGCCGCATAATGCAATGCTGTCCGTCCCATTTCATCAGTGTAAGATACATCAACTTGATTTTTCTCCAATAATATTTCCGCTATTTTACGTTTTCCGCTTTCACACGCTATTATAAATGACTGAGACATAACAATTTTTTCTGCTTTTTTATTGTTTTAATAACCATTCGACTGTCTTTACCTTTATATTATCCTCCATAGCATAATCGACAGCTTTTTTATCCATTACATTTTCCAATTGAGGATCGATTCCTTCACCGACAAGATATTTTACTTTTTTATAAAGGTCTCGGGCTCTATTTTCATCGTAATTGAGGTTTACTTGACAAATTTTATGCAATAGTGTATTACCCTCGTTATCCGCATAACTGAGATCTAGATATCCTTTGTCCATAATTTCCTGTACAACTAGGAGTGATTTTTCTGCTAGCCAATCTACGCCTGTTTTTTCTTTCTGATACCAAAGTGATGCAGCTGTCAAATCTGCCCCATGTTCCAAAAGTAAGATCAGCACACTCAGATTAGTCTCGCTATCCGTATGCATCATGCGAAGGAATGCATTGAGTAGGTTTTCTCCTTGTTTATTGACGCTATGAAAATCTGGACTTCCATAATTGAGAAGGGGAACGAGCAGATCTGGATTAAAATGCCTTACTGCTGCATAATAAAATGAACTTTCGCCATGCCAATCCTTTAGCCCTGGATCTGCTCCCGCATTGAGTAATTTAATCACAACATCAGTTTTCAATGTATCAACAGCCATGTGCAGGGCTGTTTTTTGTTCAACATTGCCGATATTCGGGTCTAAACCTTCAACTAACAGCCAGTCTACGAGCTCGCTAATACGTTCATTGGACTGCATACGTAGACTACAAACTTTAAAAAGCAACGTTTGTCCATACTGATCCATCCGCTGCAGGTCGGCACCTGCCTCAAAAATAAGCTTTAAGAAAGGAATAACCACATTTTCCTGTAATGCATATTCCAATAAAGTAATGCCACCTACTTCTTCGTTGATATCATCTATCTGTGCTAAATAGCCTTTCATCCAAATTAAATGGGCTTCAAGCTGCACTTCGGATGCAATCTGAGGTTTGAATAGCGTATTAATCACGGATGTGCTAAAACGATCATAATCGTATAGATCAGTTGAGATTAGTCCTTTTTTTACAAAATGGTCCAAGACTCCGTAATGCTGGGCTCTAATCAATTGGCTAACTAAACTATTCAATTCGTAATCGTGAAAGTCAACTCTACTATTTGCTGCTGCAACAATCCGTTCCATCTCCGCGATTTCACCTTTACGTGAAAATTCAGCAAGCGTTCTTAATTCATTATTTGTCATTTTTTACTTCTGTTAATCTAAAGAAAAGAAATCCGCATGATTAAATTGAAAACGATTTAACTAGAAAAATAGTATAACAGGCACTTGATAATAACAACAGAATCACCATAAGCCTTTAAACTGCAGGAATATAAAAAAGTTACTCCGGAAAATGGAGTGGCTTTCAACTATATCAGATTGAAAGTTAGTCTATAATTGATTTATGCCAAAGGTCTGTAACAGGATGTATCCTGTCACAGACCTTTGGCATATAATTCTGCAATAGCGGATGAAGTTGAACGATTAGCCTTAGGCTGATGCGTTAAATTTTCCCAAAGCGATCTTCTAACTAATAGATCTCTTTGGGTTCGGATTTTTCTTGCGCTTCTTTGTAGCGCAACACCTGCGATAGCATAGCTGGATTTTCGATCACTTTAGGCCTAAACTTTGTACTGTTCATATACGTTAAGATGGAGCTCAACAGCTGTCTTGCAACGGGCCTATCGGCTAGATCCGCCTCCAGATCAAACGAAGCGATCATCAGCTTGCCTGATCCTACCGTCCCTTCAAAAAGAGATGCTAATTTTCTATTATTGGCAAAGTTATCAATGAGTTCTACAACTGCATGTCCACCTTTGACCTGATCCGTAATCATCGTAGTCGATTTAATTTGGAGATCCCACCATTGCCAATCTGTATGATTATATGTTGGGAAATCGGCAAATACAGGATGTTTAGGGTCACAAAGCAAGCCCATTGTACCGGCCTGTTTTGGAAAATGTACCGGGCTCCAAAAAACAGGAACGAACTTCCCTTCAATACCGTTTATTTTCTTCCAATCGGGATTTAAAAGTACTTTTTTCCCTTCTTTCAGCAAGCGCATTGCTTCCCCCAATTCGCGCGTATAGCTGACTTCCCCAAAATTAACGGCTACCTTTTGAGGATACACCCAAATATTCCAATGGTTTTCGTACGAAGTACCCTCAAGTTTAAGTTGAATCGTCAATTTCTTCGCCTGTCTAATTGTTTGTAATGGTACTTCTAAATGCCCCACATTGCCTTGATGTCCCTTTCCAATGGTTGACTGAAAATGTCCCTGTGCGATTATTTTTCCTGCATCTTTCAGGAACCAACTAATCCCTTGATCCTTCAAAATCTCCTGTCCATAATTACTCACATCTATAGAAGCTTTGAACGTTTCATCGTTGGTATATACAGCTTTCGCAAACTGGAGCAAAGGCACTACTGGAGCGCTAAATTGGCGAAATTCTGCCGCTGAGAGAATATGTTTGCTGTCCCAAAAAGCATCTAATAAGCCCACCAATGCCGTTCCCTGACCAGGGAAATCGTGAAGATCAAGGAGCTGATAACCACTGATACCCGGTGTCTTCAATGCTCTTTCCATCTCCTCTTTGTACAGAATAGCTGCCAATTTTCCTGAGGACATCGTATATGCGCTGGCCTTATGCAATAATCCTTTTTGTTTTAGATCTTCTGCTACAGAAATGAAGTTTAACGGTTTTAAAACACCTTTATATTTTTTGATTTCGGCGAGATTGGGATAGACCGCATATTGTCCAATTTCGTGTGTCACGACCGGAATCGAAATTCCTTCCAAAGAATTGCTGTAGTTTTTATTGAATGTAGGTGCTTCGCTATTAAATACACCTTGTCCCCGTACCCAGCCCTTGGCTGTCCATTGGGTGATCAGATAATCATCATAGGGTTCTTCCTTCACACCATGCCCTTGCTGGAATGTAAAAGAAGTTGCCGTATAAAGATGCCGTTTGTCTTTTTCCTTTACGTATTTTACCAGAGCATTCAGCGCATTGAAATCACCACTCAACTCATTACCCATACTCCAAAAACAAAAGGACGGATGATTTCCATAAGTCTGCATTATTCGATCGGCCTCTTCATAGAGAAAATTCATCACTCCCTCATCTTTACCAAGATTATTCTCCCAGATTGGCAACTCAATTTGAAGATAGAATCCCAGTTCGTCAGCAACAGCAAAGGCCGCCTCAGGAGGACACCATGAATGAAACCTCAGATGATTTAACCCCCATTCGCGCGCTGTCACAAAGACTTTTCTCCAACCGGCTTTATCCATCGGCGGATGTCCCGTTAACGGAAAGATACTGCATTCCAATGTTCCCCTCAAAAATAAAGGCTCACCATTGACTTTTAGCATGGTCCCATCTGTAGAAAGCTCACGCATACCTATTGAGGTATTCAATGTTGATACGGCATTTATGGTTTTCAATTCCAGACTGATGTCGTACAAATGCGGTTAAAATTCGCTCCAAAGTTTCAGTTTGTCACCAAGAAGGTAGTTTAGATTGATCGCTGAATCCCCTGGCGACAGCTGAATGGCTCTTTCAACTGGTGGTAGGGACCCCATTTTGTCTTTTACCTTTATTTTCAGTTTCCCGACAACGGCCTTTGCAAGTCTATTACGGAGATTGATCTGCAGATTGATTTCCTTTTTCGCTAGATTAGAGCTCGCATACACAGACTTCAGACGCACCGCATCGTAGGCCTGAATAGCAATCTTTCCAAGAATGCCATTCCAAATAATTTGGGTGTGATCGGTATAAGCATGCGCCATATCATCAACGCTAATTGGAAGCTTCTTCCTGTTATCTATGCGGATTGTCAACCGATGCTTCTTTCCTGTTTTCAGTAGGGAACTTAAGTCAAACTCATGCGGACTGACAAGGCTACGTTGCTTTTGTACTACTGCTATCCCGTCGATCCAAACCATAGACTCCCAAAGAACACGCTCGAGGGTTAAGATCATCTCCTTACCTGCCCAACCTGCGGGGATTGAAAGTTCCCGTGTATACCATGCTGCCCCCACATAACGATGTGCTCGCGTTAGATGCGAAAGCTGAGGTTTGGCAAGAGCAGGTGTCAACGTATTTACGGTTCCTAAACTCGCATCATCAGTTGTTCCTGGTAATCTGATCGATGTTTCGAACGATTTACCGGCCCAACCATGCTCGATACCGACATCTTCGGGATCAAGCCGAACTTTCCACTCTCCTGCAAGATCAAGGCGATTTAGTCCATCTGCCCAGACCGTATAACTTTGAAATAGAACGACGAATACAATGATATAGCGATACATACTGAATTAATTCTTTAAAGAAGTTTCACCTAAGAAAGAATACATAATAGCCTGGCTCCCTTGGTGATTGGGATCCAACTGCTGGACTTGTGCTAAATAATGCATTGCCAAAGCACGATCTCCATTCCCCAAATACCCCAATCCCATGACATACAAACAATGTATTTTATTCTTATGATCCAGATCTTCCTCCCAAATATCCATATCAGGCAAGGAAACTGCAAAATAATCTATTTTAAAGGGCTTGTCAATAAATAACTTTCCATGATCTATTAAACATTGAAAACGTTGTTCAGCTCGCACTGGATCACCAAGCTCATGCCAAGCTAAACCTTGATAAAATATCTTATCTGGTTGTGGATCATTATAGAAAAGGGCCTGCTGGGGTTCATCAACACCTTCTGTTGCTTTATGGAAATAAACTTTAGCTTCTTCGTCCATACTCAATAAACGATAGACGAGTCCTTTATAATAGTGAACATCGTTTTCTTCCATTGTAATCAGCTTACCTTCACCAAGGTTATGTGGATAATAATCAAGCGCCTTTAGCAAGGAAAGCGCCTGCTGCAGTTCATTTTGCAGTATCGATTTTTTGGCCAATTCGAGCTGACATATCGTGTATTGACGAGAGACCTTACCTTCCCCTCCTTCCCAGGGCTTAAACTGCCGGGAAGCAAGCAACGTTTTCGCGCTCTCATATTCACCCAAGAGATTAAATAGGGTGATCCGCTCCAAAAATAGATCATCTCTAAGCGTCACCAAATCCGGATATCGATCGAGCAGGGCCAACCTTTCTTTGTAAGAGCGTCCCTCCTTCTTGTAGAGCTGATGAAGCTCCATGAGTAAACGTGCATCAGTTTCATCCAATGAAAATGCGCTCTCCAATAGGGGCACGGCTTCTTTCTTCTTATCTATCCGATTATAATAAGCTAAGGCCAAATTGCGAAAAACGGTAGGAAACTGTCCATCCAATTGGATAGCATGCTCCCAACAGTCAACAGCATCCTGATGCTGCCTTTTTCCATACCAAAGATTGCCCAAATAATACGAGGCTTTTGCGTCAGCACTATTTAAACCGATGGCATGTCGGAGAATTGCAATCTCTTCCAAACGATTTGGAAAACAATAGGTAGGATCCATAGTCATGGCCTGATCACAGTAACTCTTTGCCCTGTCGCGCAAGCCTAACTGGGTCGCAAAATAACCTAGTGTATAATATACCATAGGGTATACTAAGCTTACGTCTTCAATGGTTTTTTCCAGCAGTAACGATGCTTCTTCATACAGACCGGCATGCGCAAAATCCAATGCGTACTCAATCACACTATGAATATTTACACGCGCTAAATCGAGAATAGGAGAAAAAATGGATTCTTCTTTATTTAACAGGTACCATTCGAATCGACAGCCCATATTAAAGGGATCCAATTCCATTGATTCCTGAATAAATGCTAAAGCGGCATCTTTTACCCCAAGTTTTCTTAAAATAGAGGCCTTCAGCTGTCGTCCTTTGTGGTGATACCAGTTTCGGCTCAATGAGTGATCTATTTTTTCCAAAGCAGCTTTCCAATCGCCTCTCTTTGCATCAATTTGTGCCAAACCAAAATAGCCAGAGTCCTTCCAGGCTGCATTCCATGTTGCTTTGTAGAAAGCTGAATAAGCTCCATTCAAATCCCCAGATAGTTGCAGAGCTACACCTAGGTTGTAATAAGGTTCTCCATCATAAGGATTGGGATTACGCTCCGTAGCGCGTGCGATAGCGGTCTCAAAATAAGGAATAGACTCCTTTATCTTACCGCTTCGCAACAAGAAAACACCCATTGCATTATTACATCGGATATCGTTCGGTTCACGTCGCAGCGCTTCCTTATAATAATCCAATGGATTATAAGTTGCATGTCGGTACTGTTCCAAATGCTGTCCCGTCAAAAACAATTCTTCGATAGAACGAATATCTTCGGGTAGCAATGCTGCCTGTGCTGGTTTGGGTATGTCTTTAGCATCCTTTGCCTCCTCTTGCTGGTAGACCAATATTTCATGGTTATTTTTATCGTACACAGTCAATAGGAGTTCGGTTGGATCACTGTCCAATCCAGCAACACTTTGGGTATAAATATTCCGAGGAGCACAGTCCGTTTGTTCGTCCAAATAGATTTTACCTGCCATATTGCGTAACAAAATACGTATACCTTCATACGTCCCCGTTGTATATAAGACAATGTGAGCGGTCTGCTCCCTAACCTCCATATTGAGCACCACATCTTTTGTTGCATTTTTCACCTGTCCGACTTCTGCGTAAGGCATAAAATACTGAGACCAGGATTTCACTTCATAGGGTTGTAACCAAGCAAAATCAGGCTGATTATCGGTATATACACCGGCCATCAATTCTATGTACGGTCCATTTTCATCGGTCAAATTTCTATCCCAGGCGACACCAAAATCACCATTTCCCCAGGTCCACTGTTTTTTCCCGGGTGAAATGTGATGATCGGCCACATGCAACATCCCCGCATTGGTCTCACCGGCCTCATAGCCGCCAACGAAATTGTATTTCGATTGAATGGCCATATAGGATGTCGGAACAGGAATATTCTTGTATTGTGCTATATCAACACCAGCTGAGTAATCGTACTTGTAGTAGGTCCCCGTAGCAATCGGAAAAGAGGAAACCTCTCGCTTTCCATGATCAAAAACGGCATTGACATCGGGAGGGAAGACGGAAAAATAGTCATCATTCACAACAACAGCCGGATTGGCCCACCACAGAAAGGTTTGTGGCAATGCTGTCCGATTATATACCTGAACCTTAATCTCTAGATATGCTTTATCGGGATGCAAAGTAAATCCCTGCATGGCCTTCATCCGAAACATACGTTCGATTTCGTTGCACCAAACCGTAATGCTTCCATCGCTATTGTGTTCGATTAAATGCTCTGTTGGCATGAAAGTAGTCGGTCGATGATGCTGTGGCCAATTGAATTCAATCCCCCCCGAAATCCAAGGGCCAGTAAGCCCTACCAAAGCCGGCTTGATCACTTCATTATAATAAACAAAATGCCGTTCTCTGACTTTATCATAAGCCATATGAACCCGCCCACCTAAGGCTGGAAGAATCATTACCTTAATATATTCATTTTCAAGAAATAGCGCCTGATAGATCTTGTTTCGCTTCTGATCGCTAATTTTCTCTATGATTGGATAGGGATATACTACCCCTGAGCTACCTTGATATACGCGTTTTTCTGCAAATATGGGATTCTTCTCCATCGTTCCAATCTCGTATGTTGGAATAGCAACTTGCTCCTCCCATGCTTTTACGATCCCTTTTTGATCCACTGTTGATTTTATGAGGTAACGAGTCAATTCTGTCATTTTCTTAATACGCTAATAGGTTTATATAGGTCGAGTTGATTCAGTTGATTATCCGGGTGCCAATTATCCTTCCAGTTCTTGTTCAATTTCTTCTAAGCTTTTTCCTTTGGTCTCTTTCAATCGGCTCCATAGAAACAGACAACCGATAAAACAGACTCCACCATACAGCCAGAATGTACCAGCTGCTCCCAGGTTTTGATTCAGTAAAGGAAACGTATAGGTGAGCACAAAACATGCAATCCATAATAACGATGTTGCAATCGCCATGGCCTGCGCCCTTACAGCGGTAGGGAATATTTCGGCGATAATTACCCAAGTTACAGGAGCCAAGGTCATCGCATACACCGCAATTCCGGCCAGTACAAGGAGAAGCACAAAAATGCCGCTGCAATTGAAATAATAACATGCTCCTAAGGCAATATAAATCACAAAAAGGCCTGCTGATCCGAAAAGCATCAATGCGCGACGACCAATTCGATCAACCAGATACATGCCAATGAATGTAAAAATGACATTGATCACGCCAGTGATAATAATATTGAAAAGCATCCCCGAAACCGTATATCCAGCAGCTGTAAAGATTTCCTGGGCATAATTAAAAATAACATTAATCCCACACCACTGCTGAAAAACCGCAATAAAACTCCCTAGCAGTAGCAACCGCAGCAGTTTCCCCTGAAATAAATTTCTCTTTCGGGATTTAGCCTGACTTAGTTCAGCCGCCTCGGCAATAGAACGTATATTTTCTGCTGCATACTCCTCTCCACCCATGCGTAAAAACACACGTTTTGCCTGTTCGTGCTTCCCTTTTGTATATAACCAGCGCGGACTTTCAGGAATCAGGAAAAGTAGCAATAAAAAAATGACTGCCGGGATCGCTCCTGCCCAAAACATCCATCTCCACCCCTCTTGCGCATTCCAGGTTTCTAGCATAGATTCTCCGGCTAAAACCGGCTTTGCAATGAGCCAATTGACCACTTGTGCTGCAAGGATGCCCAGTACAATGGTCAACTGATTGATCGATACAAATTTCCCTCGACTTTCTGCAGGGGCGATCTCAGCAATATACATCGGTGCCAAATTGGAGGCTACACCAATACCTATCCCGCCCAAAATCCGATAGATAATAAAAGTGTCCAGTTCGGACGCCATACCGGTTCCCACTGCAGACATTATAAATAAAATTGCAGCAGTATAAATCAGCGGTTTTCTGCCATAGCGATCGGCCAATCCCCCCGAGAGTAGTACACCAACGAAGCTTCCCACAATCGCCGAAGACATGGCCCACCCCTGCAAGGCAGGATCGGACTCCAAATGAAAATAAGCCTCGTAAAATGGCTTTGCACCACCAATAACTACCCAATCATACCCAAATAGAAATCCACCGATAGCAGCCACAAAAGTGATCAATAGCAGATAGGTCGTCGCAGTCTTTTGCATAAGAGTTTACATATTTAGATTTACTTAGGTAAAATTAATGGAATACTTGGGGAGAATCATGTAAGTGAACACGATAAACATGTAAAATATTACTATTTTTATACGAATAACCAAAAATAAGCTCGATCTATGAAACAAAACCAAGATGTCATCGCTGAAGGATTCAAAGGAGAAAAGGCGATTGTCCTTCCCTATGCCGTATGCAATTACCTGACAGGCAACAACATCACATCAAAATTACACATCACACATATCGGCTATTATCCCAATGCTAAAAAACACTACCGTGATCGTCAAGAAGGATGTAAGGAATATATTCTGATTTATTGCGAAGATGGAAGCGGTTGGATAAAACAGGATGAAACAACGCACAACCTTAAAAGAAACGATATATACATTATCCCGAGAGATAGCGCTCATTGCTATGGAGCAAAATCAAATGATCCCTGGAGCATCTATTGGATTCATTTCGACGGCACAGATGCAGTTCTTTTTCAACATATCATGGGCGAAGTGATTCATATAGATGACGCGGATTCAAACAAACATGCCAACCGCATCCAGCTCTTCGAGAGCATCTACAAAAACCTGGAAATGGGGTATAGTCCAGAAAATTTGGAGTATACGAGTTTTTGCTTTCAATATTTTTTAGCGTCCATTCAATATCAGGCTCAGTTTAGAGAAGGTAACCGAATTCAAGTAGATAATATCATACAGGACATCATTATATTTATGAAAGACAATCTGGAAAACAATATCAACTTGGATGATATTTCAGCACATTTCAACTATTCCAAGTCACATCTTATTAACTTGTTCAAGCAGAAAACATCTTACCCACCCATGGTGTATTACAATCAACTCCGTATGCAAAGGGCTTGCTCCTATCTGCAATTTACCCTACTTAAGATTAAAGAAATCGCATTCAAACTCCATTTTTATGACCCCTTTCATTTTTCAAAAGCGTTTACACGGGAAATGAAAATGTCGCCACAGGAATATCGCAAAAAATATCAAAAATAATGTCGGTTAAAGCTTTCTGATTCAGATTCATGAGCCATCTTAACCAATGCCGCAAAACGATTGGCGCTCAATCCGAACCTCCTTTCTTGGTCTTATTTTACCTCTTCATCGATACTCAAACCTGACAATACACGGCAATATAGCATTTAGCGAAGTGCTGCGGTATTATTCAAAATTGGGTGTCCTTTTCGCTAAAAATGCGGAAACACCTTCTTTGAAATCTTCTGTTCCGAACAGATGTCCGAAAGCATCCATTTCCACCTTACTCCCGTTTTGTTGTTTATCTTCAGCAGCGTTAATAGCAGTAATAGCATTTGCCACTGCAACGCGAGAGCGCGTAAATATCTTATGGAGTATTTCCTCCGCACGGGCAATTAGTTTATCCTGTGCGATCACCTCATTGACCAATCCTAGTTCATAGGCTCGCTGCGCGTCAATCATATCACCCGTTAAAATCATTTGCATAGCCTGTCCTTTTCCGATCAACTTGGGTAAACGCTGCGTACCACCATAACCCGGAATCAGTCCCAAAGAAACCTCCGGTAGTCCCATTTTTGCATTGTCAGACGCTATACGAATATGGCAGGCTAAAGCCATCTCCAGCCCTCCGCCTAAAGCATACCCATTTATTGCAGCAATAACTGGCTTCGGAGAACCTTCAATAAGGTCCGAAAAAATAATATGTCCTCGTTCACTGAGCCACCGTGCTTGAATTACAGATAAATCCATAAATTCCTTAATGTCTGCCCCTGCAGCGAATGCTTTAAGCCCAGCGCCTGTCAGGATAATACCTCTTACGTGGTCATCGGCATTGAAATGCATGAAGATATCTTGCAATTCGTCAAGGGTTTCCTGATTCAACGCATTCAGCTGGGGTTCGCGATTAATGATAACATAGCCGATGCTATCTTTAATCACATAATTTAAATTTGAATATTGGACCATAATTGCTAAAAATTAAAATGTAAGGATGCTGTAAAGGTATCAGAAGGTATGCCTTCACCACCACTATAGCTTAATCTCTTTTTATACTCTAATCTAATCAATTTAAAGATATTATCCACCCCCACTAGCCCTTCTACATACGGTTTGTTACGCACTGCTTTTGTTTGGATAATACCATTTTTGTCCGCTTCAAACTGAATATTTTCGGGCGTTACAAAGGGGTTGTTGGCATCGCTTAACTTTCCATAAAAAGCCTTAAATCCCGTCACTTCACGCCATTTTAACCGCCTGAACAACGGAATTCTATTGAAAAAGAAACCATTCCAGTTATGGTAATAGGTCAGTTTCAAAAACTGGTCTGAAACAAATTCCGAGGTAGCCATCAAGTCAAAATTCACCAACGGTCCCTGCTTATCTCTATTGACGTCAGGGAGTTCCAGTAAGGTATAAGGCAGATGTTTCCCCCAAATTCTTCCTCCTGAAAATTCAAAATCCGCCTGCCCCGCTGGGGATAAAAATAGTCGTTTGAAAATGCTAAAGCGTAATGCATCATAACTATAGTCTGCGCCCCAAAATCCTTTCAGTCCTTTATTATATTGCAGGGTAAAAATGGGATATTTGTTTTCTACGGTTCCTCTGTCGAGATTATGATAAGTAAATTCTTCATTCGGAGCCCAACGTAAAATCAGCTGTAGGTCATTTGTATTGACTTGTCGGACAGTATCAGGTAAAGGTAGGCTATTAATATAAAACAAGTCAGCGCGCGGTTGTCTGCGAGTATGCGTAAACGCCGTACCTACGCTAACATGGTTCCCAAATTCGATCAGATGATCGATACGATAGATATCATTAAATTGCCATTTATTAGGCCTGTTTTTCCCAAAAGAACGGAAGAAACCATCCCCTTTTAAAAAACCCAAACCTCGCCCCGGTTCCATGACGTCATGCTGTACTGTAAAGCGTAAATAATTTGCCGGAAACTGAACAATACGTTCTCCATTTAAAGTAAATGCCGTACTCAGGTAGTACTTTAGCTCTTTGTCCTTATCGCCATAGGCTGTGTATCCTTCAATGTAGGCTTTTTCCGAAAATAAACGCGTCGTCCGACCACTCAGGCGCACACGATTCCCCTCGTAATTATTGCGGCTATAAAGATATTCCAGTGGACCAAATTCAACTTTCCCGGCATTATAATATCCCTTTGCTAACAAATAACCCAATGCGACCAACTGATTAAAAGAACGCATATTCTGTACCGAATCAACCTTTTGATAGGCTCCTAATTCAGCATGGCTTAACGGAGTTGGTCTAACCCCTACAATGGGCACCTGCGGTGCGGACTGGAGGAGATACCTCTTTTCAACTGGTACACCAGCAAAATTCTCATTCGAAATAGAATCTGTGCGATGTCCCAAGTATTGGGTTTCCCTGCGTCCATACAATACATCTGACTTGCTCCCACCAAATAACATTTTTAGATCTGCACGAACAGGGAGCATGCTACCATTTTTAAATTCACTATAGCTAAGATCTATTTGCACGTCATTAATCCAATTGATATTTGCAGAACGTCCGATATTCAAAGTCGCGCGATGAACAGCATACCTTGTATCATCTGAGATCAGAAGATCACCGTAGAAGAGCAGATCAATAGCCGATTTACCTTCAAAATGGAGCTCAATATAATCCTTGCCTTCAATCTTGACCGTATCTTGAATTTTGTACCTATAAAACGCTGTAGCACCTGCAGCAATTGGGCTCAAGACTCCTTTGTTTGTGATCTGAATTGTATTATCATAAAGATCAACATCACGGAGTATCGTTTGAAACCGCGTCTGCCAATTGTCATTGTTAAAAAAGCGTGGATTTAATTCGGTCTGGTTGTGGCTGATGACAATCTTCTTACTACGATCTGGATTATGGGATGAATAGACATTTGCATAGTTTTCTTCCAAATAAAAGGGTGCAATGGTTTGCCCCCGAAAAGCGGTAGAATCTATATTTTCAAAGAGGAATCGGAATGGTTTCGGAAATTTCTTCGCTTTATCTTCAGGATTGACAAAACCAAACTGCGTCTTTTCATACTCATCAAAACGAATTTCAGGTATGCGGGTGTAATGATTTTGTGGTCGATGTGCAATAACCTGTTCAATCAGTGCTATAGCAGGATCTTTGGTTTTTTTGTTTTTTCGATTGACCACGACCTCCTCTAATGTGTTATTTGAGGCAATTAAGTGCACGGTCAGCATTGAATCCTGTAAACGACGAACATCCACCGTACGCCGCTCATACCCCACCGCTCCAAAGACAAGCTGTCTGTATTTCTTGATATCCAGAATCTTAAAAAACCCAAGGGTATCGCTGCTACCACCGCTATCTCCATCAAGCCAGTTAATTGAAACCCTTGAAATACCCTTGCCTGTTTGTGCATCAATGACCTTTCCACGAATAAAGTCCTGTGCAATTACTTTTCCACCCATATAGAAGAATAGTAACACACTTAAAACACGAATCGAAAAAGATTTAACACACACTTTAAACGCCATCTGCAATTTGATAGGATTTCTTTTTTACAATATACAATTTGTATGCAAGAGTTATACCAATAAAAATAAAAAAAGCACAGCGAAATCGCCATGCTCTAATAAACAACAAGTATTTTAACAGAAACTTTATATTAATTTTAAAAGGCAGTCTGGATATACCCCAATTAAGATTGTAAGCGCTACGGCAAGGAATAACACAAATGAATAATTCCACTGTACATTGACACAGGATTCGTCACTGTCTCTAAAGTACATCGCAACAACAACCTTCAAGTAGTAATACACTGCAATTCCTGCATTGATTACAGCCAATACAAGCAAAACAATATGATAATTTTCCATAACAGAAGAAAACATCATAAACTTACCGATAAATCCAGCTGTCAGTGGTATACCCGCAAGAGAAAGCATTGCTATCGTGATGGCAAATGCTAGCAAAGGATTTCGTTTGCCCAGGCCATTGAAAGCTTCAAAATGTTCAGAACCGGTCGTTTTCTTGACTAGGATCAATCCTGTAAAAGCAACAATGGTGGCTAGAGAGTAGGCAAGGCCATAAGCAAAGATACTATTAGCCGAGGTAGCCCCAACTGCTACAATCGCAAATAACATATACCCGGCATGCGAAACGCTCGAATAAGCAAGCATACGTTTGAAGGAAGACTGCATTAATGCAGAAATATTTCCAACAAATAAGGTGAGAATGGCGATCACTAAGAAAACCGGCGTCCAAAAATCTTGTAAAGGCAATAGACTATAACTGAATAAACGTAACAATCCAGCAAAAGAAGCAACTTTAACCACGGTGCTCATATAACTCGTAATCAATATCGGAGCCCCATCATAAACATCTGGTGTCCAAAAATGAAATGGAACAGCGCCCACTTTGAACGTCAGTCCTACAATGAGAAGCAATATACCCCCATAAAACAACGGTGAAATTGCCTGCGGGTTATTGACAACATAGTCTTTGATTTCACTTAAATCAAATGATCCTGTGGCACCGTACAAAAGGGCAATACCAAACAATAGAAAGCCCGTAGAGAAAGCCCCCATCAAAAAGTACTTCAATGCAGCTTCATTTGATGCTTTGTCTCTTTTACGTATACCGACCAAAATGTAAAGCGCTACAGACATAATTTCAATACCTAAAAAAAGCATTGAAAAATTATGATAACTATTCACAAGAACAGCACCTGTGAGGGAGAAAATTAATAAGGAATAATATTCCGCAATTTGTCCCTCCTCATCAAAATATCCCTTTGAGATAACAAAAATGCACAAGGTAACTGCGATACATAAGATTGAGAAGGCAATAGCAAAATGATCAAAATGAACCATCCCACTATAGAGCGGTCCTCTGGTCGAAGTCCAATCATTCCATAAAAAACCAATAGCGACCAAGAAGCCAAGAATAGAAACAGGCAGTAGCATAGATTTCATCTTGAATAAACCAAGATAAAGGACGACTAATGCTAATATCGAAAGTGTAATTATTGCACCCATACAATTAAATATATCTATTATCTGCCTAAAAATGTACTTAAAACTTCCACGGAACCTGCAGAAAGGTTCAATAGGAAATTAGGAAATATACCAATATAAAGGATCAAGACGGAGACGACTGTCAATACAATAAGTTCCGTTCCTTTTACATCTTCAAATTGTACAGTTTTTTCGGTCGTTTCCCCCAACATCGTTCCTTGGTAAAGCCTAAGGATATAAACTGCGCCCAGAATTAAGGTTAGACCCGCGAAAACAGCAAACCAAAATCCATACTGAAAAACGCCTTTCAATAATAAAAACTCACCAATGAATCCATTCGTTAATGGTAAACCCACTGCCCCCATACAAATAATCATAAAGAAGATGGCCAAACGAGGCGCCTTGCTTGCTATTCCGCCAAGCGCTGTGAGACTACGTGTCTGTGTGCGCTGCTGTATAATATCCAACACATAAAAAAGCCCGATCACAGAAATACCGTGATTTAACATTTGAATAGTTGCTCCACTCAGGCCATTCGTATTCCATGTGAAGACACCGGCACTAATTAAGCCAACGTGGGCTATTGACGAATACGCGATCAATCGCTTCACATCGTCCTGTTTAATTGCGATAATGGAAGCATAAACGATCCCAATAACGCATAAGATCATTGCAAAATGCCCATACAGCGCAACACCATTTGGTGCGATAGGCAATAGCCAACGCATTAAACCGTAAACCCCCATTTTGAGCATGATACCTGCCAACAACATCGTGCCTGCCGCTGGCGCATTTGTATACGTATTGGGTTGCCAAGTATGAAAAGGAAAAATTGGTATTTTGATGGCGAAAGCGACAAAAAATGCCCAAAATAACCACCGCTGCGTATTTTCTCCCAAATCTAAGGCAATAAATGAGGTCCATTCAAAATCACGGTTGGGCACTTGTTGATAGAGATAAAGAATACCGATCAACATCAAAAGGCTACCCAAAAAAGTATAAATAAAAAATTTCAAATTTACGCGAATACGATCTCCTTCACCCCAAAGCGCGCAAATAAAATAAATCGGTATCAAGGCAATCTCCCAACCCACATAAAAAGTAAAAGCATCCAGGGCCATAAATACGAGCAATAAGCCCGCTTGCATAAAAGCCATTAATGCATAAAAGTTTCCTTTATACTCCTTCTTAAAGGTTGTAGCAATGATTAAAGGCATCAATCCATTTGTCAATAAGATCAACGGCAAGCTAATTCCATCAACGCCGATATGAAAATGAATATGCAACGAAGAAATCCATAGCCAATTTTGTTCAAATTGCATTCCGCCATTTGCGTCGAAAGTACAGAGGAACGGAATAGTCAAAGCCAAAGACAGTAATGATAAAATCAAGGCAATAGACTTTGCAGCATTGGTCTTTAAGAACGTTAGAATCAATGCGCTTATTAACGGCAATAAAATAAGTAAAAACAAGTTATCCATCGATTACACCAAAATTAAAGACTCAACAATCCATAGATGAAAATGGCAATCACCCCAATTACCATCATCAATAAATAAAAACCAACATTACCATTCTGGAGCAAACGCAATACCTTTCCCGTATCAAATGTTGCCTTACCGGCCCCATTAACAACACCGTCAATACCACGTTGATCCACGACATTTCCGAAGAAAGCCGAGAGCCAATTGATGGGACGTACAATGATGCTATCATAGAGCTCATCCACGTAAAACTTATGGTAAGAAAGATTGCCCAAGAAACCACGCGTACCTTCGCCCTCTTCCTGTAGCTGTTGTCGTTTAACGTATTTATGAAAAGCCAAAGCAACCATAATCAATACTCCAACAACAGAAATGCCCATGAGTAAATATTCCGTACTATGTTCCAAATGATGAGTTGCAGGCATTATCGCTTTTCCCTCTGAAAACACTGGCGTCAGGAAATCCTCAAGCCAATGGTTACCACCCAAAACAGCTGGTAAATTGATCACTCCTCCGATCACAGAAAGTATAGCCAATACAATGAGTGGCACTGTCATACTCTTTGGAGATTCATGCAAATGATGCTTTTGCTCTTCCGTACCACGGAATGTTCCAGAAAAGGTCATAAACAACATCCTGAACATATAGAAAGCCGTCATTAATGCACCAATAAAACCTAAACCCCATAAAACTGGACTCGCAGCAAATGCCCCGGCCAATATTTCGTCTTTGGAAAAGAAGCCGGAGAAGGGTGGAATTCCTGCAATCGCGATTGTCCCCATCAACATCGTCAGATAAGTAATAGGCATTGCTTTCTTCAAACCTCCCATTTTTCGCATATCCTGTTCTTCACTCATACCGTGTATAACAGATCCCGCCCCCAGGAATAGTAAGGCTTTGAAAAAGGCATGCGTCAATACATGGAAAAACGCTCCCGTAAATGCTCCGACACCAAGGCCAAGAAACATATAGCCCAATTGTGAAACGGTGGAATAAGCCAATACTTTCTTAATATCATTTTGTGTCAATGCTATTGCAGCAGCCAATAGGGCTGTACAAATAGCGATCACAGAAATGAGCTGCAAGGTAAACGGTGAAAGGATAAACAGTACATTGGAACGTGCAATCATATAGATACCGGCCGTAACCATCGTTGCCGCATGAATCAGGGCCGAGACGGGGGTTGGGCCAGCCATGGCATCTGGCAACCAAGTAAACAAAGGTATCTGCGCCGATTTACCTGTTGCAGCAATAAACAACAAAATGGTAATGCTAACGACTGTGATATCACCAACAGCAAAATTCTTGGCCGCAGGAAATACAGTTGAAAATTCTAAGGATCCAAAAGTTCCAAGGATTAAAAATACCGCAAGTAGAAAACCTAAATCACCTATTCTATTCATCACAAATGCTTTTTTTGCCGCATTCGCATACGAACTATTCTTATACCAAAAGCCGATCAATAAATAAGAACATAGCCCTACACCTTCCCAGCCAATGAACATGACCAGGTAATTGGATCCCAATACCAATAGCAACATAAAAAAGATAAAGAGATTCAAATAGGCGAAGAACTTACCAAATCCATGATCATGATGCATATAACCAATCGAATAGACATGGATAAGGAAACCAATCCCTGTAACGATCAGGAGCATGATGGCACTTAGTGGGTCTACCAAAAAGGACAGACCGATCTTGAGATTGCCCACCGCAATCCAGTCAAATACATGTTGTTCTATAATACCTGCTTGTCCAGCTTGCCTCGCTTGGTAGACTTCGGAGAAAAGAATACAGCTGCATACAAAAGAAATAAGCACTACAGCGCTGCCAACAGCACCTATCATACCTTTGGAGAAGGCATTCCTACCCAATCCGTTCACAATAAACCCGATTAAGGGCAAAAGGGGAATCAACCAAACTAATTCACTCATCGTATTTATTTCTAAGTTCTACCAACGAAGTTTATTTAAGGAATCGATATCCACAGACTTCGTATTCCGATATACCATAATAATAATCGCTAGGCCTACGGCAACTTCTGCCGCTGCCAATGCCATGATAAAGAAGACGAAGACCTGTCCTGACGAATCGCCATGCTGCACTGAAAAAGCAGCTAAAAGAAGATTCACCGCATTCAGCATCAATTCAATAGACATCATAATAATAATGACGTTACGGCGAATAAGAACACCGATAACACCAATAACGAAAATAATCGCACAAAAAATCAGATAATGATTTATTGGCACCCCCTGCAACTGTTGAACAACTGTTTCCATTAGATTTGTTTAGGTTCTTTCTTAGCTAATAATATTGCTCCAATCATTGCTGTCAATAACAATAATGATGATAACTCAAAAGGAAGCAAAAATTCGTTAAACAACACCTTACCCAGATTCTTAACCAACCCTATTTCCGGATTAACAACAGTTAAGGGATTAGAAATGTCAAATACGCGGTATACACCGAAGAAAGTCACCAATAGGCAACAACCGGCGATAGCACCCATAAACTTAACCAGATTGGATTTCATGGGTTCGGTATCCTTGTTCAGGTTGAGCAGCATCAGTACAAATAAAAACAACACCATGATGGCTCCCATATATACGATGAAATTCACCACAGCCAAAAACTGTGCATTCAAAAGAATATAATGTATTGTAAACGTAAAAAACGTAATGACCAGATACAGTACACTGTGTACAGGATTTTTTGTAAAAATGGTCAGCAGCGCAAAGAAAATAGACAAGAAGGCTACAAAATAAAATACTGTCATAATTTCCTGGTTTAGCTCTTTAATTTGGTAATATCAAAAGTTGGTTCTACCAATTTATCTTTTCCATAGATAAAATCCTTACGTAGGTAATCTGCTGTCACATGCGGTCCATCCAGATAAATCGCTTCTTTAGGACAGGCCTCTTCACATAGACCACAGAAAATACAACGCAACATATTGATTTCATATACCGACGCATACTTTTCCTCTCGATAAAGATTCTCTTCACCTTTTTTCCGCTCGGCGGCAGTCATTGTAATCGCCTCTGCCGGGCAGGACAAAGCACATAATCCACAGGCTGTACAGCGCTCACGCCCTTCCTCATCACGTTTGAGCGAGTGCTGCCCCCTGAAGTTTTTCGAATAAGGTCTTATTTCCTCCGGATATTTAATGGTTGGAATTTTCTTAAAAAAATGCCTTAATGTAATGCGCAAACCTTTGATAATAGCCGGAAAGTATATTCTTTCCGAAAATGTCATCGGTTTTTGTTCAATTACTTTTTTACGATTGGTTAGTTGCATAAAAAGTCCTTTCTTATGAGAAATAAGTATCTTTAATCAATGTAAATACACCTGTGAGTACAATATTGGCAATTGCCAATGGAATCAGCATCTTCCAGCCCAGATTCATCAATTGATCGTAGCGGAAACGTGGTAAAGTCCAACGGACCCACATAAAGAAAAAGATAAACAGCAATATTTTAATGAAGAATACCACTACCCCGATGATCGTGATCATATTGGCCGACAATCCCAGATCATTCATAAAGGGGAAATTATAACCGCCAAAATAAAGTGATGCCATCAATGCAGAGGAAACGAACATGTTAATATATTCGGAAAACATATAGAGTCCCAATTTCATGGAGGAGTACTCCGTATGGTAACCACCGACAAGCTCTGTCTCACATTCCGGTAAATCGAAAGGAACCCGATTACATTCGGCAAAAGCACAGACCATAAAAATGATAAACCCTAGCGGCTGCGCCCAGATATTCCAATTGACAAAACCCGACTGCTGCGCAACGATTTCCTTTAAGGAGAGACTTTGTGTCACCATCAATAAAGCGATAATTGACAATCCCATGGCGATCTCATAACTGATGCTCTGCGACGCAGCGCGAATAGCACCCATAAGTGAGAATTTATTATTGGAAGCCCAGCCGCCCAACATAATACCATATACACCTAATGCGATCACACCAAACATATACAATATCCCAACATTAACATCGGCCACCTGCAAGGAAACGACCCGTCCCCCAATTTGCAATTCCTGTCCCCAAGGGATAACCGCCGAGCTAATACAGGCCGTAATAATGGCAATAGTAGGCCCTAAAATAAAAAGTACCTTGTGTGCCCCTGCAGGGATAATTTCCTCCTTAAAGAAGAATTTACCACCGTCACAAAGCGGTTGCAAGATACCAAAGAGACCAGCCCGGTCAGGACCATATCGATCCTGCATAAAACCTGCAATTTTACGCTCAGCAAGTGTCGAATACATCGCAATCACCAGGGTGACAACAAAAATAACAGACACCAGTATTAATTTTTCTATGACAAAAGACCACTCCATGTTTGTGATTATTTCAATTTTTCCGTTCTAGCTAACTGTTCCCGATTTTGTTCCTGCAATATTGGATTTTCTTTAATGACTTTTGGCGGATTAAATAACTCGTAGTGATTGGCAGAAATAACAGAATGTGGATCTATTTCTGTTGGTTCCTCCAAAATCCAATCGCTTGTTTTTTTCTGATCAAAGCGGCAGGTATTACAGATAAATTCTTCCACTTCACCAAACTCATCCTTTCGAGCAGTTACCCGAATGACTTCTTCTCCCTTATACCATAAGGTTACTTTACCTGAACATGTCGGACAATCGCGATGTGCATCGACAGGCTTTGTAAACCATACCCTGTTCTTGAAACGGAAGGTTTTATCCGTCAAAGCTCCCACAGGACAAACATCAATAACATTTCCGGAGAAATCATTGTTGATGACATTCTCAATATAAGTCGATATTTCGGCGTGATCTCCTCTTCCTAGGATACCATGTACACGTTGGTCGGTCAACTGATTGGCGACATAAACACAACGGTAACATAGGATACAACGGTTCATATGCAATTGGATCTTATCGCCCAGATCAATTCGTTCGAAGGTACGACGATCGAATTCGTAGCGTGTATTAGCGCTGCCGTGTTCATACCCAAGATCCTGCAATTTACATTCACCAGCCTGATCGCAGATTGGACAATCCAAGGGATGATTGATCAATAAGATTTCAACAACACCTTTTCTTGCTTCCACCACCTCTGGCGAAGTAATATTTTGTACTTCCATACCGTCCATCACCGTCGTACGACAAGAAGCCACCAATTTTGGCATCGGCCTCGGATCTTTTTCAGATCCCTTGGAGACTTTGACCAAACAGGTACGGCATTTACCGCCACTTCCCTCCAGTTTGGAGTAGTAACACATTGCCGGAGGGACTATATCTCCACCGATCTTTCTCGCTGCATTTAATATGCTTGTCCCAGGAGCAACCTCTACCGGTATACCATCGATGGTGACCTTAAACTTTACATCTTCCGCTTCTGCCATGATATAATTAATTTATCGTTACAGCTTCTATTATGATACTATTGGTTGTAAAGGATCAGCATAATGTGCCAGTCCATAATTCCGTGTTTGTGACTCTTCCGGATGAAGAATATGCCATTCAAATTCATCCCTAAAATGTCTTATTGCTGCTGCCACAGGCCATGCTGCCGCATCCCCTAATGGACAAATTGTATTCCCTTCAATTTTTCGCTGCACATCCCACAGCAAATCAATGTCTGACATCGAGCCGTGACCGCTCTCGATCTTATGCAGCACCTTCTCCATCCAACCCGTTCCTTCACGACAAGGCGAACACTGCCCACAGCTTTCATGATGATAAAAACGTGCAAAATTCCAGGTATTACGCACCACGCACTGATCCTCATCAAATACGATGAAACCACCCGACCCGAGCATTGTCCCTGTTTGGAAACCACCATCCGCCAATGACTCATAAGTCATCAACCGGCTATTTCCTGCCGCAGTTTTCAAGATCAAGTTAGCGGGTAGGATTGGAACCGAAGAGCCTCCAGCTACGACAGCTTTCATTCGTTTCCCATTGGCAATACCACCACAATATTCATCCGAGTAAATAAACTCTTCCACAGGCAGACCGAGTTCGATCTCATAGACCCCTGGTTTTACAATATTTCCGCTAGCGGAAATTAATTTTGTCCCGGTACTACGCTCCACGCCGATTTTAGCATATTCTTCACCGCCCAAATTGATAATGGGCACTGTGGTCGCAATAGACTCCACATTATTCACCACTGTCGGGCAGTTATATAAACCTGCTATCGCTGGAAAAGGCGGTTTAATACGCGGATTACCCCGTTTACCTTCTAAAGATTCTAATAAAGCTGTTTCCTCACCACAGATATACGCTCCACCTCCCGGCTGAACATAAATCTCCAGATCATAGCCCGAGCCTAAAATATTTTTACCCAAAAAACCTTTTTCCTTGGCTTCAGCAATGGCCCGCTCCAGAATTCTTATTTGCGGCATCATCTCTCCACGCACATAGATATACGATGTATGAGCTCCTAAGGCGAAGCTGGATACAATCATTCCCTCAATGAGCGCATGTGGGATGTGCGTCATCAAATAACGGTCTTTGAATGTTCCTGGTTCAGACTCGTCGGCATTACAGACCAAATAGCGTGGCACCCCTTCAGGTTTAGCCAAAAAGGACCATTTCATGCCCGTAGGAAAACCAGCTCCCCCACGTCCACGTAATCCAGACTTCTTAACCTCTTCAACAACATCCTCAGGAGACATTGTCTTTACTACTTTTTCAACAGCAACATAACCACCTTTTTGTCGATAGACCTCAAAGGTATTGATGCCAGGAACATCGATATGAGTCAACAAAAGTTTACGTGCCATATTATTCTGTTTTAGCTTTTAAATTATCAATCAATTCGTCGACTTTATCTTCTGTCAGATTCTCATAGAATGTATATTCAGGGCCGATCTGTAAGACTGGTCCAAAACCACAGGCGGCCAAACATTCTACACCCCGCCAAGAGAAAAGCCCGTCAGCGGTGACCTGACCTTCCTTTACGCCGAGCTTTTGCTCTAAATGCCCCATGATACGCTCTGCACCGACCAAACAACAAGGTCCGGTACGACAAATCTCCAGTACATATTTTCCTTTAGGTTGCAACAGGAACATGGTATAGAAGGTTGCCACCTCATACACCTCAATAGGCAATATATTCAGGTAAACAGCAACCTTATCCATCGCATCTGCGCTTACCCAGCCATATTCCGCCTGAACCAGATGTAAAATGGGCAATAAGCCTGATTTTTGCTTTCCTTCGGGGTAACGACTTACCACTTCTCCAAACTTGGCTAACAATTCTGGAGAAAACGTTACATTTTCATTATGTTGTTTTACACTAAGCATCTAATTCTCCGGCTATAACGTTAAGACTACTCATATTTATAATGGCATCTGAAATCAGCATTCCTGCACTCATTGGCGCGAACATTTGATAATTGACAAAAGAAGGTCTTCTAAAGTGAAGACGATAAGGTGACCGTCCACCGTCATGAATCAGATAAAAACCAAGTTCACCATTTGCCCCTTCGACCGCATGATAGACTTCGGCTTTCGGTGTGTCCACCTCACCCATGACGATTTTAAAATGGTAGATTAAAGCTTCCATATTGGTATACACCTGCTCTTTCGGTGGTAAATAGAAATCAGGCACCTCTGCATGGAAGACACCTTTAGGCTCTTTCTCAATTTTCGCTAATGCCTGCTCTATAATGCGAAGTGATTGCCACATTTCGGCATTTCGAACCATGAAACGGTCATATACATCGCCTGTCGTGCCAACAGGTACGTCGAAATCAAATTCTTCATATGAGCAATAAGGATTCTGTACCCGCACATCGTAATCTACACCTGTCGCCCGTAAAATAGGGCCAGACCAGCTATAATCCAGTGCATCTTCTGCTGTTACAGCAGCAACGCCTGAAGTCCGCTCAATAAAAATACGGTTACGAACAAACAACTCTTCAAACTCTTGCAATACCGGCGGATAGCGTTTTAGAAATTCACGTATTTTCTCAAAGGCTATAGCATTGAAATCACGTTCGAAGCCTCCAATACGACCAATGTTCGTTGTCAGGCGAGCGCCACAGATTTCTTCAAAGATTTCGTAGATAAATTCACGCTCCTGCATCACATACAAAAAGCCCGAAAAAGCCCCCGTATCTACCCCCAAAATACCATTACAAATAATATGATCTGCAATACGCGCAAGCTCCATGACGATAACACGCATATACTGCACCCGCTTAGGAATCTCGATCTTGAGTAGTTTTTCAACGGTCATATGCCAGCCCATATTATTGATTGGAGACGAGCAATAATTTAGACGATCGGTCAAAGGCGTAATTTGATAAAAAGGCCGATGTTCAGCAATTTTCTCAAATGCACGGTGAATATAGCCAATCGTGGAAACTCCGCTAACAATCCGTTCACCATCGATTTGCACGACATTCTGAAATACACCGTGCGTAGCCGGATGTGTGGGACCAATATTTAGGGTAATCAACTCATCCTGTGGATCATTATCATCAAAGACAGGCTGATTAGCTGTTATCTTGCTTATAAATTCGCTCATATCGTATAAATTAACGGCCGAAATACAAATCTTTCTTATCTACGCGATTTGGATCCTCTAAAGGATATTCCTTACGCATTGGAAACACCTCCATATCATCTACATTCAAAATTCTTCTCAAATCGGGATGTCCTATAAAATTGACACCAAAAAAATCGAAGGTTTCACGTTCCATCCAATTTGCACCTCTCCAAACGACTGTTGCCGTTGGAATCTCAGGATTTGGTCCATGCAAAAAGACCTTCACGCGGATTCGGATATTATGAACGAGACTTTGAATATGGTAAACTACAGCAAACTCCTTTTCTAAATGTGGATAATGTACCGCCGTAATATCCGTGAGATGAATAAACTGCAATTCGTTATTCGATTTTAAGAAACGAAGTACATCAATCACATCTTCCATATCAACAACAATGGTCAATAGACTGTGTGCATCTTGAATTTCGTTAATCTTTCCCGGAAAATTTCCTTGGAGCTTATCCAATAAAAAACTGTTTTCCATCATCTATTTATTTGTATGTATTCCGTACTTCTCAAGCAGCGCTTTGTATTCGGGCGTATTTCTCCGGTTCAATGATTCATTCTTTACAATATCCTGCAGACGCAATACACCATCCAAAATTGCTTCCGGGCGGGGAGGACAACCAGGCACGTACACATCAACCGGTATGATTTCGTCTATTCCTTGTAGAACAGAATACGTATCGAAAATACCACCACTCGATGCGCAAGCTCCTACAGCGATTACCCAGCGCGGCTCGGCCATCTGTATATATACTTGTCTTAATACAGGCGCCATTTTTTTAGCGATTGTCCCCATCACCAAAAGCATATCTGCCTGACGGGGCGAGAAACTAGGACGTTCAGCGCCAAATCTGGCCAAATCGTAAGTAGAGCCCATCGTTGCCATAAATTCGATACCACAGCAGGATGTGGCGAACGGCAAAGGCCATAACGAGTTGGCTCGGGCCAAGCCAATGGCTTTATCCAAACTTGTCGCAAAAAAACCTGCGCCTTCTACTCCCGGAGGAGCTTCTGCCAATTTTATATCACTCATGAAAAGTCGATTTATAGGTTTAAGTATCATTGACTCAAAGAGCCAACGACCAACGGGACGTTTAGTCCCAATTCAATGCTTTCTTCTTGATCACATAGATAAAGCCCAACAAGAGCAGTCCCATGAAAATAAACATCTCAATCAAGCCTTGTAATCCCATCTCCCGGAAGTTTACAGCCCACGGGTACATGAAAATGACTTCAACATCAAAAATCACAAACAGGATAGCCACCAAGAAATACTTGATAGAGAAAGGCTGCCTGGCATTTCCGACAACTTCAATCCCCGACTCAAAAGCCCCAAGCTTGTTTTCAGTACGGACCTTTGGCCCGATAAGATGTGTAATAATTATGGTACTTACTCCAAATCCTACAGCAACTAGAAGCTGTATAAATATAGGCAAGTAGTCTATCGGCATACTATTGGCTTGCTCCATCTCAATTCAATTTATATTGGTAACTGTCTCTAAATATAGAGATTCCAAGGTAAAAAACAAAACAAAAAAGGCGCAGATATTACTATCTGCGCCTAATTTAGAATGATTTTACTTAAGCCTATTTGATCCCTTGTAAATAGCCTTTAACAGCTTCATTCGTTGGATCTATTGCCAATACTTTTTGGAAGCTCTCCTTCGCTTTAGGAAGATCTTGCTTCACATAATAGTAAAGACCGATATAGGTATTCGCATCGATTAAATAATTTTTATTTTTCTCTTGCGCACCACGTTGATTGATTGTTTCAATCAATTTTTGGAAGGATGCTACGAAATCACCTTTTGGTTGTTCCAAATTATCAGCCGTCAATGCAGCAAAAGCCTTGTAATAAAGCGCATTAATCAAATATTTATCTTGTGCTTCTTTATTATCAGTTGTTTCGATCACAGTTAAGAAAGTTTGTGATTTTTGTAAATCCGCAATTGCTTTGTCTCTCAATTCTTGATTAACCACAACTTGTTCCTCATTTTTACTAGCTGCATCTTCTTTAGCACCGATTTGGTAATAGGCTTCTCCAGCATAGTAATTTGCATCAAACAGATATGTTTTGTTATCTTTATAAGAAGCAACTAGCTCGAATAAAGAGGCTGCTGTTTGCAATTCTTGCTCTTGGTATTTAGCAAAAGCTAACTCAGCTGTTTCTCCCAACAATTCTTTGTCTAAATCAATTGCTTTCTTAATATCGGCAATACCCTTTTGAATATTCGCTGTATTCTCTGCTGTCAATACCGGAGCCGCAGTAGCCGTACTATCTGCACCAGCAGCTGCTGGTTTTGGGCTATTTGCAGCAATCTCAGACATACCTAGATACATATAATCCAACGGAATTACACGATCTTTTTCCATTTTGCTAAACATCTGGTTTAAGTACTCCAAGGCTTTCGGATAATCTTTAGCTTTTTGGAAGGCAATATAACCCAAATAACGGTAGATTTTTGGATCTACAGAAGGGTTTTTCGCTAATTCCTCAGAAACGACCTTCAAATCGTCGTATTGACGCGCGTAAACCAAGAAATCGGCATAACGGATTTTAGCTTCCAATGAATTATCACCCGCTACTTCTAGGTATTTTTTGTATTGCTCAACACCCTTTTTATTTAACTCGACATATTTCTCGTCAGAAGTACCCGGCAATCTAGACCATTGGTTATATGTTTCAGCCAACTCACGGTAAGTAGGTGCGTATGCCGGTGTTTCTGCTGCGATAGCTTCCAATTGTGTGATAGCCTCATCAAAAGCTTGAGCGCCACGTACAATCACAGCTTGTCCAACTTTCGCCTGTACTGAATTTGGATCAATATCCGTCGCCTCACCATAGCTTGTATAGGCCAATGAACCTTCTTTCAAACCGCGGTACGCATCACCTAACGCGATAGGAACAGCTACGTCTTTTTTATTTTTCTCTTTCGCCTGTGTCAGGTATTCCAACGCTTTTGCATAATCAGGCTCTGGAGCATTAATATATGCACGACCGATTTCCAATAATGGCTCATAATCCTTTTTTCCTAATTTTGCTGTTGCCAAAGCGAATTTAGATTCAGCGCTTGCTTTATCTTTTTTCATTAAGTCAACATAACCCAAACCTACATTATTAATTGTAGCCTTTGGATCAGCAGCCAAACCTTGGTTGAAAATCGCAGCGGCAGAATCCGCTCTGTCGTTTACCAAATAAATTTGACCCAAATAGAAATAATTATCTCCATTCTTAGGTTGCTTAGTCACTAACTGTTGAAGGATAGTTTTCGCTTTACCATAATTTTCAGCCTCGATGGCTGCTCTAGCATCTTTCAAACTTTGTGCACTCACTGTGCCCACAGATCCAGCCAATAAAAGACTAAATAATAATTTACTGTTTGTCATAATCTATTTTTGTACTATTTATTATCTATTTAATATAACTTTCATCTCTAATAATGATCTCTCGTCCGGGCATTGTAGCAGGAACCAATCCAGCCTTTAATACAATCCGCTGTCCACGATCCCCTGTCAAGAAGGCACTAAAGCCTAACCCCAAGCCCATATTTGGCTGATAGTTCATAATGTAGACAGGCCTTACAAAAGGATATAAGCCATCAGCAATAGTCGATTGGGACGGCCGATAAAAACTCGCCTTTTCACCCTCCTTACCAACACTTTCGATGCTCAATGTACGAATTTTATCCAATAAATTCGAATTTTTTTCTATCGCTTTTAAATACCAATTGTATCCGATAACGCCTACTGCATTGGCATTTTCACTGACATATTTCATGACATCTTCACTATCTTTCAAAGCAGAAACAGCTTTCGGATCAATTTTGTTCAATTTGAAATAATCTTTCAAATAGCGCAGTGTACTTGAATTGGCATTATCGAAGATCAATCGCTGTCCCCCTAAGTTACCTTCCAACAAAGACTTAACGTCTTTTTGCTGCATTATAGTATCAGTACTGTTACGATTATTAATCAATACAACGGCATCCGAAGCCATTTGGAATATTTTAGGTTGAATGCCACGTTTTTTAAAGTAGCTATCTTCTTCATCTGTCAACTGTCGGGTCAACACAACCACATAAGCAGAATCAGACAATAAGGCATTCACCGCTTTAATCTCGGGCCGTGCCATGAGCTCCAAACTCGAGTTTGGATAAGAACTTTCAAAAACATCCGCAGACTCCCGAATAATAGGCAACAAAGTCTGATCGACAATGACGGGTAGTTTACCCGTTAGAATATCATCGCTCTCTTTCGTTTGCTTTGTTTTATTTTCGCAGGAAACAAAAATGCCCATACAGATGCCAAGCATCACAAGAATCATTTTATATTTTCTCATATGATACATCATAAAATAAGACAGTTTAATTAAAAAATAGTTTAATTTTTGAAGAGAGAATTGGTTGTCGCCAAAAAGAAGAGGGCAGTTAATTAAAAATTATTTTGCCAGAGTCGTACAAACCGCATAAAAGAATACAGAATCAACACAACACCAAAGATTGTTTTGTAAGTTGGATTAATCTCAATGGGGAAATTATCCCAGAATATAATCAAAAGGCCCAAAACAAAATAAAAGCCAAACATAAAAAGTCCTAAAATAGACAGAAACCGCTTCAGAGGCGATTTCCGTCTATAATTTGAACTATTATCCGAATTAAAATTTGTCATTCTAATTTTGAAGGTTCAATCGAATTGGTAAAGTGTACGCGACACGAACTGGACGGCCATTTTGAATACCCGGCTTCCATTTCTTCGCTTTCTTAAGCAACCTTACGGCTGCATCACCAGTACCATATTTCAAATCGCGTTTAATATTGATGTCTGTCAAGCTACCATCTTTTTCTACTACGAAGGATACCTCAACGACACCATTTACACCATTTTCAGTTGCCGCAGCTGGATACTCGTAGTTTGAACCTACCCAAGACATAAATGCTTGCATACCGCCTACGGGCATTGGCTGAACCTCGATGGCATTAAATGGAAGAATTTCATCTCCATTACCATTTGGATCTCCTTTTGCAGCACCAGTAATCGCGCCATCTTGTTTCTTCGAACCAAATTCGCCACGTGCTACAGAAGTACCTGTCGGACTACCTTTCAAAGTAATACGCGCTGGCGTTTTATTTGGATCTTTCAATTCTTCCTGAGAAGCAACTTCTTCTACAACTTTGTTTGCAGGAGCTACTTTAGGCTCAGGGAAACGAACCAAATCCTCTTTTGGTACATCCATAGCCACTTGTTGAGGTTTTTCCTCCGGTTCTTGTGGAAGAGGCTCCTCTTCTGGTGGTTCTGGTGGTTTGATTTCTTCAAGGTCTTCCAAAGTAACCTCAGTTACCGCTGGAGGTGCTTCAACAGGCTTTTTCGGAAAAATTTTGTCTCCGAAAAGACGAAGAAGACTTGCTAGCACTACAAAGCCGATAACGACAAGTAGCCCTCTATTAGTCGCTTTAGGCGCAAGTTTACGAAGCTCGTAAGCTCCATATTCCTTGTTGCGGCCTTGGAAAACGACATCAAGCCATTCTTTCTTAAAAATATCTAATTTTGACCCTATCATTTTATTTTAGTTTTTTGTGTCAATCTAATAACTAATCATTATAGATATTGTCACGTTTTAACACTTCGACTTCTTCTGGTGTAATCTTTCCGATCATATAGCGTTTTACGTCTACAATTTTCATCTCGTCAAGAATATCAACTAGATTACGTTGTGTACATTTTTCACTAGGACGGATGATTACGATCATGTCTTTGCCGCCTGAAACGCGAGGTACATAAGCCTTTTTCTCCATCAAGACCTTCCGAATCCCATCTGCACCGTAACCGGTAACAGTAGGACCTTCGATCGGACGAGCAACTTGACCATATACCCAAGAGACTTTATTGTCAGAACCCAATAAAATTGTCAGGGAGCGATTATCTGCTGTAAGCAATTCATCGCTTTGTTGCTCCTTAATTTTATTTTTGTCTGGCATAGCCACATCCATTGCCTGCGGTTTATTTAAGGACGTGGTCAACATGAAGAAGGTAATCAACAAGAAGGCCAAATCCACCATGGCTGTAAGGTCGACCTTACCACCATTTTTCTTGGACCTTACTTTCCCGCCTTTGCCTTTTTTACCACTATCCTGATTTAATTCTGCCATTGTTTGTTCTTATTAAATCGTCAATTATTTCTCCTCAGCACGCATGCCTGTTATGAAACTAAATTTGTTTTGCTTTTGATTACGCAATGTTTCAATAACTAAATTAACCGAAGGATATTTTTCATTCGCATCTGCTTTGATAGCCATTTTTAAGGGTCCAGGGTGCACGAAATTTTTATCCGAAGCCTCTTTTTCCTTATTTACTTCCTCAGCCGCAAGACGGGTATTTTGAACCCAGTAATACAACTCATTTGAAGTATTTTCTGTACTATCAATTGGGATACCAGTTTGCACACCTTTTTCCGTACGCTTACTTCCATCCAAAGCTAGCAATGCTTTTAACTTAGACATTGGTACACCGAAGTTTTCCATCAATTTGAAACGATCATAATCTTCTTGTGAAAAGCCAACGCCATACTTTGCTGACATTCTTTCTAGTGCTTTTACGCGAACTTGTTGATCAGTCGTACCGAAGAAAACTTTACCTTGATCGCCTATTGTGATCATACCTACATTTGAATCAGGTAACTTATCTTTCGTAGTCGATGCTGGGGTATCCACCGTCAAAGCTTCCGGCTGGCGTGCTGTCGCCGTTAAGACGAAGAACGTAAGCAGTAAGAACGATACGTCACACATCGCTGTCATGTCGATCGACGTACTGGCTCTTTTTACTTTTGCTTTACCCATTTTAAATTCTTCCTTTTAAATTAAAAACTCAATCTTCTATCCTATGATGCTTTTGATTTTTGATTTCCATAAAATAAAATCAAAAACTTTCATCATAGTTCTTATTTGTGGTTTGCAGCGTATGTTTGTACGATTGAGAAACCAGCTTCGTCGATAGAGTAAGTTAATTTATCGATTTTTGCAGTAAAGATATTATACAATACGATAGCGAATGTTGAAGTCGCAATACCAGTTGCTGTATTGATCAAGGCCTCAGAGATACCGTTTGCCAATTTAGCTGAATCTGGAGCACCACCTGTTGCCAATGCCGAGAACGCTTTGATCATACCTGTTACTGTACCTAATAGACCACATAATGTACCGATAGAAACTAATGTAGCGATAACGTTCAAGTTTTTCTCTAACATTGGCATTTCTAATGCTGTAGTTTCTTCGATTTCTTTTTGAATTGCGATAGTAGCTTTTTCAGTGTCAACGTTAGGATCTACTGATACAGCTTTGTATTTCAATAAACCAGCTTTAACTACGTTTGCTACTGAACCTTTTTGTTTGTCACACTCAGCGATTGCTGTGTCGATGTTTCCACCATTAATCAACGTTTGGATTTTACGAACAAAGTTTCCAACGTTTCCTGTACCAGATGCTTTGTTGATAACGATTAAACGTTCTACTGAGAAAACCCATACCATTAAGAATAAACCAAGCAAAACAGGTACGATAGCCCCAGCATGGTAAACCATTCCTAAGTAGTTACCTGGATTTGGAGCATTTTCAGGATTGTTGTCAACGAAGTTAGTTGGATTGCCCATCACAAATTTCCATACACAGAAACCCACGATGAAACAGATGATGATTGCAGCTTGAGCAAAGAAAGATCCTCCGTTGTTGCTCTCTTGTTTTGCAGCAGTTTTAGGTGCGTTTGCCATTTTTCTAATTTTTAGTTTTTTACTGTTGTTTAAATATATAATGTTGTTTAAATTATATGCACTCTTATTCGCTTTTGAAACCAATTTTGCAAAGCAAATTTAATATTTAATGTCAAATTTAAAATATTCATCTCAAATATATAAAAAAAATCAAATTTGTTTTTTCAAACTGAACACACCATTAATCAGTGTTATTTTTCTCAGCAGTTCCCGTTATATAATCATTATTACTCTATGCTAAATCGCTTATTCGCAATAATTATTTTACAATGAAAGCCATTTTTTTTTTGATATGCAAAAAAATCAAGGATTTTAAACGACAAAAAGTAAGTGATTACTCATGTTTTCGAGCAATCAGACCTCCTGCACTTAAAGCATACTTGCCTAATAAACAATTCATTAGATTTACTGCCATTATCCTTGATATACTTGTTTAACCACCAACTAATTTTACACGATACCCCTCTTTAAGTAACAAATCATAGATCTTTTGTTTAAACTCCCCCTGAATGACGACCTCCCCGTCCTTCACTGTTCCACCAACTCCGCACTTCGTTTTCAACAATTTACCTAAGTTCTCCAAGTCTTCCACTTTTCCAACAAACCCCGTAACCAACGTAACAACTTTCCCCTTCCGCATTTTCCGATCAAGCTGTACTTTTAAGTTTTGCTGATTTACAGGTAATGTATCTGCCTCCTGAAAAAAATCAGCCAGCTGATAACTGAAGCTGTCATCTGTTGAATATACAACGCCCTCATAGGACTGTTTCTTATTTTTACTCATGATCTTAACAAATTATCTTTAATGCTTTTGGCATAATAGAAATATCCAATTTATCGCCAAGCTCGATCGGCTCCCCATCCACATGAACCGGTGAAACCTTATCGACCTCGATCTGAATATTTTTTCCCGGAATAATCTCGACATAACTGGACTGATCTGCCGATTTATTAAAAAGATGGAAAATCATCTTTGGCAAAATGTAAAGCGGAAATTTGTGCACGATACAGACATCTAAAATGCCATCGTTAACCGAAGCCTGTGGTGCGATATAGGCATTATTTCCATATTGGGGAGAGTTCGCTACACTGATCATAAACGCTTGCCTTTCGTAAACCTTTCCATCAATCGTTAATTTATAATGGGCAGGTTGGTATTTACTGAGCACATTAAAAACGGACTTCATATAGCCCAAAGGTCCACGAATATTTTCATTCGCAAAATTTTCACTTACAGAGGCATCAAAACCTAGACCCGCGATATTAAAAAATCGTCTATCATTAATTACACCACAATCAACCTCAATCGACTCAAAACGATTAATCCGACGAATAGCAGCCGCTTCATTCATAGGAACCCCTAGATAGAGCGCTAGGCCGTTGCCAGAGCCCTCAGGAATAATTCCCAATGGAATTCCAGATCCCACCAAAGCGGAGCCCAGTTCATTGATCGTCCCATCACCTCCGACTGCTATAACTGCATCATAGCCTTCCTTGACCGCTTTCAGTCCAATTTCATACGCATGATTCGGCCTTGCAGTTTGTTGAAAGGTCGGATCAAACTTCTGTAGATCAAGTACATCCAGCACCTGTTTTTTAAAGGAAGTTTTATTTTTTCCTCCTGAAATAGGATTAATAACAAACAATATCTGTTTACGTTCTGACATATCCAAAGATAGCGGAAATTACCAATTTCTTAAAATAATGTAATCTTTATACCTATTAACGCATTTCGCTGAGCTTTTAAAAGTTAAAATATAAATTTGATTTTAAATAATCCTTAAAGTATTGTAGCTTTGTCGCACAAAAAATAGAATGTGGACTGATTTGCGTGCTGTTGCATAACAAGGCAACGACAAGGAGATTGCAACCACAGTAAAAAAGTGCTAAAAACCCCTCGCTATCACGGCTCTTATCACTTTGCTGTTATTTCATTCTAGCGCAAATCCAATATTAAAAATTACGTAAAGCATGGCTTATTTATTTACGTCAGAATCTGTTTCTGAAGGGCATCCAGACAAAATTGCGGATCAAATTTCAGATGCATTAATAGACAATTTTTTAGCATGGGACGAGGACTCTCGCGTCGCTATTGAAACGCTAGTAACGACTGGGCAAGTAGTTCTTGCCGGCGAGGTTAAATCAAACATATACCTTGATGTCCAAAAAATAGCCCGTTCGGTGATCCAAAAGATTGGCTATACCAAATCGGAATATATGTTCGAGGCAAACTCTTGTGGCGTCCTTTCGGCTATTCACGAGCAATCTGCTGATATTAACCAGGGGGTAGACCGCAAGACAAGACAAGAACAGGGTGCGGGCGACCAAGGTATCATGTTCGGTTATGCCAACAATGAAACCGAAAATTTTATGCCTTTGGCATTGGACTTATCGCATCGCCTGCTTTATGAATTGGCCGAGCTGCGTCGCGAAAATAACGAAATCAAGTATTTGCGCCCGGACGCAAAATCTCAGGTGACACTTGAGTATAGTGATGATCACAAGCCGAAAAGAATTGAAGCAATCGTAATCTCTACACAACATGACGACTTCGCTACTGAACAAGACATGTTGGATAAAATTACACACGATATTAAAAAGATCTTAATTCCACGTGTTAAAGCGCAATTGAAACCAGAACTTCAGTTGTTATTTAACGATGAAATTAAGTTTCATATCAATCCAACTGGAAAATTTGTTATCGGTGGACCACACGGAGATACAGGACTTACCGGTCGCAAGATCATTGTCGATACCTACGGTGGCCGCGGTGCACATGGTGGTGGGGCTTTCTCAGGAAAAGATCCATCTAAGGTAGACCGTTCCGCTGCATATGCAACGCGCCATATTGCTAAAAACTTGGTAGCAGCAGGTGTTGCAGATGAAATCCTCGTACAGATTTCCTATGCAATTGGCGTAAAAGATCCAATGGGAATCTATGTAAATACCTACGGCACGAGCAAAGTCAACCTGACTGATGGCCAGATTGCGGAAAAAATAGCCGACTTATTTGACATGACGCCATACGGAATTGAAACCCGTTTGGGGCTGAGAAATCCCATTTATTCAGAAACTGCAGCCTATGGACACATGGGAAGAACACCAAGAAAAGTAACAAAAGAGTTCGAAAGCTCAACAGGCGAGAAAAAGCAAGTCGAAGTTGAACTGTTCACTTGGGAAAAACTAGATTATATCGACAAAGTAAAAGAAGCGTTTGGTTTATAAGAGCCAGATGTCCATCAAAATAGAATGGGGCAGTACAAAATTGGACTGCCCTTTTTTATTCAACTTTATACCCATCCCTTCACAGCGCCTTCTCAGCATTCTATTCTTAAACAGTTTGAACCGACTTTTATACCCAGACTATTGGTGAAATCGCGCAGGTTTTGTATCTTAAACGTTCTAAACCGTTTCAATCATGAAAAGACGCAATTTTCTTCTTGCACCAATGGTGCTCATAACTGCCCCAACATGGGCAAATAATGTTCAATCGGATGAAGATTTACAACCCGCCACCATTGTCCACGTTGTGAATTTTTGGCTAAAAAAAGAGCTCAGTGAAAAAGAAAAAAAGAATTTTGTTGGATTTTTTGAGGAACTGCGCAAGATCGACGTCATCAAAACACTTAATTACGGCGTTCCGGCTCAAACAAACCCGCGACCTGTCGTAGACAACAGCTTCGACTATACCTTGATCGTCACTTTCAAAAACCTTAAAGATATTACCAGCTACGAGACACATCCAATCCATTTAAAAGCGATCGAAAAATATCAGCATCTCTGGACAAAAGTAATGGTCAAAGATACCTCCATCATTAAATAAGGCCCCGGGCCTTAATTTCCAAATATTTATTGATGGAATTGATGGTCAGGTTTTCGGGCGCTGTATAGATTGTCTGAAAGCCGTTGCGAATCAGTTCTTGTACGATAAGCTGTTTCTCGTAGATAAACTTTTCAGCAATGACCTGATTGTAAATGTCGATTGTCTTTTTAGGCGTACTTTTCGCTAAATCCTCTATTTCTACGTTTTTAAAAACAACAACAACGATAATGTGGCTCCTGTTTAACATAGACAGATAATTTATCTGACGTCTTAAGGAATCTAAGGTCTCAAAATTGGTATAGACAAAAATAAGCGACCGCTTGTTAATATGTGCATTAGCATAACTATATAATCTTCCAAATTCAGACTCCTCAAATTTGGTCGACACCTGGTATAGTGCTTCCGAAATCTTATGCATTTGATTATTCCTCTTCTCTGCAGCTATAAATGCATTGATATCTTTTGAAAAGGTTAATAATCCGGCCCGATCCTGCTTTAAGATGGTCGCATTGGAAAGAACAAGTGCAGCATTAATCGAGTAGTCCAATAAGGTAAGACCGTTGAATGGCATACGCATTGCCCGACCTAAGTCAATAAATGAATAGATCGGCTGAGACTTCTCCTCTTCATACTGATTGACCATCAGCTTCTTTACTTTTGCAGATGCCTTCCAGTTCATGTGCCTATAATCGTCTCCCTGCACATACTCTCTAACATGGTCAAATTCCATGGCTGAACCAATGCGTCGAATACGCTTTATCCCCAGTTCATTCAATCGGTTACTTGTTGCCAAAAGCTGATATTTTCGTAGTTGAATATAGGATGGATAACAGGGGATTTCCTGTTCTTGATTGGTAACAAACCTTCTTTTGAAAAATCCAAAACGTCTAACCAAAGCCATACAACGACCAAACTGATAAATTCCCCTTTGTGTAGGCCGCAAGGAAAATGAAATTTCAGAGCGTTGAAAAGCGGGTAAACTGGCTGCAAAATCCTTGTCCCGAATTTGGAGCTGCACCGGAAACTCCTCTAAAACATCTACTTTTGTTGCAAATGGATAAAAAGAGCTCACCATAAGCTTCATCGGGTTTTCATCTCCATTGGATAATTTTTCAGGATATATCCTTGTGATCTCAATTCTACCCTTCCCTGAAAATAAGACAATAAAATCAAAAGCCAAAACAGCCAACCAGATCCAAAAGACAATCCAGGCCACAATCAACAATCCTTTAACGAAAAAAGAAAATGTAAAGAGTGTCGCTACCCCCAATAGGGAGTAGAAGAATTGATTTGTTAGAAAAAGCTGTTTTAGTTTCTTCATTATCTTGGAATTTCTACAGAATTTATGATTTGATCGATGACATAAGCGGTGGTAAATCCTTCCATTTCCCTTTCTGGAGTCAACATGACACGGTGGCCCAGTACGGCAGATGCTACCCTCCGAATATCCTCAGGAGTAACAAAGTCGCGGCCTGTTAACGCAGCTGAAGCCTTTGCTGATTCCAACAAAGCAATAGAAGCCCGCGGTGAGGCACCTAGTGTCAAACTTGGATTAGTTCGTGTTTTTATAATGACTTGAGCAATGTAAGTTAGCAACTCCTCGTGCACAAAAATAGACTTGATCAATTTCTGGAATTCTAAAATTTCTGTGGCCGAAACTACAGCCTGAACCTGATCCTGTTTATTTTGTGCTTTTTGAGCATGATGCTCCTTCAATATTTCCAATTCCTGTTCAAGTTCAGGATAGTTCACATTGATCTTAAACAAGAAACGGTCGAGCTGAGCTTCCGGCAGTCGATAAGTACCTTCGTGTTCGATGGGATTTTGCGTCGCAAAAACAACAAACGGCCCCGGCAATTGATAGGTTGTTCCATCTACCGACACCTGTTGCTCCGCCATGCTTTCAAAAAGTGCTGCCTGCGTCTTTGCCGGAGCACGATTGATTTCATCGATTAAAACAATATTTGCAAAAATAGGCCCTCTACGAAATTCAAATTCATTGCTTTTCAAGTCAAGTATCGACGAACCGGTTACATCCGAGGGCATTAAATCCGGTGTAAATTGAATCCGCTTGAATTCACTATGAATCGTTTTGGCGATCAATTTTGCGGATAATGTTTTCGCCACCCCGGGTAAGCCCTCGATCAAAGAATGCCCTGAGGCCAAGATCGAGATTAAGAGCATGTCAATCAATTGATCCTGCCCAACGATGACTTTTTTCACCTCCGACTTTACCTGCGCCATTTTATCGAATAAAACCGAGACATCTATTCGGTTTTCAAAAGATATATATTTATCGAAGTCACTCATATCATTTTTGCTTTATGTTTAAACTCTTCTATTGTATCATTAATCAATTTGAGATCAGCCACATCATGTTGTTTAGCATCTTGCATACGAACAATCAGCCTGATTAAAGACTGTGTCTCTACGAGCGGAACTCCAGCCCGCTCAGCCAGTTCTTCACTGAACTCCTCTTCCCGCAACATCAGCGTGTCCAAATGAAACCGCATCCGAAGATCGTGCAGGAAGTAATCTATTTTTTTTGCGACCATATTACCTGGTGCGCCATTTTCATAATATAAAGTGGCAATGGTTCCACAAAAGTCCTTCGAGAGATTCGGTTCCGGGCTCACGACCGCCACAGCCCGTTGCTCACGTCTACTTCGAAACACAAGCAAAAGGACTAGCCCCGCCAACAAAACATACCAAGCTTGCCTAAGACCATCGTTCATAAGCAATACACGCAAAGGTGTCCGATATTGCTCCAGATTCGCTTTAAAATCATACCAAGCGATCGGCTTATCATTTAGATAAGATAACGACTTAGCAACATAGGCATATTGCGAAGCGGAATTCAGCAAGTAATAGTTTCCAAATAAATCAGGAGTCAGGTGCAGATAGAATGTCCCTTTACCGAATTGAACGGCTATGAAGTTCGGTAACGTAAATTCCTTATAGGTAATCGCGCCCAAAATGGTCGCATGTTTAGGAAGTTTTTTGAATACTTCGCCAAGATCTGATTTACTATAATGAATTTTATTGTTATCGTTCATCAAGCGCACACGCAGCTGGCTTTTTATATTCACACCTTTTTTAAAACCATAGAAGTTATCTGTTTTCAACCCGAGGGAATCCAACAGGTAAGGATCAATATCCTCGGCTACAATCATTGCTTTCCCACCCCGGTTTACATAATCCAGTAATTTATCTTCCGCTGCTTCACCCATCGAAAAATAGGAGGTATAAAAAAATAAGTTAGCGTCGGTTTTCTTTGTACTGTCCAAATATTCATACAATGGTCGCTCAATCGTTGTGTTCTTTTGATCAGTGATATGCTTTAGTTCTTGACGTAGCACATAAGCGCCAAAAGGATTTTTATCTTTTGCATCAAAAGTCCGATCCCAGATAATCGGTTTCTTACTTGTTGCATCGATAAGGGCTATTAACACTAACACAACAGTCAATAATATCAATCCAAATTTTACCGATCCCTTCATTTAATTTGTTTTTGATATTGGTGAAACAATTGCTGATATTGATTAAAATTGTCCTCTGTTAATTCAAATTGGCCAAACCAGACATAATCAAATATTCTTGTACATTCCGCAAATCCGCGACGGAGCTCCTCGTTTTGAATCTCCTGTGTAAATTCAGCATTCGTTTTGCTCAGCTTCCATTTGATATGATCGGATTGCGCTAGTTTCTGAATATTCAATAGCTGTAAGTACCGGATACCCAATGCATAATTCCTTTGGGCAATAGCCTCCTGAATATAAGGTTCCAGGTTACTATTCATTAGGTTTCGCTCCACATACGCTAAAACGTCCAGTTCACTCTCCTCTTCACTATGCTTAATAAAATATTGTTTTCTATTATAGAGCACTTTATAAAGAATAAACGCTAATGCGATGACAGCTAAGAAGGCAAATACATAGCCAAATTCTTCCCGAAATTTATAAGGATTATCCGGCATGATACTCCCGATCCAATCGGCGAGCCGGGCAAGGATGCGTTGCAATACGCCCACCCGATCTTTAATATTTTCAGAATAAACAAAATCGTCTGTCTCGTAACGTTTGATGATATCCTGATAAGGATCCATTTTAAACGAACGTTCTTCGGTATATTTTGGAATCGAATCAAATAATGTTGGATCCCACAGGTCAATTTCGTCTTTTCCCTGTTGGCCATTAGGAGCCTTTACTGCAGAATCAATGCGGACAGAATCTGCTCCCACCAAGGTTGAATCTATTTGCACATTAAGTGAATCAATCCTATCGCTGTTGGAGTCCGTGTCCCTTGGCTTGGGATCACAGGCGTACATAATCGACAAACAGGCAATGCAGAAAAAAGACAAGAGTTTATTCATCTTTTCCTCCTATCTTTTCGATCATGCCATAAATACGTTCTCCAAATTTGAGATCCTTGGCTGTTTCATAAATAATACCATTGGCCAAAACGCCGGACATATAAAGAAAGAGCGTAAATAGTGTGATAAATAAGCCCCCAAATGTCATCAGGAGTTTTCCCCAGGATGAGTCAAAGAAAGCGGCATCTATTCCAAGGAAGTTAAATGACAAAAGCCCCATGATAATCAATGGTACAATGGAAATCATCATGACAGCCATTTGAAAAATAAAGTTCACAATGTAGGTTGCGATACCGTATTGAATCAATTTTTTGCTCAGCATGACATAGGCATCTGTAAAACAGCTTCCCAGATCCGAATAACCTTCCCGATAAAATAGAAAAGAGCAAAACAACCATATCCCAACCATCGAGCCCAATATACCAATGGCAAAACTTCCAATAAAAGGGATAAATGCACAAATCACAGCTACGATTGCCAGTGGGATAAAGACAACGATTAAAGCCAATATCATGGCAATCAAAAACATAAAGTATTTACCGAGGTTAGATCTGAAATTGCTGAATACTTCCGATCCTGAAAATCCTGTGCTTTTACGTTCTTTGAGTAGCATAAAATATTCAATGGAAATACCATAAACGTACAATCCCAAAGCGATCAATGCCAAAATGAGTAATCCAGCCCAAGTAAAAGCATCGATATCCTCAAAAGAATCGCTGTTGGCTGAAAAAGTGATTTTTGTAGAAAGAAAATAGTAAACTAAAGCAATCGCTGCTAGGGGAACCGCAGATAAACCAAAAATAGTAGAAACAAAGTGCTTATAGATCAATTTAAAAAGATCTATGAAACTTTGGATAAAGTCCCCCACCTTCCGTTCTTTTTGAAACTCAAAATCTATTTCCATTGAAATCGTTTTGCTAGTCGATAAGGATTAATAACATAAAAATAAAGGATAGCCAGTACGGATAAAACGATAATTATTAAACATAACCAAATTGACATATTATAATACCGTGTTACAAAACCTTCCAATGTTCCGGCTATAATAAAAAAAGGAATCGTGCTGACGAGAACTTTCATTGCAATCTTTGCTGTACGGACAAACGATGTCAAACGTGTAAACGATTTGGGAAATAGAATGCTATTACCGATGGCCAATCCGCATCCTCCTGCCACAATAATTACCGAAATCTCAATAGTGCCATGAATCCAAATCGCCGACATGGCTTTCCCCATAACGCCATACTGGAAAAACATATGGTGAAATGCACCAAGCATAATACCATTGCTAAACAGCACATAACCTGTCCCTACACTGAAAAATAGTCCGGCAGCAAAGGCCATAAAAGCAACCCGCACATTATTAATCGTAATCCAAATCGCTGATCCAAAGTTGCTCCCCTTCCCATATACTGCAGCAGGATCTCCTGCTTTTATACTTTCTATCGTCGAATCGACATAGTAGTCACCTAAAATAAGCCGAATAAAATCCATATCGTATACAGACGATACAAAACCAATGACTGAAGCCAAAACAAAAATTAAGAAGGAGTACAACAAAGGTCTACGGATTGACCAGATCGCCTGCGGTATCTCTTCATTGATAAAAGATTTAAACTTATTATTGGAAGCTTTCTGATCTTTATAGATTTTCTGATGCACGGTCACTGCCAGTTCATTCAGGTAAGCCTTTACCTTACTTTCAGGATAAAAAGTTTGTGCATAAGCCAGATCATTAGTGAGCTCAATGTAATTTGAGGCCAGTTCATCTGGATCAACCGGCATATTAATTGATAAATTATTTTCAATTAACGTCCATTTTTCTTTATTTCGTTCTACAAAGGATGCTTCTCTCATTAATTTTTTTAACTGGCTCAACCAAATATATGAAATATCCATCATTGAAAAGCACAAATTGGAGCTAAAATGACCCAGATATGCTATATTGCTATTAAATTCAAATAATTTACATATGAATAAGCTTGAGATCAATACAGCACAAAATGTAAAAATCGAATATAATCTTGCCAGTCTTGGTTCAAGAATGATCGCTTTTGCAATAGATTATTTTATTATAGTCTGTTATTATTTCTTTTGCTTTTTCCTATTGGACAGTATAAATAGCACCAGCGGAGATCCTTATCTCTTTTATGGTATTATGATGGCATTGACGTTGCCCGCGTTTTTTTATACATTGATTACCGAAACTGCCTTTGGCGGTCAGACAGTAGGCAAGAAGATCATGAAAATAAAGGTCGTTAAACTTGACGGTTCGCGGGCCAACTTTTATCAATACTTGTCCAGATGGAGCCTATCTATCGTAGATATTTGGATGACGATGGGCGGTGTCGCCATTACTTCGATCGTTTTATCCAAAAATGGACAACGCATTGGAGATATTGCCGCGGAAACTTCGGTTATAAGCCTCAAACCTACTTTAAAATTGAGCGACACAATCTACGAAGAGACTTTTGACAATCATCCAATTTTATTTCCGCAGGTTATCAAATTGAGCGACAAGGATGCTAATTCGGTCAAAGAGATCTACCAAACAGCTTTTGATAGAAGAGATGTGGGCATTTTAACAGCTTTGGTCCAGCGTCTTGAGGCGGTTATGGAAGTCAAACATCCTGAAAAAATGACTCCCAACGACTTCGTGCTGCAGGTCATGAAAGATCATTACAGCATGTTTAAGGATAAATAGTTTTTACGCTCATAGTTGATTCTGCATTCTCTCGATTAAAAAACGGATATCGATCGGAACTCGTTCGGTGTTTCTTCGCTTGCAACCGAAGAAGTACCGAACGAGCTCCGAACAAGTACCGAATAAGCACCGAGTAATCTCCGAAACTGATCGCTATGTCTTATCCATTTTTACAGGTAATTCTTAATGTGATTCCGATTTTTCGTTCATAAAAAATGCCCTCAAAAAGTTGGACACTTTTTGAGGGCACAGCAAAATAATTCCTTTTTTATACTGAATATTTTGTTACGCGGTCACTGAAGCCGCAGAAGTCTGCACCTGACGGTCAACCTTCTTAACCAATCCCTGCAATACATTTCCTGGACCGACTTCTACAAAAGCTGTTGCACCATCGGCCAACATATTTTGTACTGTCTGCGTCCACCGTACAGCGCCAGTTAATTGCGCAATAAGATTTTCCTTGATAACCGCTGGATCTGTCTGTGGTTTGGCATCTATATTTTGATAAATCGGACAGCTAGGCGACAAAATGTCTACAGCTTCGATAGCCGCCTGCAATTCGACTTTGGCAGATTCCATCAATGGTGAGTGAAATGCTCCACCAACATTTAGCTTTAATGCGCGCTTAGCACCGGCCTCGGTCAATAAAGCACAAGCTTTATCCACACCTTCAATAGATCCCGAAATCACCAATTGTCCGGGACAGTTATAATTCGCTGCCACCACAACGTCATCAACTTTAGCACAGATCTCTTCCACTATAGCATCTTCCAGACCTAATATCGCAGCCATCGTTGAAGGCTGAAGCTCACATGCTTTTTGCATCGCGTTGGCGCGTTGTGCAACCAATTTCAAGCCATCTTCAAAGCTCAGTGCGCCCGCTGCTACCAAAGCCGAAAACTCACCCAATGAGTGACCTGCAACCATGTCCGGTTGAAAAGACTCTCCCAATGCTTTTGCCAAAATGACCGAATGCAAGAAAATAGCCGGTTGGGTTACGTTGGTTTGTTTCAACTCCTCGTCTGTACCGGAAAACATGACATCCGTGATGCGAAATCCTAAAATATCGTTAGCCTGTTCGAACAAAGCTTTCGTTTCATCATTTAAATTATACAGGTCTTGCCCCATTCCAACAAATTGGGCCCCTTGACCAGGAAATACATATGCTGTTTTCATCCCTTATATTTTTTATTCGTTTATTTGTCTGCTACAATAGGTATTGAATCTGCTTTCTGCAGTCAATGGTTGATGAGAACGAATTCCCGTAAGCGCAAACTTAGATAAATTGCTTTTTATATGCAATATAAATTCATTTCAGCCAGCTATATTCCCATCTTCGGCCGTTCGAACTCATATTGTTCATTTCCTCAGAAGGATCTATCGATCCTTAAATTCAGTCTTCGGGAACAAAACTTAGCGACAACATCTTCTTCGGGTCAAATACATCTTGCGCTATTTCCAGCAGCCCTGTATTAGTCAAGTCCTGAATTTTTTCAATTACTTCGTCCAATAAGATGACACGATCATAGTCCATCACGTTTTTCGCGGCAGAGATAATCATACTCATACGGTTCTCTTCGGTCAAAGCAATCTGACCAATAAATTTCTGCTTCGCCTTTTTTACTGCAGTTTCGGATAGCGGTTGCTCGGTTAGCTTCGCTAGTTCTTTAAAGACGAGTTTTTTAGCTTTTTCAACTTTTTCTTCATCGGTACCGAGGTAAATACTAAATAACCCTGTATCCGAAAAAATAGTATAATTAGATTCAATGGTATAGGCTATTCCATATTTCTCCCGAATAGAAAGATTCAGAATAGAACCCATTCCCATGCCGCCAAGCATATTGTTCAAAAGCAACAGCCCTGTCTTACGCTCATCACGATAACCGTAAGCCAAAGATCCAAGCATGTAATGAACCTGATTAATTGGTTTTGCAACTGCAAGATGCTGTTCAATAATTGGATTGACATCGTTTCTCATCCGCATAATTGTATTTGCTGGAACACCACCAAAGATCTTGTGCAACAATCGCTCAACTTCTTTTAGCGTATAATTACCTGTGATACCAATAACCATTTCATTTGTATCATAGTTTGCCTGCATAAAGTCTACGATATCGCCCTTTTGTAGTGCGAGAAGCTGATCTTCCAGTCCCAAAATATTGTGTCCTAAACCCGACCCCTGAAAAACCAGATCCTCAAAATCGTCTACAATAGACTCTTCTGGGCTATCCAGGTAAGACGCCATTTCATCTACAATGACAGATTTTTCTTTATCCAATTCTATATCGGGAAAAGTGGAATGAAAAAAGATATCTTCAAAAAGATCTAAGGCACGACTTAAATAAGGCTGAAGAATAGAGGCATGTACACAGGTATATTCCTTCGTTGTATAAGCATTCAAATCTCCGCCAACGGATTCCAAATGATTTATAATCTGTTGTGTCGAGCGTCTTTCTGTTCGTTTGAATAAAAGATGCTCAATAAAATGGGCTACACCATATTTTCCAGCAGACTCATCCCGAGACCCCGCATTGATGACCATGCAGACATGTGTAACCGGTAAATTCTGATATTGAAATACTACGCGTATTCCGTTTGAAAGTCTAATAATTTCGTATTCCATGCAGTATAAACTTGCTGTAACTTCTTTAGTCTATCTATTTTGTGTGCCCGTTAGCCTTGACTATCTCCTCCAAAAAAATATACAATCGTACATTCTTTCGCCACTTTGCTCAATCTTCAAATCATAGGGCACATGAAGTGATCACAAAACTAGGCATTTTTAAACGCAAAACGGTCATAGCGAAATCACTATGACCGTTTTTATATCCTATAGCAATAAGATTATTCAAATTACATACGCGGTGGTCTCATTCCGCCTGGGAATCTGTTCTCGCCTTCAGGGTTCCCCATAGCGAATTTTTGGAACTTGTAGGTAAACAAAATCATAAAATATCGTCCCAAACGGTTGGTACGGCTATCTGTAATCATAGATTCGCTCACTGTCCGGGAAACATTCGTTTGCTGATTCAATAAGTCAAATGCTTGTAAACGTACTGTACCACGTTGTTGACTCAAGAACTTCTGCTCAAGGTACGTATTGATGACAAACGGGTTTGCATTGATACCGGCTCCATAACCACTATTGAATTGCTTCGATAGATCCGCTCCGAAAATTGTAGTTTTTGTGATGTTAACAGAGCCAATCAATGTGGGTGTCCAAGAAGAAACATTCGTCGTACGATTTGTCAATGAATTCTCCGTATGATTAAATTGGTAGCGTACTCCCGGATTGATTTCCAAATTCTCCGAAGGGTTGTATCTAAACATCAAACCTTGATTTAATACAATATTCCGGGCAACGTTCTTTTGACCGATGTTATCATCTTTCTCCGTAGAAACATATCCAATATTTTTGTTGTAGGACACCCCGCCCATTAACATAATATTATATGTTTTTTCTTTCAATGACTTTCCGTAATGATAAAAAGAACTCACATTAAATGGTTTATCGCTTGTTTCATTCAAGTAGCGAGTTTCGGATACTAACGTAGAATTTGTTTGTCCAGTTTGATAGTCCATTAAATCATCAAAATAGCTTTTGCTCAAGCTCACAATCTTGTTGTTAGTCAAACCGGCATTAACGAACGCAAAGAAGTTATTTCCTTTTTGAAAATCATTTTTACGGAACCGTACATTCAATTGATGGCTAAATTCCGGATTCAGATTGGCGTTACCGATTACGATACTGGTCCGATTTGTACTCATATCAAAGGGCAAGATCTGCGTTACTGAAGGCTCATTCGGTGTTCCCGAATAATTGACAGAGATATTGGACTGTCTCGAAAATTTATACTCAAAACGTGCAATAGGCATCCAGTTCATATTGTTGCGATGAATTGGAACGACTAAGCCTGAACTGATCGCATCTCCTCTTAATTGGGAAGGTTGAGCTGCTGCTCCAATGGAATAGGTTATTTTATCACCACTATACAAATAGTTTGCCCCGATTTTATGTGTTGTGAAGGAATAATCGTAATTATAATCAAAATTCAACTTCGGGTCTTCTGCTATAAGGTTTCCATCGCGGTCAAATCCTTGCTGTTTGTTCGAATTATCATACTTATTTTTGTTGAAATCATAGGTAAACTCTACTTTTCCTTTCTCGGAAACAGGTTCAGTATAATTCACCGAGGCTCCTCCATTCCAACTTTTATTATTAGCTTCCAGAATCGTCTTCTCATAGATCGAATCTAAGGGAGCATTTGCATTGTTGGGATCGGCCAACAACCTATCCAGAATGGCATTCTGATCTTTCGTTGTTTTTGCATTATTGAAGTTCATGTTTACAAAAACATTCCTTCCTTTATCATTAAATTTATGATTGTATAAACCGCTAATCCCAAATCTCGGTGCAGTGGAATTGGCAACAATATCTTGCGCCTGAGAATTATTAAATACACTACTACGATACGTGAGCGAATTCGTACCTGTCGTTGCATCGCTCTTGTCGTAGCCAAACTGAGGCGATATTTTGATATAATCTTTCGTTGTAGGCTTCCATTCGACATTTGCTTCGAAACGATGGCTATCACCAACCGTGTTCGAATTGGATGTCACACTGTCCGTCTGCATGATATTAGGCAGTGTATTTTCCTGAAAACGTTGGGATAGTGTTGTATTGTTGCTATGGCTAAAACTATAGCTACCGTAAACAGTCAGTTTATCATTAAAGTCTTTGCGGTAATTCAGTCCTATGGAACCAATTTTTGTCAAACCGTCCGAGCCACCAAACATACCACCACCTCGGCGGCCGCCACCACCCTGGCCACGGCGGGCGCCACCACCTACAGTACTAAAATCGAATAAGGGGGCATTGGTATTGTTCAAATTCCCCAGCACCGAAATTTGTTCACCTTCACGCATCCCCATCCACATACCGGTAGCCTGATAGCAATCTTCTGTTCCCACGCCAGCCCGTAGGGTAGTCATATGCCCAGTATTGTATTTGGGATCTATCTGAATATTCAACACCTTTTCCGAATCACCGTTTTTATTGCCAGTGACATTGGCCATATCACCATAATCATCGATGACCTGCATCTTTTGGATAATATTTGCAGGTAAATTTTGGGTAGCTGTCTTTACATCTCCACCAAAAAAGTCCTTACCATTAATACGAACCCGCTTTACGGATTCACCTTGTGCTGTAACGTTACCATCTTTATCCACTTCGACTCCCTGTAACTTTTTCAACGCGTCTTCCGCAACGGCGCCATCGCGGAGCTTTAGATCTTTCATGGTGTATTCCAGGGTATCACTTTTAACAACGACAGTAGGGACACCATCAACCACAACTTCCTGCAGCATCTGTGAATTCTGTTGTAAAGTTAAACTTGGAATTATATATTTTGACTCGCCTTTAGGAATACTAAATTCCTTTTCAAAGCGCTCGAAGCCTAAGTTTGAAACGGTAATTTTAAAGGTATCGGATTTGATCTTATCAAAGATAAAAATCCCCGCCATATTGGATCCTGTAGTCATAGAATCCAACTTTGACGTCAGCTTAACCGTCGCCCCGGCAACAATTCGATTCTTGTCATCTTTCAAGATTCCCTGTACGCTATTCGTCTGGCCATAAACAGTCCATCCCATCAGCATACTAAACAACAAAAGCATAAAGCCTCTCATAATATGTATTTTTATATTTCTATAATTGTTAAATCTTTGACACCAAAACTATTGCCCAAGTTTAATATTGAAACAATATGGCCCAGACCGGAACAACTTCTTATTTTGCTAATGAAAATTATTCCATCATATTAATAGTCTAGTGCTCTAAATCTTTACAAAAGAAGACATTATTAGTGTTAATTAATGTAAATGGCCAATATTCACACAGAAGTTACAATAAATAACTCCAAATTTATTTGTAATTTCGGCTATTTTAAGAATCGCATATGCTATTATCATATTATCAGGAACAGTGGATTGAAGCCGGTTGTGACGAAGCTGGAAGGGGCTGTCTGGCAGGGCCCGTTTTCGCTGCAGCAGTGATTTTCCCAACAGACTATTACCACGATCTCCTTAACGACTCCAAACAACTTAGTGAGAAAAAAAGGATGATGTTGCGGCCAATTATCGAACGCGAAGCTCTCGCATTTGCAGTTGCCAGTGTTTCAGCCGAAGAAATAGATCGCATAAACATCCATAATGCAAGCTACTTAGCCATGCACAAGGCGCTTGATCTCTTAAAGACCAAAGCGGAGTATATCATCGTTGACGGAAATAAGTTTATTCCCTATCAACAAATTCCGCATACATGTATCGTCAAGGGGGATGGCAAGTATCTGTCGATCGCAGCTGCTTCAATTCTGGCCAAAACTTATCGGGATGAATATATGGACAACATTGCTGTGGATTATCCCCACTACGACTGGCTCAACAACAAAGGGTACCCAACAGTTAAACACAGAACAGCTGTATTGGCGCATGGGTCTACGCCACATCATAGAAAAAGCTTTAGAATAACTGATCCACAACTCAAATTATTCTAAAGCTCACACAATAAAAAGAAACAGCAGCTAAGCCACTGTTTCTTTTTTATTCCCTTTAAAGGAGAAATATATCGCCGCCCCTATTCCCAATACTAGAACAATAGACGAGATTAAAGTCAATACATTACCCAATTTGTGCGACTCTGGATCAAAAACAAATTCTACCTTATGCGTTCCTGCAGGTAACTGCAGTGCTCTTAAGATATAATCCGCACGAATAATAGGCGTTTCCTTTCCATCCACATAAGCTTTCCACCCTTTATCGTAAAATACTTCAGAAAATACCGCAAAGGCATCATTGGCAGATGTATATTCATATTGCATTTTATCGGGATGGTAGGAGGTCAACTTAATCTCTCCTGTCGTTGAAGCATTCGAAGTTTTAGCCTTAATCTCATTTTGATATTGTTGATTCACAAAGGCCTCCTTATGTGGGTCAAACGAACTGATTGCCTGCATTTCTTCGGCATTTCCTTTTACAAAACTTACCCGATCTACAAACCAAGCATTTCCTGCAGCTGTACTTCTTCTTACAATACGTTGTGACTGATTCTGAGGATCTGTCGTAATCAAATAACGTACGTTGAACATATCCAATACATCTTCGTTAAGGGCGCCATTAAATTGATTTTCCAAAATTTCCTGGAAACGCATTAATTTTGCTGCATGGTATCCGCCTAAGGATTTATGGAAGTAGGACGGCCGGGCATCCGAAAACGGATCTGAAGTCAAGTCAAGTACGCGGTAGCTTGGATCTTTATCCATTAAGATCAATTGATCCACTTCACGTTGTTGGAATACTTGCTGTGCTGTAGCACCCTTCTCCATAAAAGATTTGTCATTCAAGAAGCGCTTATCTACACTCCATAAATCAAACAGGAATAAGACGAGCAAAGCCCCTAATAATACACCCTCGCTCAGTTTTTTCTTTAAAAAGACCCAAACGAATCCAAAGGTCAGCAAAACAATGAAAAAAGAACGGTAGGCATCTTTACTCGCGATATCTTTGCGATCCAGAACCAACTGGTTTGCCAACTCTGTCGCAAAGGCCTTATCACCGATTTGACGCTCTAACATTTCTACCAAATTGCTATGCCCCGCATTTCCAAAATTCAAAAAGAGATCCGGCATTATGGCAATCAACAGACAGACTCCACCGACTCCAATAAAAGTATATAAGATTTTTTTATCTAAGTTTGGTATCTCCTTAGCACGTGTTAACAGTTCATTTAATGCCATAATCGCCATCATTGGCACGGTAATAGAAACCACAACAAGAATAGATTCAACAGCCCTAAACTTATTGTACATGGGGAAATAGTCAAAGAACAGATCCGATACAAGGGTAAAGTTTTTTCCAAATGACAAAAGCAATGCTAAAATGGTTGTTGCCAAAATCCACCACTTGAAGCGATCCTTGACAATAACAAGGCCCAACACAAATAGGAAGAAAACTCCTGCCCCAAAATACCATGGTCCCGAAGTAAAACGTTTGTCGCCCCAATAGGTTGGCATGCCTTGCGCCATCTGGCCAGCTTGAATCTCCGACGCCCCTCCTCGTTCCATTAAGAACTTAGCGACATGTGATTTCTCGTCCAATTGTCCTCCAGTTGAACCACCATAGGCATTCGGAATTAAAAAGGTAATGGTTTCACCAATCCCTTGGCTCCACTCATAGGCATATTCTTTATCAAGCCCTTTCTCTTTAGCATTGTTGTTATCAACCTTCGTGATATTGGCATGCCCACGCGTACTTAATTTACTATATTCCCAAGTCGGCAATAAAATAGATGCATTTACCATCAAAGCGATGACCACTGCAATAATCTGCCTTCCTGAAGCTATAAAAAAACCTTTTAATTGCTTTTGTTTAAGTGCATCGATGAACGTGAAAATCACGTATACCATGAGGACAATCAACAGATAATAGGTTGTCTGTAAGTGATTGACGCGAATTTCCAGCGAAAGAAACAACGCCAATAATACAGGCCCCCACAATTTACTTCCCCGGTAACACATAATAACCGCAGCAATAACAGGCGGAATAAATGCGATTGCATTGGCCCTTGTTATATGCCCAGCTTCAATATAAATAAAATTATAGGATGTAAATGCAATGGCTATTGCGCCGACTGCGGCAAGCCAGGGTTTGATCCGTAAGACACTAAAAAGGAAATAAGCCCCCAACAAATAAAATAGCACCGTATCCATTGGGCTCGGAAAGGCGAACTTAACGGCTTTTAAGAAATAGGTACCAATGTTATTCTCATTTTCTTGCCAAATTTGATAAGTCGGCATTCCGCCAAACATCGAGTTAGTCCATAAGGGCGCTTTACCATCCTTTGCCTTAAAATCAAATAATTCCTTCTGCGCCGCCTGCGCCTGTACCACATCCGACTGCGCCAGTGTTTTTCCTTGCCAAACAGGGGTAAAATAAAAAAATACGAGCGCAATAAATATCGCAATAACGATCAAATGTGCTGAATTCGCCTTAAACCAATTTTTCATCCGTATAAATTTGTCATTTTAAGGTGATGAATATATCTAATTTATTCAACTTACCAAATAATCGTTCATTCATAACTTGCTTTTCGTTGTATCTATGAACACATTATATGCGGTTTGATAAATCTCGATGATTTCATTTACCTTCTTAGGTTGTTTAAAAGTCTTAAAAGCCAAACTTAGATAAATTTGTTTTTATATACAATTATAATTATCGCTCAGTGTCCTGTTAACAGCAGGGTATTAACTGTATTGACTCGGCAATCGATCGCTCTTCCTTTTAAATACATAAATAGAAGGTGTCTAGAAAAACCGGGCCAAGCCTTTGGGCACTCAATAGCTGAAATGTTGCCTTAGCGAGGGACACATAAAAAAGGGAGCAAAATTTTTTGCCCCCTTGTAATTAAGATCTCATTTTTACCGCCGTTCCCGTTGCGCCCACCATCATCATTCCTCCTGTTCCTACCGTCTGGAAGTCCAGTCGAACCCCAACGACCGCATCAGCGCCCAAGGCGCGTGCACGGTCTTCAAGTTCACGCAGCGCTGCTTCACGGGTTTCCTGGAATGCGCGTTCATAAGAGTTGGATCTTCCGCCAAAAAAATCGCGAAAACCCGCCATCATATCCTTGATTGCATTTGCCCCCAGAACTACTTCGGAAGAGACTATTCCCAAATAGCGTTCAATTTGGTGTCCCTCAATAGTACCTGTTGTTGTCAATAACATATTTTATTCTCCTTTTTGAATTAACTTATTAATATTGGATAGCTCACCAAAAACAACCAAAATATCACCCTCTTCCATGATCGTTTCCGATGCGGCAATTCCTGAAGCTTCTTTTTGTTCTTTAGTCACACCATCCTTTTTCATTTCTGTAATTTTCACGGTGGTTAAGACGATCACCTTGTATAAATTCGTCAGGTTCGCTTCACGCAAGGTCATCCCCACGTAACGCGCCGGAACTTTAGTCTCCACAATAGAGTATTTATCCGAGACTTTAAACGAATCGACGATATCAATATTGTCTAAACGCATTGCCAACCGCTCAGCAGCCTCTTCTTCCGGCATGATATATTCATTGATTTCCATGGCCTCCAACACAGTTTTTTGTAAATCTGAAACAATACGACCAATGATGCGTTTAACTTTCAACTGTTTTAAGAGCGCCACGGTCATGAGCGAAGCTCCCTCATCCTCTCCAATTGCAACAATGACAGCATGAGCATCTTTAAGCGGTAATGACGATACCGCTTCTCGGTCGGTTGTATCTAGGCATACCGTGTGCGTTATCTTGTCCTTTAATTGTTCAACGATACTGAGATTTCGGTCGGCACCAATCACCTCATGCCCGAGTTCAGTAAGATGTACCCCTAAAGAACGTCCAAAATGCCCCAATCCTAAAACAATATACTTCATATCTCAAACTAAAATAAATTTACCTTTAATTCCAAGCTATCTTTCAATTTATATGCTCATATTCCGCTGATAAAGCCATCAAATTTAGCCAAAACGGTCACTTGTCTGCTTAAAACAAGATTTTTTCTTCCGGAAATACAATATTTCTCCGGATTGTATTTTTAATAAAAGCTACCAATAGCGTCAACATCCCAACACGTCCAACAAGCATTGTCAACGCAATAATTAATTTGCCCCCCGTACTGAGCGACGGTGTAATCCCCAAACTTAATCCACATGTTGTATAGGCTGATAGTGATTCAAAGAGGAGTGCTTTCATACTCTTATCGGGATCTGTAAAAATGAGCACAAAAAAACTGAATCCAACCACAAAAAACGATAATAAAATAATCGCAAAAGCCTTGTTAACAGACTCGCCTGCTATTCGCCTTTTAAAAATCTCTATATATTCTTTTCCTTTAGCCAGCGAAACAATATTCAACAGTGAAACAGCAACGGTAGTTACCTTTACTCCCCCACCAGTAGATCCGGGAGAGGCCCCGACCCACATCAGCAGCATAATCAAAAAAACAGTTGGTGGCCCAACAAAACTCAAATCAACACTATTGTAACCTGCCGAACGTGCCGCATTGGCCATAAAGAAGGAAGTCGCCCATTCCCCATCGATTCCCTTTTCAAGAGAAAGTGTATTCCCTCGCTCCAAGAAATAGAAAAACAAAGTGGCACCTACAATAATAATCGCATTACAGACCAGCACCAATTTAGAATTAAAGCTAAAGCTCCATGCTTTATGCTTATAGTTTTTCTTTGTGATCCATCGGTGATAATAAAGCAATATGGATTCTTTCATATAGGTGTAGAAATTCAATACTATTCCAAACCCCAAACCGCCCAGAATGAAAAGCGAGGACAATGCCAATTGGAACGGATAATTGAATTTATAGGCTTCATGGGTAATTCCTCCAGATAAAATCGAAAATCCAGCGTTACAGAATGACGAAATGGAATGAAAGATCGAAAAGAAAACCATGCTCCCCAAATTTGGAAAATTAGCACTTTCCAAGGTACTAAAGATCAGTATCGCTCCAAGCAATTCAAACAGCAGCGTAATAAAGATCATGGTCAATAAGGTTTTAATGACGGAGGCTACTTTATTTTCACCTAAAATTTCACCAAACATCAATTGATTCTTAAATGAAAATCCACCCGAAAAAAAATAACCAAAAAAACCTGTAAATGTCATAATACCTAATCCTCCAACCTGTATCAAGACAATGACCACAGTTTGTCCGAACATGCTAAAATTTGTTGAAATATCGGCAACCGACAAGCCCGTGATACAAACAGCGCTTGTTGCCATAAATAAGGCGTCCACAAAACTTAACGGAGCTTCTACCGTGGTCCGCGGCAACATCAAGAGTACCGTGCCAAGCAGGATAAGAGCGAGGAAACTGATGACAAATAATATGGTCGGATTAAAATAAAAATTATCAAAGAAAAGTGTGCTCTTCGACAGCTCCGCGATAAAAATTAGATAGATTCCGAGATAAACCCACTGTTCTCTTGAAAAAACAGCGAGTGCTCCAAACCCTGCAAAACGGGCAATAAGAATAAATACAAAGTAAATGAGAATAACCAAGCCCGAGTAATGCTCCACAGCAATTTTTTTGAGTGCGTAAATGGAGGATGACTCGCGGAGAGCAATCATGAAAAAGAGCACAAAGAATAGATAATGAATTGTTTTACCCAGCAATTTCCCTAATGCAGGATCAGTAACATAGCCTACATTAAATAAAACGATTGCAGCGCAAATCATGCTCACATAGAACATGATTTTGTCTACAAGCCCATTTTTATATTTGAAAACAAATCGGATAAAACTTAAAATCGAATCTATCATAATGTCTCAAACTAAGATAAATCTGTCAATAAATGCAAATCTATCTCCGTTGTGTTTTTTGGCACGCCGACTTAACCAAGGCAACCTTTTCACGTGAAACGGGTCTTTAATTTCCCGCCCCTTCTTTCTCGAGTTCCTTTTCAGCCTTTTCACGGTCACGCTTCCTTTTCTCTTCAATCTTTGCCGCCTCTTTGGCCTCATCTTCTTTTTCTTCCTTCAGCAACTCCTCAGGCGTTTTGTGCTTCTTAAATATACTTGAAATCATTTTCTTGGCCTTGCTGATTCCCCCAACGACTTTTTCAACTTTTCCAGCTGTGTTCATCAGTTTAGCTTCCCGTTCTGGACCAAGGCCGACACATTGCTTAATTCCAACCAACAAAGTCTGCCACATCGCTTTAAAAAATGGATGATTGGGGTCCCTGCGCTTATTGATATGCCCTACCGTATATTTCCCGTATAAATCCGGATTGCTCGGATTAAACAACACCTGATTAATCATAAAAGACAGCAGCCCCTTTTTTTCTCGACGACCATCATCACCTGGCTCCGACAGGATATTAACTTTGAGATCATCATAATCCATTTTAAAGGTTCCTTTACTACGGTAATCGTTGGCCCATATGTCAAATGTAATCTGACTGAGATTGCCCGATTTAACCTCAACATTTAACAATGGCCGGATCATTTTATTAACGACTGTTAGATCCATTTTCCCAAGTGTGCCCTTGTAGGTATAGGCCCCAACTTTAGAGGTCATATCAAAAACGAAGTTGGTAGAAAGCTTGCCTGCATTCATAAAATTGCTGCTCAAATTTGCACGCATGAGCTTCTGCTTAAGCAATTTTGTCGAATCATTTGTCACATTCAATATCGTACCATACGTGTGATCAAAAGTAATGGTACCGATTTGACTATACTCATCACTCATTTCAGCATACGTAATTCCTATATTATCTAAAATCAATGAATCAATTCCCAAGCGTGTCGACATCTGCATTAATTTCATGTGCGGAGCATTTCCAATCTGACTGGTGGGTGGGCTTTTATAATGTTTATCACTATAAATCGAAAGAGAACCATTTTTTAAGCGTGCATTTTGTGCATATATTTTCTTATCACGGGAAAGCTCGGCAAAATTGAATCCCGTCAAAAGCAGGGTATCCATTTTCAGCACCATATAGCTTCCACCTTCACCTTTCTTTCGGTAATATGCAGCCTTATTCAGCGTCGGCTGATAAGCAACTTTAGTCAAGAGGACATTGCGATTTTTACTATTGATTTTCAACTGATCAAAGTTTATCTTATAAAACCCGTCCGGAGTTTTATAGGTAAAACCAGGCACCTCAATATCAATCATTTTCGTATGATAAAAGCGCTGCTTGTCTCGCTCAGAAGTCGAATCGATTAAAACGTCATCTATACGAACCTTGACCTTCTTGACTTCGAAATCTTGATACACCCCTTTTTGGACCTGCGTATATTTAAAATCGATATCATTCAAATTGACAGCCCGAACCTGAATTTTTTTCAGATTATCCTTTATCTTCTCATACAATGGTTTTTTAGGTCCCCTACTCACCGTATCGTTATAACGGTGTACCTCATTGATGACATGAATCGTTGGTGTTTCGACGGTGATATCATTCAAAAAAAGTTCCTTATCCATTAATACCCTTCGGATACCAAAGCTTTTTATTTTCAGCCTATTGATGGAAATTTCAAAGCGGTTATCTGGCGCTTTTTTGACCAACTCCAACTTTTTATATACGGAACTGTCTGAGACGAGCTGCAGATTGTCTATTGTTATATTGCCTAATAATAGGTTGACGTGGATATCGTCGTATGTAATAGTATACAAATTGTCCGTTGCTTGAGACACCAGCTGCTTGATTTTAGTATCTAAAAGGGGCTTCCACTTACTGCTAAAATACCAAATACCACCAGCCAACGCCAGTAGGATAAACGCTACAATACCAAGAATCCATTTGAAAATAGGCTTCATAAAGTCACAATCTCTTTGTAATTTCGTCTTTATTTTATTGAATAACAAACAAAATTAAGCCCATTTTGTTTGAATTACGACTAAATAAAGTGAATATGCTGCGTAAAACACAACTATTTTTATTTCTTGTACCACTATCTCTACTTTTTTTAGGTTCCTGCACCAAAACAAAACATGAAACGGGCTTCTATTTTTGGAAGACCGTATTTCTGTTAGATACCGCAGAAAGCCGCTCCTTAAAAGAAATTGACGCGAAATCTATCTATGTCCGCATCATGGATATTGATCTCGATCCATCCGGTGTACAAGCCGTCCCTATTAGCCCCATTACGTTTACGCAACCTGTCCCCAAAGAACAGCAATTGATTCCTGTAGTATTCGTCAACCAAGGTGTTTTTGCAGAGATGGATAGCCTGCAGATCAGGGGAGTGGCAAATAAGATTGTTCCGTTTGTGACGGCTAAAATACAACAAGCTGGGAAAGAAAAATTTACCAAACTCCAACTGGACTGCGATTGGACAAAGACATCCCGTGATAAATTTTTCTATCTGCTCAGCTATTTGCAGCAATTACCGGCATTAAAAGATGTTATCGTGAGCGCTACGCTGCGGCTCCACCAAGTCAAAAATACGGTCACCAGCGGAATTCCGCCTGTGAAAAAAGCGATGTTGATGTGTTACAACATGGGAAATCTCAGACAATTTGGCAATCAGAACTCCATTTTAAATCAACAGGACCTCAAGACCTATCTAAGCGGAACATTACGCAACTATCCCATGGAAATGGATATTGCATTACCGCTATTTCAGTGGTTTGTCGTTTTCAGAAATAATAATTATATCGGTATTTCAAAACATATCAACGAAGAGGATATTAAAGACTCGGGGTTATTTACCCATAACCCCAATACGAACCTCTATATTTTAACAAAGGATCTCCCAAAAGCAAACCTTAAAAAGGGAGATGTTATACGTTTTGAATCCATCAATCAGGATGAACTCCTACAAACGGCAAAATTTTTGAAGGGAGAGCTGAAAGGAAAAGAACACCGGATTATTTTTTATCATTTAGATCAAGCTACACTAGCAAACCATGGCAATGCCGAATTACAAAAAATTATTGCTGCTTTCTAGCACTACATTAGCTTTCTTCTTTGGAGAGATTGCAACCAATATCGCCTGTGGTCCTGAAGTGGATCCTTACGACAATCAAACGACCTATTATCTCCCCAATCTGGAGGACAATGGATTTTCTGCCTTTCAATTCATCCCCTACCAATTTCTTTATACGGAGGAAGCACCAGTCAAAGAAAGTTTAATCAATTCCGAAACTTGGGTGAAGCACCTCGGCTCCCAGGTCAAGGTTAAGGATGTCGAGCAATTGATGTACAACAGCAACGCTGCAACCGCTAATTTAGCGAGCAATCAACAAAAGTCGACTTGGATCAACCTGCCAGATTCCATTAAAGGAAATACGTTCTTAAGCACATTGATTGACGGAAAACATGAAGCTGAACGCGCTTATTTTATGTTCACCAAAAAGCAGGAACCCATCACGAATATTCAACATAACTATTGGGATCCGGATACCCGAAATTTCAAAGAAATCACACAATTAGCTGAACTCGCCGAACAGCAGATCCCCAAGTACCCCAAAAATAGCTTTCTCTATATCCGCTATGCTTATCAATCTGCCCGTTTATATCTATTTGGGCAGGAATACGCCAAGAGCATGACGATTTATGAAAAGTACCTGCAATCTGCTAAGGGAGACGAAGCTATCCTCAATTGGGCACTATCCAACTATGCGGGGGCTGTCCGCAAAAATGGTGATCCTGCAAGGGCAGCTTATCTCTTTTCCAAATTATTCACCGCCAGTCCGGAAAGGCGTATCCTCGCATATGCTAATTTCCATTATATTACAGCCAGCGATGCCGAGATATTTCAATATGCAAAAAATGATGCCGATAAATTCAACATCAATGCGATCATTGGCTTTGGAACAAGTGACTATGCCCTGAAATATCTGAGCGACTGCTATCAGCTCGATCCTGCTAACACCGTCAATGCGGTACTATTAGGACGCGAAGTCAATAAGATAGAAACAGAAATGAACGAGTCTTTTTACCTCAGTAGCGATAATTATAATTACTACAGTAAAAATGACGATAAAGGAAAGGTTAAGCTACATCTGGATTCGCTCCGCAATTTTGCGCTAAAACTTTATCGCGACAAAAAATATGTTCAACCCCAATTGGGCCTTATTACTGCTGCCTACCTAAGTTGGATGAATAAGGAAAATACTTTAGCAAAAGAATACCTTGCTGGAATAAAAGAGACTGACCTCAGTCCAAAATTGATTGATCAGCTTCAAATTACCCGATTGCTCACACAATTGACGGACTGGCAAAGCAGTAAGCAGCTGGATGAAGTTCAATTGACCAAAACCTTATCGTGGTTAGAAGAAAAAGCAAAACTAGATGGTAAAGAAGATATCCGCAAACAAAACTGGGGTTATAGTGCTTTTGAATACAGCAACTATAGTTTAATCTGCCGGAACATTTTACAAAATCTTGTTGTAAAACACTATATGAACACACAAGACACCGCTATGGCTAGTTTAGCTGCTGTAAAGGCAGATGCTTTTTACAACTATGGCTTTGTGAAAGACTCATTGGAAGATAATATGCAGTGGACAACAATGCACTTTTGGGAAAATAGCCTTACACCTAAAACGCTGTTAAAAATAAGGAATTTATTGTCGGACAATTCCCAACAGAACACCCTGTCTAAATTCTTATTGAAAGATATCAAACATTTTAATAGGGATTATCTCACCGAATTACTGGGTACAACTTATTTGCGCGAACTGGATTTCCAAAAAGCAGCAAAAACATTAGCAGCACTTCCTAAAGACCATAAAATAAAGGAAATTAAAAACTGGTATAGCACGGATGAAGATGACATCAAACCCAACCCCTTTATTGTGACGATAAATGACTATCCAAAAAAATACGGAAAGGAAAATACAACCAAACTAAAATATGCTGAACGGATGGCGCGGTTGGAAAATGCGATAAAAACGGAAAAAGACAATCAGAAAAAAGCGGAATATTACTTTCAAATGGCTACAGGTATCTATCAGACAAGTACCTACGGCAATGCATGGTCCATCGTATCCTACGATTGGTCATCGACAGATAACCATGCTCCCTCGACACTCCATTGGCAACGAAACTACCTACAGACTAAATCGGCTAAGGAATGGTATAGCAAAGCGCGCGCGCTCAGTTCCAATAAAGAATTCAAGGCTAAATGCACTTTTATGCTGGCCAAATGCGAACAAAAGGATTTTGTTTATACCAATGAATCGCGTTGGCAGTATTATGATTCACCTTTGAAAAATCCTTTTTATCGCTTTTCAATGCAAAATAGGTACTTCAAAGAATTGAGCACACAATATAAAGATACCCCATTCTTTACCATCGCGTCAAAAGAGTGTACCTATCTTCGCGACTTTTTAAACTTGACACAAGCGATACAATAAGGGCTGCCGCCTAACTTGCTTTATAAAAATATAGCGCCTT